>DASYLM010000059.1:0-6215 GCA_036009565.1 Pseudonocardia sp. | reverse complement strand
GTCGGTGAGTCGGTAGGTTCGGCGGCTCACACGGGCAGCGGCCCATACGGGCAGCGGCCCACACGGGCGGCGGCCCACCGGGCCGCCGCTCACCCGCTGTCCGGGGTCACACAGACCGGCCGCACTCCGCACAGGGTCTACAAGGCCTGTGCGACCTACATCCGGTCTGTGCCAGCCACCAGCCACCCCGTTCGCTCCGGGTGTGCTGGGTGCCGCGGCTCCGTGTGCTGAGTGCCCCGACTCGCGGGAGAACGGGCCTGCGTCAGATGGCGTCGAAGGTGGCCGGGCGGCCGACCAGCGCAGCCAGCCGGTCGCCGATCGACGAGGTGTGCCCGGCGGCCCCGGGGTCGCGGGTGGCCAGGTCGAATGCCACCGACGCCTCCACCTTGCGGGCCGCCTCGCTGCGTCCGAGGTGGTCGAGCAGCAGTGCCACGGACAGCACCGCGGCCGTCGGGTCGGCGATGCCCTGCCCGGCGATGTCCGGCGCGCTGCCGTGCACCGGTTCGAACATGCTCGGGTTGCGCCGGCTGACGTCGAGGTTGCCGCTGGCGGCCAGCCCGATGCCACCGGTCACCGCGGCCGCCAGGTCGGTGAGGATGTCGCCGAACAGGTTGTCGGTGACGATCACGTCGAACCGGCCGGGGTCGGTCACCAGGTGGATCGTGGTCGCGTCCACGTGCTGGTAGGAGACGCCCACGTCGGGGTACTCGAGCGAGACCTCTTCGACGATCCGCGACCACAGCCCGCCGGCGTACGCCATCACGTTGGTCTTGTGCACCAGGGTGAGGTGCTTGCGCGGCCGCTTGGCCGCCCTGGCGAACGCGTCACGCACGACCCGCTCCACACCGAACGCGGTGTTGATGCTGACCTCGGTGGCGATCTCGTGCGTGGTGTCCTTGCGCAGATGGCCACCGGTGCCGGCGTACGGCCCCTCGGTGCCCTCGCGCACCACGACCAGGTCGATCTCCGGCGGGTTGGCCAGCGGGCTGCGCACCCCCGGGTAGAGCCGCGCCGGGCGCAGGTTGACGTGATGATCGAGCTCGAACCGCAGCCGGAGCAGCAGCCCGCGCTCCAGGATGCCGCTGGGCACCGAAGGGTCACCCACCGCGCCGAGCAGGATCGCGTCGTGCTCGGCCAACTCGGTCAGCACGGACTCGGGGAGCAGCTCCCCGGTCGAGTGCCAGCGCGCCGCGCCGAGGTCGTAGGTCGTCGTCTCGGTACCCGGCGCGACCTCCCCGAGCACCTTCAGCGCCTCGGCGATGACCTCCGGCCCGATCCCGTCTCCGGGAACCACCGCCAATCGCATGACCTGCCGCCTCCTCGTACCGCCCCTGTACTGCCGGGAACCGATGTCCCGACGGCACGCTACCGGCTGCGGTGAGCCGCATTCGCCGATGGCCACCCATTCGGGTTCACTCAGCCTAGTGAAGATCCGGGCAAGCCGGGCGAGTCGCCTCGCGACACCGCCCGAACCGGCGAATTTTGCCGAGTTCGGGCGGTGCCGTTTGGCGGTGTCGTTTGGCGGTGTCGTTTGGCGGTGTCGTACCGGCGCCCTGCTCGCCTAGAGCGTGTCTCCCAAACCATTCAGCCGGCGTGTGGCGCCCAGGCAGACACCTCGCGGCGTTGTCGTCGCCGCCGGTCCAACAACGGGACCGGCGACTCCGAGGACGACGCAAGCCTTGCGATGCGCCCACCTGGCCACCACGCCACTCGGCATAGGATCGAGAGCCACGCTCTGGCGCACCCGCGTCAGGCCACCGAGGTGAGCTTGGCGAAGGCGATGATGCTGTCCACGTAGCTGCGCTTGCTCTTGTCGAAGCCGCCGCCGCAGGTGATCAGCCGCAGCTCCGAGTCCGCGGTGTCCCCGTAGACGTCCACGGTCGGGAACGCGTTCTTCGGGACCTGCTGCAGCTTCGTCACGGTGAAGACGGCGGTCTTGCCGTCCGCCCTCGTCACCTTGACCTGATCGCCCGGCTTGAGCTGGTTCAGCTTGGCGAAGATGCCGTCCTGCCCGTTGCCGTTGATGTGGCCCAGGATGATCGCCGGGCCGGCCGCGCCCGGTGTCGGGCCCAACCGGTACCAGCTGGCCTGCAACGGCGTGCTCACCGGCGGCACGGTGATCGTCTGGTCCGGGTTCAACCCCAGCGGAACCAGGCTCGACGACGCGTTGATCGCATCGATCCGCAGCTCCGTCGGCGCCGAGGCCGCGATCGGCGGGATCGCCGTCACCGGTGCCCCGGTCACCGTCGGTGAGGTGAGGCTCGGGCCGTCGTTCGGCCCCGGCCCCGCCGGCGAGCTGCAGCCCGCCGCCAGCACCGCGACCGCCGCCGCCAACAGGACGGACCGAGCCGCGAACGTCCGAAACCCGAACGCCGACACCCCGAACCCCGACATTCTGAACGCCGAAACCGTGCCGACCCGAGCCGGCCCCCCGTGAATTCTCATCGTCCAGCACCCCGCCGTGAGTTCCGTCGCGCCAACGCCGCACCAGTACCGGCAATCGCCGCACCTGTCAGACCGATCACACCCAGCGCCGTCAGACCCGGCGCACCACCGTCGACGACCGGGCCGCCACCGGTCTCCGGGGCACCCTCCGGATACACCGACACCTGGTCCCCGCCGCCTGGCGTGGAGCCGTCGTCACCCTTGTGGTCGCCGTCGCCCTGGACGAAGAACGACTCCTCCAGCGTGTCGTCCCCACACTTCACCCGGACCGTGTGCTCGCCCTGCTCGGCGTCGTCGCTGACGTGCGTGGTGCCGCTGTAGCGCCACTGCCGGCCGTCGTGGTCCAGGTCGATGTCGTCCAGCGCGTCGGACTCGGCCCGGCCCACGGAGTCGTCACAGCCGACGTGGATGTCGACCTCGTCGCCGCGGTGCCCGTAGCCGGGGTCGAGGCTGAGGTAGCTGTCGTGGTCGCCGCGGTCGCTCAGCACCCAGAAGCCCTCGCTGTCGTCGTGGCCGTCGCAGCTCACGGTGACCCGGTGCCAGCCGTTGCCGACGTGACCGACCACGCGGGTGGATCCGGTCAGCCTGCTGCCGTCGCGGTGCAGGGTGATGTCGTCGAGCGCGTCGGACTCCAACCGGGCGTTGTTGTCCCGGCAGCGCACCGACACGTCGACCGAGTCGCCGCGGTAGCCGGAGCGGTCGCTCAGCCAGAAGTCGCGCGGCCCCTCGCCGTTGCCGCCGTTGCCGCCGTTGTCACCCCGGATGACCCGGAAGGTGTCCCTGGCGACCTCTCGCCTCGACCCGTCCTGGCAGACCCGGGTCGCGGTGTGGTCGCCCTCGCGGGCGTTGTCGTCGACGTAGCCCCGGTTGCCCCGGACGTTCACGCCGTCGGCATCCAGCGACACCTGCCGGCCACTCGAGCAGCCGCCGTTGAAGTAGACCGCGTCGCCCTGGCGGACGTTCCTCGGCGAGACCGAGAGGGTCGCACGCAGGTCGCCGTTGCCCGGGTCACCCGGCCTACCGGGACCACCGGGCCCACCGGGACCGCCCGGCCCACCGGGACCGCCAGGCCCACCGGGACCGCCGGGCCCACCGGGACCGGGGCCGATGCCGCGGACCTGGAACGAGTCGGTCGCGGTGACGCGCTTCGACCCGTTCGCACACACCAGGGTCACCGTGTGGTTGCCCGAGTTGGCGTTGCGGTCGACCGAGCCGCTGTTGCCGCTGAACCGCACCCCGTCACCGGTGAGCGAGAACAGCTGGCCGTTCGCGCAGTTCGCGTTGGCCGAGATGGAGTCGCCGGGGCTGACCAGCTTCGGCGACACCGAGAGCGACGCCTTGGGGTCGGACAGGATGGGGCCGGGCTTGAGCTCGTTGCCCGGTGCCGGCTTGGGCTGGACGGGCTTGGGCTCCACCGGCTTGGGTTGCACGGGCGGCGGCGCCGGCGGCGCGGGTGGCTCGGACGTCGGCTTGTCCTTGTCCTTCTCGCCCTGCGCCGGCTTGTTGCTGTCGGCCTGCCCGGGCACGGGGACCGACGAGGCCGGTGGCTGGGAACCACTGCCATCGTTGTCGGCGGCCATCGCGACGGGCGCGCTCCAGGCCATCGTGAGCAGCGCCAGGGTGGCGCCGGCCAGGAGTGTGCGGGTTCGCATCCTGAGTGTTCCCCTCGTCCGACCCGCCGGCGGGCTGCCAGGGGGATCCGCCGTAGAGACCGTTGGCGAACCTGAGAACGTTTCCGGGCGTTACCGAACTGCAACTCCCCCGAGCCTCAGGACTACTGCCACACCACCCCCGGCGCATGAGCCCCAGGAGTTCTACCCGGATGGACCACGCGCGCACGGCAAAAGACAGAAAGTGGGGCGGCCGATCGCGGCCGCCCCACCCTACAGATGCCCGAAACCCAGCCGGAGCTGAGGCCGATCTCAGTCGAAACTGACCGCGCTGATCGTGCGCGCGCCGATCGCGGCGCCGACCGGGCTGAGCACGGTGTTGTCCACCGGCCGGTCCACCCGCAGCAACATGATCGCGTCGGTTCCGTCGGCGGTCTGGCTGATCTGCGCGGCCTCGATGTTCACGCCGGCCTCGCCGAGCAGGGTGCCGACCCGGCCCATCACGCCCGGGCGGTCGATGTACTCGAGCACCAGGACGTCGCCCTCGGCGCGCAGGTCGAAGTGCCGGCCGTTGACCTCGACCAGTTTCTCGACCGCCGCGCGGCCGGTCAGCGTGCCGGCCACGGTCACCTGCTCACCGTCCGGCATGGCGGCACGCAGCCGCACCACACTGCGGTAGTTGTCGCTCTCCGGCACCGTGGTGACCGCCACGGCCACACCGCGCTCCTCGGCGAGCGAGGGCACGTTCACGAAGGTGACCTGGTCCTCCACCACGTCGTTGAAAATGCCGCGCAGCGCCGCCAGCGGCAGCACCGAGACGTCCTCGGCGGACAGCTCGCCGGAGACCTCCACGGTCACCGAGGCGGGCACCCGACCGGTCAGCGCGTAGAGCAGGGTGCCCAGCTTCTGGGTGAGCGGCAGGTACGGCCGCACCTCCTCGCCGACGACGCCGGAGATCTGCACGTTCACCGCGTCCGGCACGAACTCGCCGGCCAGCGCGAGCAGCACCGAGCGCGCCACGTCGGTGCCGGCGCGGTCCTGCGCCTCGTTCGTGGAGGCGCCCAGGTGCGGGGTGACGACGATGGAGGGCAGCTCGAACAGCGGGCTGACCGTGGTCGGCTCGGTGACGTAGACGTCGATGCCGGCGGCGCCGACGTGGCCGGAGCGGACCGCCTCGGCCAGCGCGTCCTCGTCGACGAGACCACCGCGGGCGGCGTTGACGATGACCACGCCCCGCTTGGTCATGGCCAACTGGTCCTTGCCGATCAGGCCGAGCGTCTCGGGGGTCTTCGGCAGGTGGATGGAGATCACGTCGGCGCACTCGAGCAGCTCGTCGAGGGACAGCAGCTCGATGCCGAGCTGGGCGGCGCGGGCCGGGGCGATGTACGGGTCGTACGCGACGATCTTGGTGCCGAACGCGAACAGCCGCTGGGCGACCAGCTGGCCGATCTTGCCGAGGCCGACCACACCGACCGTCTTGCCGTTGAGCTCGACGCCGGTGTAGGAGCTGCGCTTCCACTGCCCGGCGCGCAGGCTGGCGTCCGCGGCCGGCACGTGGCGCAGCGCGGACAGCAGCAGGGCCACCGCGTGCTCGGCGGCGGAGACGATGTTCGAGGTGGGCGCGTTGACGACCATGACGCCGCGCGCGGTGGCCGGCGGGACGTCGACGTTGTCCAGCCCGACGCCGGCGCGGGCGACCACCTTGAGCTGGTGCGCGGCGGCCAGTACCTCGGCGTCCACCTTGGTGGCGGAGCGGACCAGCAGCGCGTCGACGTTGGCCACCGCGGCCAGCAGCGCGGGGCGGTCGGTCCCGTCGACGTGCCGGATGTCGCAGCTGTCGCTGAGCAGGTCGAGGACGGAGGGCGCCAACTTCTCGGCGAGCAGTACGACGGGACGGCGGGCGGCGGTGCTCACGGTGCTCCCAGGTATAGAGGTGCGGGGTCGGCACCGATGGTAGTGGCGTGGCGCCGGGCACTCCCGGGCGCCGTGACCAGGGCAATAGCGGCGGACCCGGCGGCCTGGGACGTGCCTGGGGCCGTGCTGGTTCGGGGCTGGTTCGGGGCTGGTTCGAAATCCGACCCAGGACCGGGGTCAGATGTGGACGGTGCGCAGCACCACGTCACCGCGCGCGTCGTGAACCTCGAGGCCGGCGAGCTGCTG
>DASYLM010000058.1:0-2417 GCA_036009565.1 Pseudonocardia sp. | reverse complement strand
CGACCCGCGGGGCCGATCCGCGCGGCCCGCCGAAACCGCCCTCACCGCGGGCGAAGATGCTCGACCGCGCCGTCCACAGTGGAGTGCCGTGCTCGTTGCTGACCTCGGTCACCCGCACGATCACCGCCGCCGACCCCTTGTCCTGCAGGTCGGCGATCCGACCCCGGGCCACCCCGGTACCGGCCACCGGGAGCGGGCCGGGCACGGTGATCTCCTGGCTGCCGTGCAGCACCGAGGCCAGGTCGATGTCGATGCCCGGCAGCTCCACCTTGGGCGGCTCGGTGTCCCGGAGGGTCGGCGCGACCACCCCGAAGGTGGGCAGTACCCGCAGGTCGTCCTCGTGGGCGTAGCGCAGCTCGCGGGGGTCCATCGGGTCCGCGCCGGCGCCGATGCCGAGGTGGTAGAGCAGCACGTCCGAGGCGGTCCAGCTGAAAGTCTGCTCGGGCAGCTCGGCACCGAGGGCGCGCTCCGGGTCGATCGGCACGAATGCTCCACTTCTCCGCTGTCGCGACACCTGGTGCGGTCGGCCGCGCTAGTCGTAGCTGACCGACACCGAGTCGGTGACCGGCAGCGCCTGGCAGGCCAGCACGTATCCCTCGTCCAGGTCGGTCTGGTCGAGCACCTCGTTGCGCCGCATCTTCACCTCACCGCCGGTGACCCGGCAGGCACAGGCACTGCAGGCGCCCTCGCGGCAGGAGAACGGTGCGTCCAGCCCCTGCTCGCGCAACAGGTCGAGCAGGGTGGTGCCTGGTGGCCACGCGAACGAGTGCCGCTCGCCGTCCAACTCGACCTCCACCGAAGTGCTCACCGCAGTGCTGACCCCAGTGCTGACCGCAGTGCTCACCGCACTCGCGGTGTCGCTCCCGGCCGGCGCCCGCCGCCCCGCCGATCCGCTGAGGCCGACGAACGGGTCCTCGGTGAGCGAGAGGAACCGCTCGATGTGCAGCCGCTTGCGGGGCACGTCCAGGTCACGCAGCGCATGCGTCGCCGCGTCCATGAACGGGGTGGGCCCGCACAGGAACACCTCCCGCCCGGCGAACGGCCGCACCAGCGCGGCCAGCGCCGCCCGGGTCGGCAACCCCTGCAGGCTCTCCAGCCAGTGCAGCACCACCAACCTGTCGGGCGCGGCGGTGGCGAGCTCGCGCAGCTCGTCGGCGAAGATCACCGACTGCTCGTCGCGGTTCGCGTACAGCAGCACCAGCTGGCCCCGGCCGGTGCCGAGCGCGGCGCGCAGGATGGACATCACCGGGGTGATCCCGCTCCCGGCCGCGACGAGCAGCAGGTCGGCGTCCAGTGAGCGCGGGGTGAACGTGCCGGCCGGGGGCAGCGTGTCCAGCTCGGTGCCCACCTCCAGGTGGTCGCACAGCCAGTTCGAACCACGTCCGTTGGCCACCCGCTTGACCGTCACCGTCAGGTCGCCGCCCGGGCCGGCCGGGTCCGGGGAGCTGGACAGCGAGTAGCAGCGCGCCAGCGAGGCGCCGTCCGGGCCGGGGATGCGCAAGGTGAGGAACTGCCCGGGCCGGTAGGCGTAGCGGGCGGCGAGCTCAGGCGGGACGCGCAGCACCACCGAGACCGCGTCGGCGGTCTCGGCGAGCACCTCGGCCACGGGCAACCGGTGGAACTCAGCCACCGGGCAGCACCGGCCGGGAGCGCGCCGAGTGACCCGGCGGCGCTGATGAGTCTTGTAAGGCCGGTGAGTTCTCGGCCACCTCCAGCCAGCCGTCCGCGACCGCCGCCTCCACGCTGCGCCGCAGGTGGGGGCAGCCGTCCCGGACGGCGTAGGCCGGGCAGCGCCGCACCGCGTCGGCGGACCACTGGACGCTGGTGTGCGCGAGGCTGTTCTTCTTCACCCGGACCACGCCGCCGCAGTGCCCGCAGTCCAGGTCGGCGAGCCCGTCCTCCAGCTGCGCCCGCCGGTCGGCCATCGTCGCGGCGGCGAGCTCCTCGGGCCGACCCGCCGGCCCGGTCACGTCGGCTGCCCGCTCGGTTCGCGCGCGGCCCGGCGGGCCATGTTCTGCCGGACCTCCTCCTCCCACGCCTGCACCGCGCGGGTGGTGTCGACCTCGAACTCGAAGCGCTGGGTCATCTCCTCGGTGACGTCCTCGACGTCGACGTAGAACTGCTCGTACCAGCGGCGGAGCTGGTACACCGGGCCGTCCTCCTCGCAGAGCAGCGGGTTGTCGATCCGGCTCTTGTTCTTCCAGATCTCGACGTCCTGCAGGAAGCCGACGCCGGTGCCCTTCGCGAACCGCTCGGCCAGCCGGTTGCCCTGCTCGTCGCTGAGCCCGGGCGGCTTGCGGACGATCACGCCCCACTGCAGCACGAACGACGTCGGGCTGACCGGGTAGTGGGTGTTGATCAGGACGGTGTCGATGGTGAAGCCGTTGAAGTCGTGCCACAGGTAGTCGATCATGTAC
>DASYLM010000057.1:0-7134 GCA_036009565.1 Pseudonocardia sp. | reverse complement strand
CGGATGCCCAGCCGGACGCGGCCCGCCCGGTGACCCGCCCACCCCGGGCCTTGGTGTTGGCCGAGCTGGTCGGCGAGCTGCGCCGGGCGGTGTGCGCGCCCGCCACCGAGAGCTCGCCGGAGCGCCGGGAGCGGGCCGCGCTGCAGTTGGCCCGCCTCGCCGCCGCCGGGGTGCGCGGGGCCGACCCGAACGACTGGTACGGGCTTGCTCCGATGTCCACCGCCGCCCCCCTGCGCGACCCGGCCAAGCCGGTGCCGGTGTCGCCCTCGGACATTGAGAAGATCATGAAATGTCCACTGAAGTGGGTGCTGGAGAAGCACGGGGGTGACGACGGCGCGGTGCTGCCGTCGGTGACCGGCACCCTGGTGCACGCGCTGGTGCAGGCGACAGCCGCCGGCGCCACCGAGCCCGAGGTCGACCTCGCGCTGCGCCGGGCATGGTCGGCGGTGGATGCCGGCGCACCCTGGTTCGGCCGCCGCGAGCTGGACCGGGTCCGGGGCATGCTCACCGCCTTCCGGACCTGGCTGGCGGAGAGCCGCCGCGGCGGGTTGACCGAGGTCGACGTCGAACGGGGCCTCGAGTTGGCCCTGCCCGGCGCCGGCAGCGGCGGTGCGGGCGAGCCGGACGGCCCGGACGTGTTGCTGCGCGGGCGGGTGGACCGGCTGGAGCGCGACGCCGAGGGACGCCCGGTGATCGTCGACGTCAAGACCGGCAAGACGGCGGTCAGCCGGGAGGACGCGCAGGCGCACCCGCAGCTCGCGGTCTACCAGTTGGCCGCCGCGCTGGGCGCGTTCCGGGACGTGCTGGGCGGCCCGGCCGCACCGGGGGAGGGTGGCCCGGCCGCGGGCCTGAGTTCACCCGGAGAAGCCGGCGGCACCGAACCGGGCGGGGCCCGGCTGCTGTTCCTGGCCGACCGGGGCGCCGACGGCCGGGCCAAGGAGCGCACCCAGCCCGCGCTGACCGAGCAGGACGTGCGCACCTGGCGCCGGGAGCTGCACGCGGCGGCCGGTGAGACCGGCGCGGCCGAGTTCACCGCACGGGAGAACGCCGACTGCGAGCGGTGCGGGGTGCGCACCAGCTGCCCGGTGGCCGCCGACGGCCGGGGGGTGCCCGGCGGATGACCCACGCTGACCTGCCGCCCGGTGCTGTACCGCTCGGGGACCTACCGCGAGCCCCGGAGGTGACGCCGTGACCCTCGCCGACACCAGGACCGAGTGGCTCACCCCGGCCCGGCTGGCGCACGCCCTCGGGGTGCCGGCGCCCACCGAGGAGCAGGCCGCCGTGATCGCCGCCCCGGCCGAGCCCGCGCTGGTGGTGGCCGGTGCCGGCGCCGGCAAGACCGAGACGATGGCCGCCAGGGTGGTGTGGCTGGTGGCCACCGGCGCGGTGCTGCCCGAGCAGGTGCTGGGCCTGACGTTCACCCGCAAGGCCGCCCAGCAGCTGGCCGACCGGGTCCGCTCGCGGTTGCGGCGCCTGGCCGGCTCCCGGCTGCTGGACGACCTCGACCCGACCGGCGCGCGCAAGGCCGCCCTGGTCGGCGAGGCGGGTGACGTGACGGTGGCCACCTATCACGCCTACGCCGGGCGGCTGGTCGCCGAGCACGCGCTGCGGCTGCCCGCCGAGCCGGGCGCGCGGCTGCTGTCGGAGACGGCGGCCTGGCAGCTCGCGCACCGGGTGGTGTCCACCTGGGCGGCCGACCTGGACATCGACCGGGTGCCGGCCACGGTGACCGGCTACCTGCTCGCGCTGTCCGGTGAGCTCGGCGAGCACCTCGTCGAGCCGGATCAGCTGCGCGCGCACGCCGAGCAGTTCGTGCGCCTGGTGGAGAACGCGCCCAGGGCACCGAGGCAGCGGGCCGCGCTGTCGCAGGAGTTCCAGAAGATGGCCGACGCCCAGCGGCTGCGGGTGGCGCTGCTGCCGCTGGTGGAGGCGTTCGCCGCGCGCAAGCGGGCCGAGCGGACCGTGGACTTCGCCGACCAGATGGCGATCGCCGCCCGGATCGCCGCCGAGCACCCGGAGGTCGGCGCCGGCGAGCGGTCCCGCTACCGCGCGGTGCTGCTGGACGAGTACCAGGACACCGGGCACGCGCAGCGGGTGCTGCTGCGCTCGCTGTTCCGGGTCGAGCCGGGCGAGGAGCCGGTGGCGGTCACCGCGGTCGGCGACCCCTGCCAGTCGATCTACGGCTGGCGGGGCGCGAGTGCGGCCAACCTGCCCCGGTTCAGCACCGACTTCCCGCGCACCGGGCCGGCCGGGCAGCTCGGGCCGGCGCGCCGCTACGGCCTGCTGACCAGCTTCCGCAACCCGCCGGAGGTGCTCACGCTGGCCAACGCGGTGTCCGAGTCGTTGCGTATCCCTACGCAGAGCAAAGCGACCACCGCCGAGCACGTCGAGGTCGACGAACTGCGCCCGAGGGACGGCGCGCCGCCCGGTTCGGTGCGGCTCGCACTGCTGTCCGACGTCACCGCCGAGGTGTCCTGGGTGGCCGACGCGCTGGCCGCCCGGTGGCACGCGGCGGCCGATGCCGAACAGCCCGCGCCGACCGCCGCGGTGCTGGTGCGCCGCCGGGCCGACATGCCCGCGATGGCCGCCGCGCTGCGGGCCAGGGACGTACCGGTCGAGGTCGTCGGCCTGGGTGGGCTGCTGGCCGAGCCGGAGGTGCGCGACCTGGTCAGTGCGCTGCGTCTGGTCGCCGACCCACTGGCCGGCACCGCCGCGGTGCGGCTGCTCACCGGCGCGCGCTGGCGGCTCGGCGCGGCCGACCTGGCGGCACTGTGGTCCAGGGCGAAGGAGCTGGCCCGCCCGCTGGACGCCGTGCCGAACGACAGGAGCGACACCGCCAACGCGCTCGGGCTGGTCACCGACGCACTGCCCGGCGAGCACGCGGAGCAGGCCGGCCTGGTCGACGCACTGGACGAGCCGGGGTCACCGGAGCGCTACTCCGAGGCCGGTTGGCGCCGGATCCGCCGGCTCGCCGGCGAGCTGACCTACCTGCGCGGGCGGGCCGGTGGGGCGAGCACATCCGGCTGGGCGGGGCTGCCCGACCTGGTCGCGGACACCGAGCGGGCGCTGCTGCTGGACGCCGAGACCGCCGCCCGCCCCGGCCCGGTCGGCCGGGCGCACCTGGATGCGTTCGCCGACGTGGTGGCCGACTTCTCGGCCGGCGCCGAGGTCCCGACGCTGCCCGCGCTGCTGGACTACCTGGCCACCGCCGAGCAGGCCGAGGACGGGCTGAGCCCCGGCGAGGTGGAGGTCGCGGCGGACCGGGTGCAGATCCTCACCGTGCACGCCGCCAAAGGCCTGGAGTGGGAGCTGGTCGCCGTCCCGCACCTGGTGAAGAAGGTCTTCCCGGGCGCCGCGAGGAGCGGCTCCTGGCTGACCAACCCGAGCGAGCTGCCGGTGCTGCTGCGCGGTGACGCCCCCGACCTGCCGGACCCGACCCTGCCCCCGGACGGCGACCGCAAGGAGGTCACCGACGCGCTCAAGGCGCACAAGGAGGCGCTGGAGGAGCGCAGGCTCTCCGAGGAACGGCGGCTGCTGTACGTGGCGATCACCCGGTCCGAGCGCGAGCTGATGCTCTCCGGGCACTGGTGGGCCGCTACCGGCGACACCCCGCGCGGCCCGTCCGACTTCCTCACCGAGCTGGCCGAGATCGCCGCCGGGCACCCCGACCTGGTCGTCGAGCGGTGGGCGGTGGAACCGGCCGAGGGCGAGCCGAACCCGGTGACCGCGCGCCCGCACACCGAGCGCTGGCCGGTGGACCCGCTGGGGGTCCGCCACGACGGGGTGCACGCCGGCGCGGAGCTGGTGCGCGCCGCGCTCGCCGCACTGCCGCCGGAACCGCCGCCGGCACTGTTCGACACCGGCGAGACCGTCGAACCGCCCCCTGCCGAGCCCGGCGAGGACGAATCCGACCCGGAGCGCTGGGCGGCCGACGTCACGGTCCTGCTGGCCGAGCGGGCCAGGGCGCAGTCGGCCCGCCCGGAGGTGGCACTGCCCGCCGCCATGTCGGTCAGCCAGCTGGTCGAGCTGGCCGCCGACCCGGAGGCGCTGGCCGCCCGGTTGCGCCGGCCGATGCCGTTCCCGCCCAACCCGCACGCCCGCCGGGGCACCGCGTTCCACGCCTGGCTGGAGCAGCGTTTCGGGGCGACCCGGCTGCTGGACCTGGACGAGCTGCCCGGCGCGGCGGACGACGGCGCGGCCGCCGACTCCGAGCTGACCGCGCTGCGCACCGCGTACCTGGCCTCCGACTGGGCCGACCGGCGCCCGGCCGAGGTCGAGGTGCCGTTCGAGACCGTGCTCTTCGACGACGCGGTGGACGGCTCGCCGGTCGGCACCGCGCTGCGCGGCCGGATGGACGCGGTGTTCGCCGACCCGGACGGCGGCTGGACCGTGGTCGACTGGAAGACCGGCGCGGTGCCCGATCAGGCCCGGTTGCCGGCGCTGTCCGTGCAGCTGGCGGCGTACCGGCTGGCCTGGGCCGCGCTGGCCGGCTGCCCGGTTGAGCAGGTTCGGGCCGCGTTCCACTACGTGCGCGCCGACGTCACGCTGCGCCCGGCCGACCTGCTGGACGCGACCGGCCTGCGGGAGCTGCTGCGCGGCGTGCCGCTCGCCGGCGCCGGCCTCTCGGCGGGCACCGTCTCGGGGATCCGCTCGGGCAGCCCGGCGGGCCCGGGCTCGGGCACCCCGGCGGGCACCGGCTCGGCTGCGGGCGGGGGCACCGGAGCCGGGATACCCTCACCGCCATGACGGCGAAGATCGTACTGCTCGGCGCCACCGGCTACACCGGTGCGCGGACCGCCGAGGCGATGACCCGGCGCGGCCTGCGTCCCGTGCTGGCCGGGCGCGACCCGGCGCGGCTGGCCACCCTGGCGGAGCGGTTCGGCGGGCTGCCCACCGCGCGCGCGGACGTCACCGACCCGGCCTCGGTGCGGGCGCTGATCGACACCGGCGACGTGCTGGTCAGCACGGTCGGGCCGTTCGAGAAGTTCGGCGAGGCCGCCGTGTCGGCGGCCGTCGACGCCGGCGCGATCTACTTCGACTCCACCGGCGAGCCGCCGTTCATCCGCCGGGTGTTCGAGCAGTACGGCCCGGCGGCGGCGCGCACCGGGGCGGCGCTGCTCACCGCGTTCGGAAACGACTACGTGCCCGGCACGCTGGCCGGCGCGCTGGCGCTGACCCAGGCGGGGGTGGGCACCGCCGGCGTGCACGTCGGTTACTTCATCACCGCCGGCGGCCAGCGTGGCCAGGGCTTCTCCAAGGGCACGCTGAACTCCCTGGTCGGCGTGCTGCTGGAGCCGATGTACCGGTGGCGGGACGGCGCGCTGCACGACGAACCGGCCGGCGCGCGCTACCGCACCTTCCAGGTCGCCGGCCGGGACCGCCCCGGGGTGAGCATCGGGGCGACCGAGCAGTTCGCGCTGCCCCGCCTGGCCGCGACCGGGGTGGCGCCCCGGCTGCGCGAGGTGGACGTCTACCTCGGCTGGTTCGGCCCGATCAGCCGCGCGGTACACCTCGGCTCGCGGGCCGCGCCGCTGTTCGCGAAGTTCGAGCCGGTGGCCAAGGGGCTGACCGCGGTGGGTCGGCTGGCGGTACGCAAGGCCACCGAGGAGCCGAACGCCGCGACGCTGGCCGCCAGCACCTCGTACTTCGTCGGTGAGGCGTTCGGCGCCTCCGGGCAGCGGCTGGCCTCGGTGACGCTCACCGCGCCGGACGGTTACGCGATCACCGCCGACCTGTTGGCCTGGGGCGCCGGGTACGCCCTGGAGCACGGGGTCTCCGGGTCCGGCGCGCTCGACCCGGTCAGCGCGTTCGGGCTGGACACGCTGCGCGCCGGCGCCGCCGAAGCCGGCATCGTGGTGGCTTGAGGGCGCCCCGGGCAGAGGCTCTAGTCTGTTCGGGTGATCACGCCGCGACTCCCGCTGAGTGAGATGGCCGGGTTCGGCGTCATCCGCATGCCGGACCGGACGCTCAGCCCGACCGGGGCCATCGTGCGCCGGCTGACGGTGGCGGTGCTCGCCCTCGGACTCACCGTGCTGGTGGTCTACCTCGGCCGGGACGGCTACCGCGACGTCAACGGCGACGGGGTGTCCCTGCTCGACTCGGTCTACTACGCGACGGTGTCGCTGTCGACCACCGGCTACGGCGACATCACGCCGGCGTCCGAATCCGCGCGACTGATCAACATCCTGGTGGTGACACCGCTGCGGCTGGTGTTCCTGATCGTCCTCGTGGGTACCACGATGGAGCTGCTCACCGAGCGCTCCCGGCATGCATTCAAGGTCCAACGCTGGAGGTCAAAGGTGCGTAACCACGTGGTTGTGGTTGGTTACGGCACGAAGGGCAGTGCCGCGGCGGACACCATGCTCGGCGACGGCGCGGACCCGGCGTCGATCGTGGTGGTGGACCTCGACCCGGAGCGGCTCAAGCTGGCCAGCAGCCGCGGCCTGGTGACGGTGAGTGGCAACGCCACCCGCGCCGAGGTGCTGCGTACCGCCGGCGTACCCCGGGCCGCGTCGATCGTGGTGGCGCCGTCCCGCGACGACACGGCGGTGCTGGTCACCCTGACCGCGCGGGAGTTGGCACCGACGGCCACCATCGTCGCCTCGGTGCGGGAGACCGAGAACGTGCACCTGGTCCGCCAGTCCGGGGCGGACTCGGTGGTGGTCTCCTCGGAGACGGCCGGGCGGCTGCTCGGCATGGCCACCTCCACGCCGAACGTGGTGAACGTGATCGAGGACCTGATCACCCCGGACGTCGGGTTCTCCATCGCCGAGCGGCCGGTGGAGCAGTCCGAGCTGGGTGGCTCGCCCCGGCACCTGTCCGACATCGTGCTGGGGGTGGTGCGCGGCGGCGAGCTGCACCGGGTGGACGCGCCGAGTGTCGACGCACTCGAGGCGGGGGACCGGTTGCTGTACGTGAAGAAAGTGACGCCCGCCGAGGAGAGCTAGCGAGACGTTGACGTCCACCCTCTCAAGCCGCGGCGCGGCCGGTCACTCGGGTTGGAGCGGGAGCTGGACGAGGATGGTGGTGCCGGCTCCCGGGGGGCTGCTGACCTCGATCGTGCCGCCCAGGGCCTGTACCCGGTCGCGGAGCCCGATCAGGCCGGTGCCTCGGGTGGGGTCGGCGCCGCCGTCG
>DASYLM010000056.1:0-9751 GCA_036009565.1 Pseudonocardia sp. | reverse complement strand
CTACGACCTGGCGCGGTTCGGCATGGAGGTGTTCCGCGCCTCCCCCCGCCAGGCCGACCTGATGATCGTGGCCGGCCGGGTGAGCCAAAAGATGGCACCGGTGCTGCGCCAGATCTACGACCAGATGCCGGAGCCGCGCTGGGTGCTGGCGATGGGCGTCTGCGCGTCCTCCGGCGGCATGTTCAACAACTACGCCGTGGTGCAGGGCGTGGACCACATCGTGCCGGTGGACATGTATCTGCCCGGTTGCCCGCCGCGCCCGGAGATGTTGATGGACGCGATTCTCAAGATCCACGCGAAGATCATGGACGAGCCGTTGGGCACCAAGCGTGCCGCCGCGTTGGCCGCCAGTGGCCACCGCACCGAGCTCATCCCGTCCTCGGTCAAGTACGCCAAGAAGTGAGCGATGACGTGAGCTCTGACAGCGAACCGCGCGACTCCGCGGAGAACACCCCCGAGGACGCCGGCGCAGCGGAGTCCGGGGCGGAGCAGTCCTCGGCCGAGCGCGGCGGCGACGACCTGGTCCCCAGCGATCTGCAGGGCGACCGCCCGGGCCTGCCACTGCTCGCCGGCCACGAGCGGGCCGGCATGTTCGGCGTGCACGGCACCGGGGACACCTCCGGTTTCGGCGGGCTGCGGCTGCCGGCGTACTCGCCGGCACCGGCCGAGCGGCCCTACGGCGGCTGGTTCGACGACTTCGCCGACGAGCTGGGCGCGAGCCTGACCGAGCGGGGCATCCCGGGCAATGCGATCCGCCAGGTCACCATCGACCGCGGCGAGATCACCCTCTACGTGCACCGGGACCGCATCCTCGAACTGTGCAGGACGCTCCGTGATTCCGAGGGATTGCGCTTCGAGCTGCTGTCCAGCGTGTCCGGGGTGGACTACGGCGAGGCGGTCACCGACCGGCTGCATGTGGTCTACCACCTCACCTCGATGACCTTCCGGCGGCGGATCCGGCTGGAGGTGTCGGTCACCGTGGAGGACCCGCACCTGCCCAGCGTCGTCGAGGTCTACCCGACCGCCGACTTCCAGGAGCGCGAGACCTGGGACATGTACGGGGTGATCTTCGACGGGCACCCGGCGCTGACCCGGATCCTGATGCCGGACGACTGGGACGGCCACCCGCAGCGCAAGGACTACCCGCTCGGCGGCATCGCGGTCGAGTACAAGCACGGCGCCGAGATCCCGCCGCCGGACCAGCGGCGGTCGTACTCGTGACGACCAGGGCTGTGACAAACAGGGCTGTGCACGAGAAGCCGAACGAGCAGCGGAACGAGCGCGGAGCGCAGGCATGAGCACCGACATGAACGATCCGTACGCCGAAGAGCGCCAGACCACCGAGGGCACCGTCTACACGGTCACCGGCGGCGACTGGGACACCGTCGTCAACGACGAGCACGACGACCGCATCGTGATCAACATGGGGCCGCAGCACCCGTCCACGCACGGCGTGCTGCGCCTGGTGCTGGAGCTGGAGGGCGAGACCGTCACCCAGGCCCGCTCGGTGATCGGGTACCTGCACACCGGCATCGAGAAGAACTGCGAGTACCGCACCTGGACCCAGGGCGTCACGTTCGTGACGCGGTGCGACTACCTGGCCCCGCTGTTCACCGAGACCGCGTACTGCCTCGGGGTGGAGAAGCTGCTCGGCATCACCGCACCGCGCCGCGCCGAGCTTGGCCGGGTCATGCTGATGGAGATCAACCGCATCTCCTCGCACCTGGTCGCGCTGGCCACCGGCGGCATGGAGCTGGGCGCGCTGACCGGGATGACCTCGGGCTTCCGTGAGCGGGAGGTGGCGCTGCACCTGCTGGAGTACCTCACCGGGCTGCGGATGAACCACGCCTACATCCGCCCCGGCGGCATGGCGCAGGACTTCCCGGAGGACTACCGCGAGCACGTCCAGTACTTCATCGACTGGATGGACAAGTACCTGCCGTCCTACGACAAGCTGCTCACCGGCCAGCCGATCTGGCGCCAGCGCCTCGAGGGCGTCGGCTACCTTCCGGTGGACGGCTGCCTGGCCCTCGGCGCCACCGGGCCGATCCTGCGCGCCGCCGGGCTGCCCTGGGACCTGCGCAAGACCGAGCCGTACTCGCTCTACGACGAGTTCGAGTTCGAGGTGCCCACCGCGACCGAGGCGGACTGCTTCGCCCGGTACCGGCTGCGGGTGGCCGAGATGTACGAGTCGCTCAAGATCATCAGGCAGTGCCTGGACAAGATGGAGCCGGGACCGGTGATGGTCGCGGACAAGAAGGTGGCCTGGCCCGCGCAGCTGAGCCTCGGCTCCGACGGCCTCGGCAACTCCCTCGAACACGTCCGCAAGATCATGGGCCAGTCGATGGAGTCGCTGATCCACCACTTCAAGCTGGTCACCGAGGGCTTCAAGGTGCCGCCCGGCCAGGTCTACACCGCTGTCGAGTCGCCGCGCGGCGAGCTCGGCGCGCACCTGGTCTCGGACGGCGGCACCCGGCCGATGCGGGTCCACCTGCGTGAGCCCAGCTTCATCAACCTGCAGACCATGCCCGCGATGAGCGAGGGCGGCATGATCGCCGACGTCATCGCCGCGGTGGCCTCGATCGACCCGGTGATGGGGGGATGTGACCGATGAGCACCGGTGGAACGGAACCGGATGCCTACCGGCCCGAGGAGCGGACGTTCGAGCCCGCGGCGGCCGAGGACGTGTCGTTCGAGCCGGGGCCGGATGTGCGCCAGCAGGTGCCCGGGCCGGTGCAGCCGCTGTTCGACGAGCTCACCCGGCAGCGCGCCAAGGAGGTCATCAACCGGTACCCGCAGTCCCGCTCGGCGCTGCTGCCGCTGCTGCACCTGGTGCAGTCGGTGCAGGGCTACGTCAGCCAGCAGGGCATCCAGTTCTGCGCTGAACAGCTCGACCTGAGCACCGCCGAGGTCAGCGCGGTGGCCACCTTCTACACCATGTACAAGCGCCGTCCCGGCGGCGAGCACCTGGTCAGCGTCTGCACCAACACGCTGTGCGCGGCGCTCGGCGGGGACGCCATCTACAAGCGGGTGTGCGAGCAGCTGGGCTCGGCGGGCAAGCCGCTGGGTCATGAGCAGACCGCCGGTGAGCCGGGTAGTACCGGCTCGATCACCGTCGAGCACGCCGAGTGCCTGGCCGCCTGCGACCTGGCCCCGGTGCTGCAGGTGAACTACGAGTACTACGACAACCAGACCCCTCAGTCGGCGGCCGAGCTGGTCGACGCGCTGCGCCGGGGCGAGAAGCCGGCGCCCACCCGGGGTGCCGCGCTCACCGACTGGCGCACCGTGGAGCGCGAGCTGGCCGGGTTCTACGACGACCTGCCGGCCGCCGTCGCCGGCCCGTCGGCCGCCACCGAGACGCTGATCGGGGCCCAGCTGGCCGAGTCCAGCGGCTGGACCGCGCCGGCGATGCCGGACCACCCGGAACTGCCTGCCGCACCGGAGAAGAAGTGATGACGACTCAGCCGCTCAGCCCGGTGCTCACCCGCCGCTGGCTGTCCCCCCGCTCGTGGTCCCGGGACACCTACGAACAGCTCGAGGGTTACCAGGCGCTGCACACCGTGCTGGTCGGGCGCGAGGGCGGAGCGGGCCGGGCGCACCCGGACCAGCTGATCCAGCTGGTCAAGGACTCGGGGCTGCGCGGCCGGGGCGGCGCCGGCTTCCCGACCGGGATGAAGTGGTCGTTCATCCCGCAGGGCGACGGCAAGCCGCACTACCTGGTGATCAACGCCGACGAGGGCGAGCCGGGTACCTGCAAGGACATCCCGCTGATGATGGCCGACCCGCACTCCCTGATCGAGGGCTGCATCATCACCAGCTACGCGATCCGGGCCAACTTCTGCGCGATCTACATCCGCGGTGAGGCACTGCACTGCATCCGCCGGGTGCAGAACGCGGTCAACGAGGCCTACGAGGCCGGTTACCTGGGCAAGGACATCCTGGGCTCCGGGTTCGACCTGGACATCGTGGTTCACGCCGGCGCCGGGGCGTACATCTGCGGCGAGGAGACCGCGCTGCTGGACTCGCTGGAGGGTCGGCGCGGGCAGCCTCGGCTGAAGCCCCCGTTCCCGGCCACCGCCGGGCTGTATGCCGCGCCCACAGTGGTGAACAACGTGGAGACCATCGCCAGCGTTCCCGCCATCGTGATGGGCGGCAGCGACTGGTTCCGCTCGATGGGCCGGGAGAAGAGTCCCGGGCCGAAGATCTACTCGCTGTCCGGGCACGTGGAACGCCCCGGCCAGTACGAGGCGCCGCTGGGCACCACGCTGCGCGAGCTGCTGGACCTGGCCGGCGGCGTGAAGGACGGCATCCCGCTGAAGTTCTGGACGCCGGGCGGCTCGTCCACCCCGCTGTTCACCGCCGAGCACCTGGACGTCCCGCTGGACTTCGAGGGCGCGGTGGCGGCCGGCTCGATGCTGGGCACCACGGCGCTGATGATCTTCAATGAGACCGTCTCGGTGCCGTGGGCGGTCATGAA
Organism: Pseudonocardia sp.; assembly: GCA_036009565.1. Lineage (GTDB taxonomy): Bacteria > Actinomycetota > Actinomycetes > Mycobacteriales > Pseudonocardiaceae > Pseudonocardia. The sequence goes on along the minus strand of DASYLM010000056.1, from coordinate 5,274 downwards.
GTGGACCGAGTTCTACAAGCACGAGTCCTGCGGCAAGTGCACGCCGTGCCGGGAGGGCTGCTACTGGCTGCTGCAGATCCTGCAGCGGATGGTGGCCGGCGAGGGCACCGAGGCCGACATCGACACCATGCTCGACGTCTGCGACAACATCCTCGGCCGCTCGTTCTGCGCGCTGGGGGACGGTGCCGTCAGCCCGATCACCAGTGGGATCAAGTACTTCCGGCAGGAGTTCCTGGACCTGTGCAAGGCCCAACCGGCCGTGCCGCGCCCGGACCAGCTCGACGATCTCCGCGGACTCACGGGCTCTCCCAGCGCGGGGCCAGGGGAGCGGCCAGCGCGTAGCGGCAGCGGAGCGGACAACACAGTGGGAGCCCAGTCATGACCCTGACCCAGGACTCTGGGACCGAGTCGAGGCCGGTGCCGGAGGGGCACGTCCGGCTCACCATCGACGGCATCGAGGTCGACGCGCCCAAGGGCGAGATCCTGATCCGTGCCTGTGAGCGCCTCGGCATCATCGTGCCCCGGTTCTGCGACCACCCGCTGCTGTCCCCGGCCGGTGCCTGTCGCCAGTGCCTGGTCGAGGTGGAGATGGGCGGCCGGCCGATGCCGAAACCGCAGGCCAGCTGCACCATGACCGTGGCCGACGGCATGGTCGTCAAGACGCAGCACACCTCCAAGGTGGCCGACAAGGCGCAGCAGGGCGTGATGGAGCTGCTGCTGATCAACCACCCGCTGGACTGTCCGATCTGCGACAAGGGCGGCGAGTGCCCGCTGCAGAACCAGGCGATGAGCAACGGGCGGGAGGACTCCCGGTTCATCGACCGCAAGCGCACCTTCCCGAAGCCGCTGCCGATCTCCACCCAGGTGCTGCTGGACCGGGAGCGCTGTGTGCTCTGCCAGCGCTGCACCCGGTTCTCCGACGAGATCGCCGGCGACCCGTTCATCGAGCTGCTCGAGCGCGGGGCCAACCAGCAGATCGGCGTGGCGCAGGACAAGCCGTTCCAGTCCTACTTCTCCGGCAACACCATCCAGATCTGCCCGGTCGGCGCACTGACCAGCGCGGCCTACCGGTTCCGGTCCCGGCCGTTCGACCTGGAGTCCACCCCCGGCGTGAGCGAGCACGACTCCAGTGGTGCCGCGATCCGCATCGACACCCGACGCGGACAGGTGCTGCGCCGGCTGGCCGCCAACGACCCCGAGGTCAACGAGGAGTGGATCGACGACAAGGCCCGCTTCGCGTTCCGCTACCTGACCTCCAAGGGCCGGATCCTGCGGCCGATGGTGCGCGGCGCGGACGGCACGCTCGTCGAGACCTCGTGGACCGACGCGCTGCAGATCGCCGCCGAGGGCCTGCTCGCGGCCCGGGACGGCGACTACGCGATCGAGCCGACCGAGCTCGACCCGGCGCTCCACCCGGACGCGGCCCGGCACAGCGCCCCCGCTGAGCCGCCCAAGGGCATCGGCGTGCTGGCCGGTGGCCGGCTGACCGTCGAGGACGCCTATGCCTACGCCAAGTTCGCCCGCATCGCCGCCGGCACCAACGACGTGGACTTCCGGGTCGGTGCGCACAGCGCCGAGGAGCTGGATTTCCTGGCCGCGCACGTGGTCGGCACCAGCCCGGAGACCGGCGGCCTGACCTTCACCGAGCTGGAGAAGGCGCCCTCGGTGCTGTGTGTGGCGTTGGACCCCGAGGAGGAGGCGGGCATCGTCTTCCTCCGGCTGCGCAAGGCCAACCGGCACCGCGGCCTGCGGGTCTTCCATCTCGGCCAGTGGACCACCCCGAGCGTCAGCAAGACGAACGCGACGCTGATCCCGGCGGTGCCCGGCACCGAGGCGACCGTGCTGGCCGAGCTGGGTTCCGACGTGCTGGACCTGCTGGGTCAGGACGGCGCGGCGATCCTGGTCGGCGGCCGCGCGGCCGAGGTGCCGGGGCTGTTCGCCGCGGTGTCCGAGCTGGCGGCGCGGACCGGCGCGAAGGTGGCCTGGATCCCGGGCCGGGCCGGCGACCGGGGCGCGCTGGACGCCGGCGCGGTGCCGACGCTGCTGCCCGGTGGCCGGTCGGTGACCGACGCGGCCGCCCGCGCCGTGGTGGCCACCGCGTGGGGCGTCGACGAGCTGCCGGCCGAGCCGGGCCGGAGCACGTCGGAGATGCTGGCCGCCGCCGCCGCCGGTGAGCTGGCCGGGCTGGTGGTCGGCGGGGTCGACCCGTACGACCTGCCGGACCCGGAACTGGCGCTGGCCGCGCTGCGCAACGCCCGGTTCGTGGTCAGCCTCGAGCTGCACGAGTCGGCGGTGACCGAGCTGGCCGACGTGGTGCTGCCGGTCGCCCCGGACGTGAACCGGGAGGGCAGCTACCTCAACTGGGAGGGCCGCCGCCGGGACTTCGGGCTGACCCTGCGCGAGCCGGGCATGCTCGCCGACTGCCGGGTGCTGGACACCCTGGCGGTGGAGATGGACGTCGACCTGTTCACCCAGACGTCCGCCGCGGCCGCCGCCGAGCTGGCCAGGGTCGGCCTGGTCGGTGCCGCCCGCCCCAGCACCCCGATCGCCGCCAACGGTCGAGCCGCCAACGGGGGTACCGCCAACGGGAGTACCGCCGACGGGCACACCGCCGCGACGCCCGCCGACGGGCAGGCCGTGCTGGCCACCTGGCGGCAGCTGCTCGACATCTCCAGCCTCGCCGTGGACGAGCCGCACCTGGCCGGCACCGCACGCGCCCCGGAGGCCAGGGTCAACCCCGCCACCGCGGCTCGACTCGGGCTGACCGAGGGCGGGGCCGCCGTGGTGGCGACCGAGCACGGCGCGATCTCACTGCCGGTGCAGCTGGCCGACCTGCCGGACGGCGTGGTGTGGCTACCGGCCAACTCGCCGGGTTCCAGGGTCCGCGCCACACTCGGCGCCGGCCACGGCGACCTGGTCACGGTCACCGCCGGAGGGAACCGATGAACACCGGCTTCGATGGCACTGCGCTGGACACCGCCGCGGTGCACAACGCCGCGGTGCACAACGCCGTACTCGCGCTGAATGCCGACCAGACCGAGGCCCTGCTGGCCCAGGACCCGCTCTGGCTGATCATCATCAAGGTCGTCGCACTGTTCGCCATCGGCGTCGTGCTGACCCTGTTCATGATCAACTGGGAGCGCAAGGTCGTCGGCCGGATGCAGCACCGGCCCGGCCCGAACCGGGTCGGCCCCGGTGGCTGGCTGCAGTCGCTGGCCGACGGCCTGAAATTGGCCTTCAAAGAAGACATCATGCCGGTCACCGCGGACAAGGTGATCTTCTTCCTGGCCCCGGTGATCTCCTGCATCCCGGCGTTCGTGGCCTTCTCGGTGATCCCGTTCGGCCCGGAGGTCTCCATCTTCGGACACCACACGGTGCTGCAGCTGGCCGACCTGCCGGTCGGTGTTCTGGTGACGCTGGCCTGCTCGTCCATCGGGGTCTACGGCATCGTGCTCGCCGGTTGGGCCTCCGGCACCCCGTACCCGCTGCTCAGCGCGCTGCGCTCGGCCGCCCAGGTGATCTCCTACGAGATCGCGATGGGGCTGTCCCTCGTCGCGGTGATCCTCTACTCCGGCACCCTGTCCACCGCCGGCATCGTGAACGCGCAGGAGGGCGGCTGGTACATCTGGCTGCTGCTGCCCAGCTTCGTGGTGTTCTGCATCTCGATGGTCGGGGAGACCAACCGGGCCCCGTTCGACCTCCCCGAGGCCGAGTCCGAGCTGGTCGGCGGTTTCCACACCGAGTACTCCTCGCTGAAGTTCGCGCTGTTCTTCCTCGCCGAGTACGTGAACATGGTGACCGTCTCGGCGATGGGCACCACGCTCTTCCTCGGTGGCTGGCGCGCCCCGTGGCCGCTGAGCCTGTGGGCCGGCGCCAACGAGGGCTGGTGGCCGATGGTCTGGTTCATCGGCAAGATGCTGGTCTTCCTGTTCGTGTTCATCTGGCTGCGCGGCACGCTGCCCCGGCTGCGGTACGACCAGTTCATGCGGATCGGCTGGAAGGGCCTGGTGCCCACCAGCCTGCTGTGGATCCTGATGATCTTCGCGATCCGGACCTGGCGGACCAGCGGGGGCGGCCACGGCGGCACCGCGCTGGTGGTCATCGGGGTGGTCGTGGTGGCCGCGCTGATCTTCGCCTTCCTGGTGCCGGACCAACGGAAACCCGAGGCACCGGCGGTCGAGCCCGCCTCGGACTTCCCGGTGCCCCCGCTCGACCTCGCCGTGCCCTCGCAACCCCGGCACCGGATGCGAGCCTCGCCTCGGACCAGCCAGAACGGTCCGCTCGGCGGCGCGTCGGGCGAGGCCGCACTGGCCGGCTCGGCCGCGCCGGCCACCCCTCAGGGAGGGAGTTCAGACGATGTTTGATGCGTTCAAGGGCTTCGGCGTCACCTTCGCCACCATGTTCAAGAAGGTGGTCACCGAGCAGTATCCGGAGGACTTCCGGCCGACCGCGCCCCGCTACCACGGCCGCCACCAGCTGAACCGGCACCCGGACGGCCTGGAGAAGTGCGTGGGCTGCGAGCTGTGCGCCTGGGCCTGCCCGGCCGACGCGATCTACGTCGAGGGCGGCGACAACACCGAAGAGGCGCGGTTCTCCCCGGGGGAGCGGTACGGCGCGATCTACCAGATCAACTACCTGCGCTGTATCGGCTGCGGGCTGTGCGTCGAGGCCTGCCCGACCCGGTCCCTCACAATGATCAACTTCTACGAGCTGGCCGACGACAACCGGCAGAACCTGATCTACACCAAAGAGCAGCTGATGGCCCCGCTGCTGCCCGGCATGGAGCAGCCTCCGCACCCGATGCGCCTGGGCGACGACGAGCAGGACTACTACGTGCACGCGCCGCACCAGGCGGCCGACCCGGAGATCAACGACGCGGTTGAGGAACAGGTCAAATGAATGCGTTGACAACCGTGCTCGCCCAGGGGGCCGCCGACGCCGGTGCCACGGTCAGTATCGGCGAGGCCATCGCGTTCTGGGTGCTCGGCGTCATCGCGCTGGCCGGCGCGCTGGGCATGGTGTTCGCCCGCAACGCGGTGCACTCGGCGCTGTGGCTGGCGATGACCATGCTCTGCCTCGGCGCGCTGTACATGGTCCAGCAGGCCCCGTTCCTGGGCTTCGCGCAGATCATCGTCTACACCGGCGCGGTGATGATGCTGTTCCTGTTCGTGCTGATGCTGGTCGGCAGGGACAGCTCCGATTCGGTGGTCGAGGTACTGCGTGGCCAGCGGCTGGCCGGCGCGGTGTTCGGCCTGGCGTTCGTGGTGCTGCTTG
>DASYLM010000055.1:0-11202 GCA_036009565.1 Pseudonocardia sp. | reverse complement strand
AGGACGATGGGCGGCGTCACCGAGCGGCTGGAGCTGCTGGGTCGGCTGGTCGGTACGAGTTCGGTGCCGGGGCCGGTGCTCGTCGCGGTGGTGCACGGCGAACTGCTCGCGGTCTCACCGTTCGAGCTGGCCAACGGTGTGGTGGCCAGGGCAGCGGCCCGGCTGACCGGACTGAGCACCGGCCTGGATCCCAAGGGGTTGGCGGTACCGGAGGTCGGGCACCTTCGCCGCGGCAAGGAGTACCAGGAGGCGGCCGCCGGTTTTGCCGCCGGCACCAGGGACGGGCTGGCACGGTGGCTGCTGCACTGCTGCGCGGCGTGGGAGCTCGGTGGCCGGGAGGCGGAGTCGATCGCCGAGGCCGCGTCCTGAGCCAGCGCCCGGGCCGCGTGGGCTGACCCGGTGGGCGGACGTCGTTGGCCGACCCCGGACAGCGGGCGGACATCGTCGGCCGCGCCAGAGCGGGTGGCCGTCGTTGGCCGACCCTGGACATGAGTCGGGCGGCGCCCCCGAGGGGGCACCGCCCGACGCGTATGAATATCCGGGTTCCAGGCGTGCACTACGTGTCGTGCTCTTGGCCTCGGCGTCCGGCGTCCCAGTACGCAGGCCCACGACGACATGCCTCCCGCGGCGTGCTGTGCGTGGAGTGCCCGGTATTCATACCCGGAGCCCTGGCTGGGGTGGACGAGGCTTCTCTGCCGCCTCGCCCCTGGCCGACCGGAGGTCCGTGCCACCATTCCTACTGGGTGGCCGCAGTCACATCAAGGGCTCAGCGCAAGTGCACCGTTACAGACACGCTCGGTACCTGAAGGAGTTGCCCCGACCGATGAGTAGTCATCCGTTCAGAGTCTTGTGGCGGAGTCGTCGTCAGGGGTCGTGAGCTGGTCAGGCGGGGTTTTGCCGGCCGAGCCAGCGGGCGCCGAGCATGGCGACCACGGCCACCCCGCCCACCGCGATGGCCAGCGGGACGGTCCGGGCCGGCAGCAGCGAGCGGGCTCTCGAGCCCAGCCGGATGTGCAGCGGTATCGGCGCGACGAAATCGAGCACCGGCCAGCCGTTGGCCCGGGCGGCCCGGCGCAGCGCGCGGTCCGGGTTGACCGCGTGCGGATGCCCGACGAGCTCCAGTAGCGGCAGGTCGGTGATTGAGTCGGAGTAGGCGTAACAGTCGTCCAACCGGTAGCCCTGCGCCTGCGCCAACGACCGCGCGGCGACCGACTTGCCCTCGCCGTAACAGTAGAAGTCGATCTCCCCGGTGTACCGCCCGTCGGCCACCGCCATTCGGGTCGACGCACTGTGCTCAGCGCCCAGAGCTGCGGCGATAGGCTGCACCATCTCCTCGCCGGAGGCGGACACCACCACCACGTGATGACCTTGACGGTGGTGGTCGTCGATCAGGGCAGCGGCCTCCGCGTAGATCATCGGTTGCAGGATGTCGCCGAGCGCCTGCTCGATCACCGCGCGGACCTCGGCCACCTCCCAGCCGGCGCACAGCGCACTGATCCGCTCCCGCATGCGCTCCATGAAGTCCGCGTCCGCGCCGGCGACCATGAGCAACAACTGCGCGTACCCGCTGCGCACCAGGGCCCGCCGCCCGATCAGGCCGCGGTCACGCAGCGGACCACTGAAGGCCAGTGTGCTGGAGCCGGCGATGATCGTCTTGTCCAGATCGAAGAACGCGGCGACGGAGGCGTGGCCGACGCCGCCGATGATGCTCGCCGCGACGGCGGTGGTGCCGGCGGTTTGGGTACCGCCTGACGTGCTAGTCGGGGCACTCGTTCGAGTGCTGCTCGGCAGGCTCACGAGAGCGGCGGCGCCAACGGGGCTGGCGTCGCTCGGCGTGTTGTCGGTGGCTGGGGAGGGCGCCTGTCGGGTGCTGTCCGGGCTCGGTGGTGGGGTGCGACCGTGCACCTGAGCGAGCATAGAGCGGCGCTGCGCGAGCCGGTCAACGCGCCCGTTGGATACGGATCTGTATCTGCCCACAAGAATTCGGGCGAGTTGGCCAAGATGGCGCTACAGTACGTAGGTCTGGTTTCGGCCGGATAGGTTCAGCTCGACCCCCCGGAGCTGAACCGTAAGACGACCCCCGCCTACCCCCCTGGCGGGGGTCGTCCTCGTTTCCGGCCCTTGTTTGGCGGGCGGATCCGAAGGTGCGGAGATCGCCTTCGCACAGCTCTCCCACAGCATGCCGCGGGTGACTCGTGAACCGGCACGATTTGTGACCCCGGTGCTCCAGATTTTCCCGCCCAGACATGTGACGGCCATTCGATGTTCACCGAGTGGCGTCCTCGGTGTGACGAACGCCTCGCCGCCGGCGCCGACCGCGGGCTGACCGCGGGCCGCGCGGGCCGCGCGGGCCGGCCGCGGGCCGCGCGGGGTCCGCCAGGTCGGGCGCGCGCCCCCGCGGGTGGGGAACCCCCACTTTCAGCATCTCGCGCGGCCCCGACATCTCCGCGCGGAGCAGCCGCCCAGGGCCGCACCTGTCCACAGCACCACCGGTTATCCACAATTCGATCAAGGCCGCTATCGCTGCTCTCCCGCCCGGCCCACGGTGGAAACAACACCGGGGCGCCGGCCAGCAGCGGCGGCGCCCGAGCCGAACCGGGAGGCCTGGGCATGGAACAACAGCGAGCACTGGTGCTGATCGCCGATGGCGAGCTGCTGGATGACGTGCTGCGGCTGGCGGCCGCGGCCGGCTGCGAGCTGGAGCGTGTCCCCGACGCGGCGGCCGCGCGGCTGCGTTGGTCCTCGGCGCCGCTCGTCGTGCTGGACGAAGCCGCCGCGCGAGCCTGCGCCCGCGCCGGTCTGGCGCGACGGCAACGGATCGTGGTGGTCAGTCGGGGGGAACCGCCGGGCGAGCTGTGGCAGCACGCGGTCGTGGTCGGCGCCGAGCACGTGATTGCGTTGCCCGACGCGGAGGCCTGGCTCGTCTCCGCGCTGGCCGATGCGGCGGAGGGGGTCCGGCACCGGGGTCGGGTGGTCGCCGTCGTCGGCGGTCGCGGTGGCGCGGGTGCCTCGGTTCTGGCCACCGCGGTCGCCATCGCCGGTATGACCGACGGCGAGCGGGTGATGCTGGTGGACTGCGACCCGCTCGGCGGCGGGCTGGATCTGCTGCTCGGCGCCGAGGACGTGCAGGGCCTTCGCTGGCCGGATCTCACGCTGTCCGAGGGGCGGGTGCCGTCGGCGTCGCTGCGTGCGGCGCTGCCCAGGCCGGCGCTCGGTGGCGGCCCGGGAGAGCTGACCGTGCTGTCGTGTGACCGCGCTGGCTCCGGCCCCCGGCCCGGCGCGGTCGCCTCGGTGCTCGACGCCGGCCGGCGCGCCGGTGAGACCGTGGTGTGCGATGTGCCCCGGTACCCGACCGAGGCGGCGCTGGCCGCGTTGGACCGGGCGGACCTGACGGTCCTGCTGGTGCCCGCCGAGGTGCGTTCCACGGCCGCCGCCGCCCGGGTCGCGGGGCTCTTGCGGCAGCGGGGCTCGTCGGTCCAACTGGTGGTGCGCGGCCCTTCGCCCGGCGGTCTCTCCCCGAGGGACGTCGCCGCCGCGCTCGGCCTGCCGCTGCTGCACGCGATGCGGCCGCAGCAGGGGCTGGGTCGCTCGTTGGACCGGGGCAACCCGCCGGGCACCAGCAAGGGCCCGCTGGCGAGCGCGGCCAGGGCGGTGCTCGACGAACTTCGCAGCCAGGCCGGTTCGGCACCGCTCGGCGAGGTGTCCGCGTGACGGCGGCAACGCTCGTCGACCGGGTCCGCGACCGGCTGGCCAGCGCCGGTGCCGAGATCAGCTCCGCGGTGGTTGCGGCCGCGGTGCGGGCCGAAGCCGGTGGCGTCGTCTCCGACGTCGAGGTGCTGTCCGCGCTGCGGCTGCTCCAACAGGAGTTCACCGGCGCCGGGCCGCTCGAACCGCTGCTTCGGGACACCAGGACGACCGACGTGCTGGTCACCTCGCCGGACGCGGTCTGGGTGGACCGAGGGGACGGCCTGGTCCGGACCGACGTGCGCTTCGCCGACGAGGCATCGGTGCGCCGGCTCGCGCAACGGCTGGCGTTGGGTGCGGGGCGACGGCTCGACGATGCCAGCCCCTACGTCGACGCCCTGTTGCCCGGCAGCGGAGTTCGGCTGCACGCGGTGCTCGCCCCGATCGCCGCCGATGGCACCTGCCTCTCGCTGCGCACGCTGCGCCCGGCGGTCCATGACCTGGCCACCCTGCGCCGCCTCGGCACCGTCGACGACACCGGCTGGGCACTGCTGCGTGCGATCGTGGCCGCCCGACTGGCCTTCCTGATTGCCGGCGGCACCGCGTCGGGCAAGACCACGCTGCTGTCCGCGCTGATCGGCTGCGTGCCGGCGCACGAGCGGGTCGTCTGTGTGGAGGACGCCGAGGAGCTGCGGCCGGCACACCCGCACGTGGTCCGGCTGGTCGCAAGGCCACCCAACATCGAGGGCGCCGGCGAGGTCGTGCTGCGCGACCTGGTCCGCCAGGCACTGCGGATGCGTCCCGACCGGTTGATCGTCGGCGAGGTGAGGGGCGCCGAGGTCTGTGATCTTCTGGCGGCCCTCAATACAGGTCATGAGGGTGGTGCCGGCACGGTGCACGCCAACTCCACCCGGGAGGTGCCGGCCCGACTGGAGGCGCTCGCCGCACTCGGTGGCATGTCGCCCGCGACGTTGCACAGCCAGCTGGCCGCGGCGGTACAGGTCGTGCTGCACGTGATCCGGACCGGCACCGGGGCGCGCCGGCTGGGGGCGGTTGCGGTGCTGGGGCGGGTCGAGGGTGGGTTGGCGGCACACCCGGTGTGGGAACACGGGCGCGGCTGGGGAGCCGGTCGCGCCACGCTCGACGCGCTGCTGCGCGAGCGCGGGGTGGAACCGCCGTGCTGACCTCGGTGTCGGAGGCCCGCTCGTCCTGGGCGTGCGCCGCGCTGGCACTGGCGGTGGCGATCGGCTGCTGGCCGGCTTCGCCCGCGCGCAGCAGGCTGGGCGCCCTGCTTCCACGCCCGGACGCCCTCGGCGGGCCGCTCGGCCGCATGGCCCGCTGGGCGGCGGTCGAACCTCGGCGCGGGGCGTCGGTACTGATGGGCGCCGTACTGCTCGGCGCCCTGGTGGCGGGCCCCGGCGGGGCGGTGGCCTCGGCCATGGCGGCCGGCGTCGGCTACCACCGCTGGCGCGGCGCCGCGTTGCGACGGAGGCACTCCGCCGAGGTGGCCGCCCTGCTCGACGCGGTCGGGGTGCTGGCCGCCGAACTGCGGGCCGGGGCGCACCCCGCCAATGCGGCGGCAGCGGCGGCGACCGGCACCCGAGCGGTCCACCGGGTACTCGGGGCTGTTGCCGCCGGCGCCCAGCTGGGTGCCGAGATACCCGCGTTGCTCGAGCGGCACACCGATGGCGAGCCGGCCATCGCCGACGAGCTCAGCAGGGTCGCGGCCGCATGGGCACTGGCCGAACGACACGGTGCCGCGCTGGCCGAGCTGATGGATGCGGTGCGCACCGACCTGGACGTGCGGGTCCGGCTCGCCGGGCAGATCAAGGCGCAGCTCGCCGGGCCGCGCGCGTCCTCGGCGGTGCTGGCCGGTCTGCCGGTCCTGGGAGTACTGCTCGGCCAGGGCATCGGTGCAGACCCGTGGCACATCCTGACCGCCACGCCGGTCGGTCAGCTCCTCCTGGTGGCGGGTACCGGACTGGCGGGCGCCGGAATGCTCTGGAGCGGCCGGATCACGGCCAACGCGGTACCGCGATGATCCCGCTGCTGTTGTTGGCCGGCGCCCTGCTGGTGGCGCCATCCTGGTCACCAGGGCGGGCCCGGCTGTTCCGGCTCCGCCAGTCGGTCGAGCCCGAGGCCGACGCGCGGCGGCGGCCCGGGCACTGGACGTTGCCCGCTGGGGCCGGAGCGGCGGCCGCGTTGCTCACCGCGACCACCGTCGGCGGAGTGGGTGGCGGTCTGTTCGGCGCGGCGCTCGGCGTCGCCGTCGCCCTCGGATGCAGAAGGCTGCTCGACCGTGAGGCCGTCCCGGCGGCGGACCCGCTGCGCCTGGCCGGTGGGTGGGATCTGCTGGCCGCGTGCCTGCGTTCGGGACTGCCGGTCTCACTCGCCGTACGCGCGGTCGCCCAGCACATGCCGAGCCCGGCCGCCGCCGAGCTGAGCATCATCGCGGACCGGCTGGCGCTGGGCGCGGATCCGCACGCGGCCTGGGAGGTCCCCGAGTCCTCGCCGCTGCACAAGCTCGCCCGGGCCGCTCGCCGGTCCGCGCACAGCGGCGCAAGTCTGGCCACCGTGGCCGAGGCGGCGGCGGTCGAGGTGCGCGCCACGGCGCTCGACCTGGTGGCGGCTCGCGGTCAGCGCGCCGGCGTGCTGATCACCGGCCCGCTCGGGCTGTGTTTCCTGCCGGCCTTCCTCGCCCTGGGTGTGGTCCCGGTAGTGATCGGCCTGGCCAGCGGCCTCGCGGTGGCGTGGTGAACGGCGAGACAGCCCTCGGGCCGACACGTCCGAGACCAGCCGCGCCGCCGTCGGCGGCGGGGTCCGAACGAAACCAAGGAGAAGATCATGATCGGATTGCGGACCTGGCTCACGGGGCGGTTGCGGTCGGCGTTGGCCGGCGACGCGGGAATGAGCACCGCCGAGTACGCGATCGGCACGATCGCCGCCGCCGCCTTCGCCGCGGTGTTGTACGCCGTCGTGCGAGGGGACGGGGTGGTCAGTGCACTCACCGCCATCGTGCAGCGGGCGCTGTCGGTCAACTTCTAGAACGCCTCCTCGGCTGGGCCCGGCGGCGGGACGACGACCGGGGCGCGGTGACGGTCGAGGCCGCGCTGGCGCTGTGCTCGCTGGTCCTGGTGCTGGTACTGGCGGTCGGCGCGGTGGCTGCGGTCGGTGCGCAGCTGCGCTGTCTGGACGCCGCGCGGGAGGCCGCGCGGCTGGTGGCCCGCGGCGAGCCGGACCGGGCTCGCCAGGCCGCCGCCGTCATCGCGCCGGGGAGCGCCCGGGTGGAGATTCGTGTCGTCGGGGACGAGGTGACGGTTGAGGTGTCGAGCAGGGGTGTCGGGCGGTTGCCCGGGCTCACCGTGTCGGGCCGTGCGATGGGTGTACTCGAGCCGGGAGCGCTGCTCGGTGGCCCGTCCGCCGGCGCGCCGGTCGGCGCGGGGCCACCGTGAGCACACGTGCGGGTGCGAGCGCCGCCGGTGGCTCCGCGGCCGAGTCGGATCCGGGCCTTATCGACGGGAGGGCACGGCGCGGGGGCCAGGACCGGGGCGGGGACCGGGGCGTTGCGACGCTGTGGGCGGCCGGTGCGATGTCCGTTGTGCTCGCGGTCATGGTCGTCGGGATCAACCTCGGTGCGGCGGCGAGCAGCCGGCACCGGGCCGAGGCCGCGGCCGACCTGGCCGCGCTGGCCGCCGCCAGCCACGCCGGCGACGGTGAGGCCGCCGCGTGTGCGCACGGCGCCCGAGTCGCGCACGGGATGTCCGCTCACCTGGCCAGTTGCCGACTAAACGGTTGGGAGGCCGCGGTCGAGATCGAGGTACGGCCGTCGCTCGCGCTCGGCTCCTGGGGCGTTGCGCACGGGCGGGCCCGGGCCGGGCCGGTTACCGGTGATCAGTGAACGGCCCGTTCCCGCCACGGGGGACAGCCCTCGAAAGACGCTAAGTGGTCGACTCATTTCGCCGAGCGGGCCTGATTGTGAGCATTCGGTGGACACCGCCCATCGGTGGCGCGTTCACCCGCTGAACCATCTCGAGGGCCGCGCTCGTCGTAGACACCGCACCAATCGGCGACACGAGCTGGCATGTGTACCCAGTGGCCCATTGACTTATGCCTGCGCGGCTCGTTCGTGGCGAGCAACGCACTTATGCGACGGAGGACGCGGCAATGTCGTGGTGGGACAGCTACCGGGCGGTGTACCGCGCCGAGCTGAAGGCCAGCGCATTCGAGCTGGCGGATCACGGTTGGCCGGTACTTCCCGGCAGCTACTGGCAGGCGGAGCATTGGATCGGCGCGGAGGGCGCCGCGGTGGCTGGGCTGGCACCGATCGAGAGCGACGGTCTGGTTCGCGCCACCCATGACCCGGCGGAGGTCGATGTCCGGTGGGCGGAGCGGCCCTATTCGGTGCTGCTCGCGACCGGCGCCGTTGTCGACGCCATCGAGGTCTCCGCGCTGGTCGGTCGCCGGATGTGCGCTGTGCTGCGGGAGCTCGGACTCGTGGTTCCCGTCGCGGCCACTCCGACCGGGCGCTGGTGGTTCGCGGTCCGAGCTGGTGAGGCGTTGCGCCCGGAGCTCGCCTCGCGGGCAGACGTCGTACTGCACGGCCGTGGCTCCTGGGTGGCCGCGCCGCCGTCGGAGGGGCCCCAGGGAGTAGTGCACTGGCGGGTTCCGCCGCCGGCCTGTGGTTGGCAGCTACCCAATCCGTGTGACCTGCAGGTTGCGCTGCTCGACGTGCTCGGGCAGCGCATCACGCTCGCCCCGGCGGACACCGGGATCGGATCGGTGGGCACCGGGGTCCGCTCCTGAGTGGTGTCGGCGCCGGCCCCGGGGCCCGGTCCGGAGCGCGGGTCCTTCTGTGCTCCTGATTTCCCTTGGCCGGGTGCCTCGGGAACGGGCTCAGCGGCCCTGCCGGCCGAGCGCGCCCAGCACGATGTCGAGCACGATCACCGCACCGGCCTTGTCCAGCGGGTTGTTGCCGTTGCCGCACTTCGGTGACTGCACACAGGACGGGCATCCGGCGGGGCATTCGCAATCGGCGATGGCGTGCCGGGTCGCGGTGAGCCAGGGGACCAGTTCCTGGTAGCCCCGTTCGGCGAACCCGGCGCCGCCCGGATGCCCGTCGTGCACGAACACGGTGGGTACGCCGGTGTCCGGGTGCAGCGCGGTGGACATGCCGCCGATGTCCCACCGGTCGCACACCGCGAACAGCGGCAGCAACCCGATCGCCGCGTGTTCGGCGGCGTGCAGCGAGCCAGGCACCCGGGATGCGTCCAACCCGGCGTCGAACAGCAGGGACTCCTCGATCGTGTACCACACCGCGCGGGTGTGCAGCGTCTGCGCGGGCATGTCCAACGGCACCGTCTCGATCACCTCGCCGCTGGGGCGCCGACGCAGGTACGACACCACCTGCGAGGTCACCGTGACGTCCCCGAGCCGCACGGTGACCCCGGTGCCGGCCAGTTCAGCGCGCTCCAGGTCAGCGCCTCCTGGGTGGGACCCGTCCAGCTCTGGCTCGCCCGGGCCGCCCGGCTCACTGACCGCGCCCCCGGGCGCGACGCCACCTTCGGGCGCGGCGCTGCTCGAGGGCGCGACCCCGCCCTCGGGCGCGACGACGGCGACGTCCACCACGGCGCGGGCCGAGGTGTTCCAGTCGGGCTCCTCGGGGTGTACCAGCGCGAGCCCGTCGTCCAGGTTCAGTTCGTCGACCACGAAGCTCACGCCGCGGTGCAGGTACACCGCACCCGGGTGCAGGGTCGACGTCGCAACCGCCATGTCCGACGTACCCAGCATTCGGCCGGTGTCCGCCTCCACCACCACGACCTGGCCGGCGCCCGAGCCTCGGATGTCCACGCCGGCGGCCGGGCGTTCGGCCGGCAGCGGCCAGAACCACCCCGACGGGCGGCGCCGAAGCACCCCGTCGGCCGCCAACGCATCCAGCACCACCCGGGCCCGCTCGCCGCCGAACACCGAGGTCACCTCGGCCTCGGTCACCGGCGACTCCGCCGCCGCGCAGGCCAGCTGTGGCGCGAGCACGTACGGATTCGTCGGATCCAGCACGCAGCTCTCCACCGGTCGCCCGAGCAGTGCGTCCGGATGGTGCACCAGGTAGGTGTCCAGGGGATCGTCCCTCGCCACCAGCACGACAAGCGCCTCCCGGCCGGCGCGGCCGGCCCGCCCGGCCTGCTGCCAGAACGAGGCGCGGGTGCCAGGGAAGCCGGCGATCAGCACCGCGTCCAGCCCGACGATGTCGATACCCAGCTCGAGTGCGTTCGTCGACGCCACCCCGAGCAGCTCACCGGAGCCCAGCGCGGCCTCCAGGGCGCGCCGCTCCTCCGGTAGGAACCCGGCCCGGTACGCCGACACCCGGGAGACCAGCGACGGATCCACCTCGGCCAGATCGCGGGCGGCCCGCAGCGCGGTGACCTCCGCCCCCCGCCGGGAGCGCACGAATGCCAGCGTGCGCGCCCCCTCCACCACCAGGTCAGCCAGCATCCGGCCGGCCTCGGTGCCGGCGGAGCGCCGAACCGGTGCGCCGTTCTCCCCGGTCAGCTCCCCCAGCAGCGGCGGCTCCCACAGTGCCACTGTGCGTGGCCCGCGCGGCGAGCCGTCGTCGGTGACCGCGGTGACCTCCAGCCCGGTCAGCCGCCCAGCGGATTCGGCCGGCCGGGCGACCGTGGCCGAGGCCAGCACGAACGTCGGGGCGGCCCCGTAGCGCGCGCACAGCCTGCGCAGTCGGCGCAGCAACAGCGCCACGTGCGAGCCGAACAGGCCCCGGTAGGCGTGACACTCGTCGATCACCACGTAGCGCAGCCGGCGCAGGAAGCTGGCCCACTTCGGGTGCCTGGGCAGGATCGTGCGGTGCAGCATGTCCGGGTTGCTGAACACCCACCGGGAGTGCGCCCGCACCCAGTCGCGCTCGTCCATCGCGGTGTCGCCGTCGAACGATGCCGCCCGAACCTCGTCGAAGCCGCAGGCCAGCACCGAGCCGAGCTGATCGGCGCAGAGGGCCTTGGTCGGGGAGAGGTACAGGGCCGTCGCCTTCGGCTCGGCCAGCAGCGTTGACAGCACCGGCAACTGGTACGCGAGGGACTTGCCCGAGGCAGTGCCGGTGGCCAGCACCACGTGGCGCCCGCCGTAGGCGAGCGAGGCGGCCGCCACCTGGTGCGACCACGGCCGCCGCACACCCGAGTCGGCCAGTGCCGCGACGGCCCCCGGGTGTGCCCAGTCCGGCCAGTCGCCCTCCACGGCGGCGCGGGCGGGCAGCTCGGCGACATGGGTCAGTGGGGACTCCCCTGGCGCCACCCCGGCCAGAACCCGTCCCAGCAGGCCACCGGGTACCGGACGGGCCGGGAACCCGGTCGGCGAGGCCGGGGCGGGGCGGGCGTCCAGCGGCGTCGGGGGAGCTGGTGGCGCGCTGCACGAGGGGTCCAGCGGCGCCGGGGGAGCTGGCGGCGCGCTGCACGAGGGGTCCAGCGGCGTAGGGGGAGCTGGCGGCGCGCTGCGCGAGGGAATGGGGAGGGC
>DASYLM010000054.1:0-20809 GCA_036009565.1 Pseudonocardia sp. | reverse complement strand
CGGCGGGGCACTCGGTCACGCTAGGAAGCGTGCGTTACGGCCGCGCGGCAGCGGGTGACGGCAGCGTTACGCTCCCTTCACGCAGGGTTTCTGCCTGCGGTGATGCCGCGGCGGCGAGTTCTGGCGCGCACAGACCTGGTGCAGCCGGCACAGATGCTGCAAGGTCTGTGCCGGCTGCACCAGGTCTGTGCCGGCCGAATACAGCTAGGCAGGCTCCAGGCGGACCGCGCAGGCCTTGAACTCCGGCATCCGGCTGATCGGGTCCAGCGCGGGGTTGGTCACCAGGTTGACCGTCTGCTCGGCGCCGAAGTGGAACGGCAGGAACACCGTGTCCGGCCGCAGCCCCGACACGTAGCGCACCACCGCGGTGGCCACCCCGCGCCGCGACACCACCCGCGCCGGCGCGCCGTCCACCAGCCCGGCCCGCCCGGCGGTGTCCGGGTCCACCTCGACGAAGGACTCCGGCTCGATCGCCGCCAGCTCCGGGACCCGGCGAGTCTGCGCGCCGGACTGGTAGTGCGCCAGCACCCGCCCGGTGGTGGCCCACAGCGGGAACTCCGCGTCCGGGCGCTCGGCCGGCCCGGTGTGCTCGACCGGGATGAACCGGGCGAGCCCGTCCGGGTGCGCGAACCGGTCCAGGAACAACCGCGGCGTGCCCGGGTGCGGCGTCGAGCCGTCCGCCACGGTCGGGCACGGCCAGTACAGCGCCTCGCCGGCATCCAGCCGGTCGTAGCTGATGCCGGAGTAGTCCGCCGGCCCCCCGGCGGACGCCCGGCGCAGCTCCTCGAAGACGACCTCCGGCCGGTCCGGGAAGGCGTCCGGCGGGAACCCTCCGTCGAGCGCCGGGAAGAGCCGGGTGGCCAGCCCGGACAGCACCTGCAGGTCGGTGCGGACCCCGTCCGGCGGGGCCAGCGCGCGCCGCCGGCGCAGCACGCGGCCCTCCAGGTTGGTCATGGTGCCCTCCTCCTCCGCCCACTGCGCGACCGGCAGTACGACGTCGGCCATCCGGGCGGTCTCGGAGCGGAACAGGTCGGCCACCACCAGCAGGTCCAGTGACTCCAACCGGGTGCGGACCGAGCCCGCGTCCGGCGCCGAGACGACCAGGTTGGAGCCGAACACCAGCAGCGCCTTCGGCCCGCCCGCCTGCCCCAGTGCGGCCAGCAGCTCCACCGCGCTGCGCCCGGGGCCCGGCAGCGACTCCGGCGGCACCCCCCACACCCCGGCGACGTGCGCGCGTGCCGCCGGGTCGTCGATGCGGCGGTACCCGGGCAGCTGGTCGGCCTTCTGGCCGTGCTCGCGGCCACCCTGGCCGTTGCCCTGCCCGGTGATCGTGCCGAACCCGCTGCCCGGCGTGCCCGGCATACCGAGCGCGAGCGTCAGGTTGATCCACGCCGAGACGGTGTCCACCCCGTGCGCGCTCTGCTCGACCCCCCGCGCGGTGAGCAGGTAGCGCCGCCGCGCCGAGGCGAGCAGCCGGACCACCGCGCGCTGGTCGGCGACGGACACCCCGGTGACCCTTTCGGCCCGCTCCGGCCACCAGCCCGCGGCGAGTCGCCAGGCGGCGTCGAACCCCCTGGTGCGCTCAGCCACGTACGCCGTGTCCAGGTAACCCTCGGCCACCGCGACGTGCAGCATGCCCAGCGCCAGCGCCAGGTCGCTGCCGGGCGCCGGCCGCAGGTGCAGGCCGCCGGCTTCCACCGCGGCCCGCGCGGTCGCGCTGTACCGGGGGTCGATCACCACCTGCCGGGCGCCGCGCAGGTGCGACACGAACGGCGGCATCGTCTCGGCCACGTTCGCCCCGGCGAGCACCACCACGTCCGCCTCGTCCAGGTCGGTGACCGGGAACGGCAGCCCCCGGTCCAGCCCGAACGCCCTGCTGCCGGCGGCCGCCGCCGAGGACATGCAGACCCGGCCGTTGTAGTCGACCTGCGAGGTACCCAGCGCGACCCTGGCGAACTTGCCGAGCAGGTAGGCCTTCTCGTTCGTCAGCCCGCCGCCGCCGAACACCGCCACCGAGTCCGCGCCGTGCGCGGCCCGCAGCGCGGTGAGCGTGCCGGCGACGTGGTCCAGGGCGGTCTCCCAGCTCACCGGTTCGCCGTGCAGCAGTGGTGTGGTCAACCGCTCCGGGTGGTGCAGCAGCTCCGCCGAGGTCCAGCCCTTCTGGCACAGCCCGCCCCGGTTCGTCGGGAACTCCCGGGGCGTCACCTCCGGCGCCGTAGCGGCGTCCGGGCCGGCTGTGACGGTCATCCCGCACTGCAGCGCGCAGTACGGGCAGTGCGTCGCGGCGCCCACCCGGCCCGCCACGGTGGGCGCCGGCCCTGCCGTCCCTGGGGTCAGTGCGGTCACTCAGACACCGGCATACGCGGGTGCCTTCGCCGGTGCGTCCGTCTCGGTGCGCTGCCTGCGCAGGTAGACGGCGTAGGTGACGGCGGCGCAGACCACGTAGAAGGCCAGGAAGCCGTAGAAGGCCGGGACCCCGCTCTTGGTCACCGCGAACGACTCCCGGAACGCCATGTTGATCAGCAGGCCGCCGAGCGCACCGACGGCCGAGATGATGCCGATCGCGGCACCACTGACCCGCCGGGCGCGCAGCAGCGCGGCTTCCGGGCTCTCGCCGGCGTCGATCGCGGCCAGCGCCTTGGCCCGGAAGATCGCCGGGATCATCTTGTACGTGGAGCCGTTGCCCACCCCGGAGAACACGAACAGGGCGATGAAGCCGACCGTGAACAGGGCCAGCGACGAGGTGTTGGAGGCCAGCACGCAGACCAGCGTGGCGACGCCCATCAGCAGGAAGTTCCAGAAGGTCACCCGGGTGCCGCCGACCCGGTCGGACAGCCAGCCGCCGAGCGGGCGGATCAGCGAGCCGAGCAGCGGGCCGATGAAGGTGACCGCGGCGGCCTGCAGCGGGGTGCGGTGGAACTCGTTCTGCAGCACCAGGCCGAACGCGAAGCTGTAGCCGATGAACGAGCCGAAGGTGCCGATGTAGAGCAGCGACATGATCGCGGTCTGCGGGTCGGACACGGCCTCCTTGGCGGCGCCGGTGTCGTTGCGCACGGTGGCCAGGTTGTCCATGAACAGCACGGCGCACACGGACGCGATCACGATCAGCGGGATGTACACCGCGAGCATCAGCCGGGGGTGCGCCACCCCGCTCACCCCGATGATCAACAGCCCGCTCAGCTGCACCACGGCCACCCCGAGGTTGCCGCCGCCGGCGTTCAGCCCCAGCGCCAGCCCCTTGCGGCCCTCCGGGAACAGCGTGTTGATGTTCGTCATGGACGAGGCGAAGTTGCCGCCGCCGAAGCCGGCCAGCGCGGCCACCACCATGAACGTGGTGTACGACGTGCCGGGGTGCACCACGAACGCGGCCACCACCGTCGGGATCAACAGCATCAGGCCGCTGAACACGGTGAAGTTCCGGCCGCCGAAACGGGCCACCCCGAACGTGTAGGGCACCCGCAGGATCGAGCCGACCAGCGTCGGGGTGGACACCAGGAAGAACTTGCCGGCCGTGTCGATGTGGTACTCCGGGCCCATGAACAGCACGAATACCGACCACAGCGACCACACCGAGAACCCGACGTGCTCAACGAAGATCGAGAACCACAGGTTGCGGGTGGCCACCTTGCGCCCGATCGTGGCCCAGAACTCCGGGTTCTCCGGCTCCCAGCGGTCGATCCACCGCCCCGCGCGGCGCGGCGGCGCAATACTCGGTCGGTCGGTGCTCATGGGCAGCCCTCCAAGATCGCGGGACGCGAATCGGTTGGGCCCGACCGTAGGAACGAACGGTTACCTGGACGTGGCCGTATGTGACGCCCGTGAAAAGTGGTACTCATTCTCAGAGCCGCAGATAGGTGAGCACCATCAGCCCGAGAACCTCGCGTTCCCTCGGGGTGAGCGTGGCGAGCGGATCCCGGCGGGCCGCGAACAGCTCGGCCACCACCTGCGGGTCCAGCGACGTACTGCGACAGCACCAGGATCTGCGGAGCCGGCCCGCTCCAGTACCGCGAAGCGACCAGTACCGGGAAACTGATCACCGCGACGATCCAGCCGGTCAGCATGTACGCGGAGTCGGCCGCCAGCACCGCCAGCCGGGACCGGCCCCACCACGCACTGGCCCCACCACGCTCTGGCTAGAGCCGCTGCACGATCAGGTCGGCGGCGCGGTCCAGGCCGCGCAGCGAGTCCGCCGAGGACGCCGGGTGCTGCGCGTGCAGGGCCACCCGGAACAGCAGCGCCCGCAGCAGTGCCTGCGGCCACCCGTCCAGGTGCGCCCAGGCACCGAGCAGCGCGGGGTCACCGCCGCCCCAGGCCAGCGCGTCGACCACGATCACCGCGGCGGCCCACTCCACCGGCCGCCAGAACGGCACCAGGTCGAGAATTGCCGGCGGCGCGTCACCGTCGAAGAGCACGGTGCCGAACAGGTCCGCGTGTACCACCTGGGCGGGCAGCCGGATCTGGCGGCGGTAGCGGGCCAGGTCGTCGAACAGCAGTCCGCCGGCGGACGGTTCCATCGTGATGGCCCGCTCACCCCAGGCGGCCGCGTCGGCGCGCGCGGTGAGGCCGTCGCGGTCGTCGAGCAGCCGGGGCCGGCGTACCGAGGCGGTTGCGGTGTGCAGCCGCAGCGAGGTGGCGACCAGCTCGTCGTAGCGCGGCTGCGGGGTACCGCTGACGTACTCGCACGCCGAGTAACCCGCCACCACCCAGCGGCCGTCCGAGGAGCGCAGCGGCCGGGCCACCCGCAGCCCGTCGACCTTCAGGGTGTCCAGCACCCGGGCCGACCAAGCTGCCAGCGCGTTGTCGATGACCGGTCGGATCAGCACGTCGGCGCAGCGCCAGGACGGGATGCCGCCCACCACGACCGGCTGGACGTCGGCCTCGCGGACGCCGAACGCGGTGCGCACGTGGTGCGGCAGACCCGCGCCGGAATCGGGCGCCAAACCCGCCGATGTTCTCGGACTGGGCACCGCGTCCGACGACGAGCCACTGGCACGATCCGTCGCGGTACTCACAATCGGGCACGGTACCGCCGGACCACCCACCATTCCGGCTACGCCACGCCGAGCCGGGAGCCGGTGCCCCCGGTAGGTCTCGGCGACGCCGCCAAAAGGCTCCGACCACGGTGAATAGGCTCCCCTGAGAGCGGCTTTGCCGCTACCTTCCTGCCATGTCGACGCCCTCACCTCCCGGTCCTGATCCGCAACGGCCTGATCCACACCGGGAGGGGCCGGCCCCGGAGAGCTCCCCTCCCCCGGAGGCCTACCCGAACTACCCGTCGGCGCCGACGCCACAAGAGGGCTATCCACAGCAGGGCCATCCACAACAGGGCAATCCACAACAGGGCGCGCCTGGCAGCTACCAGCCAGACAGCTACCCGCCCCAACAGGACTACCCGCCCCACCAGAGCTACCCGCCGGGTGGTGGGTTCCAGAACTACCCCGCCGGCTACTCGGGGTATCCCGAGGCCGGCGGCGGGATGGTGCCGCCGAACGACCCGCTGGTGCCGGCGAACTTCGCCGGCTGGTTCCAGCGCATCGTCGAGGTGATCCGCCGCAGCTTCCAGCAGCTGGCGATACTCCAGCTGATCGCCGCCCTGGTGAGCGCGGTGGTCGGCGCGGTGCTCACCGGCGCCAGTCCGGACACGTCCGCGTACAGCGCCCAGATCCAGTCCGATGCGGCCGCCGGCGCGACCCCGGATCTCGGCGCCCTCGGCGGGGCCGTCGGCACGGTGCTGGTGCTGAGCCTGGTCGGCGGCCTGATCTCCCTGGTCGCCAACGCGTTCGTGCAGAGTGGCTCGATCTACGTGGCGATCAGGGACGCGGCGGGGCAGTCGACGACGGCGTCCGAGGGGTTGCGGTTCTCCGTCGGGCGGGCGCTGCCGCTGATCGGCTGGGGACTGCTCGCCGGAGTCGTCGTCGGACTCTTCCTGAGTCTCGGCGTGTTCCTCTCCATGACGGTGAACGTGGCGCTGTTCGTGCTGGCCATCCCCGGGCTGTACCTGGGCATCGTGATCTTCTCGTCGCTGTACGGCGTGGTCGTCGTCGAGCGGGGCGGCCTCGGCCGGTGCTTCGCCCTGATCAAGGGCCGGTTCTGGGCCACCACCGGCCGGATGGTGGTCGCGGTCCTGCTCGGCGGTATGTACGCCGGTGTGGCGCAGGCGGTCTCGTCCGTCGTCGGCGGCGGCCCGACCGGCGTGTTCAGCGTGATCCTGCACGCAGTCCTGATGATCCCGCTCGGCGTGGCGGCGATCGCCGCCATCGTGGTGACCTACGCCGAGCTGAGGTTCCACGAGAACACCGCGGTGTCCACCCCGGCGCTGGCCGCCGAACTGGCCCGATAGCCGCCGGCCCAATAGCCGACCGGCCGGCGCCGCTCGGGGGTCCGAGGCGACGCCGGCCGGTCGGTCAGCTCAGTGCTGGCAACCCAGTGCGGGCAGATGAGTGCTGGGATCAGTACTGGATCAGTACTGGATCAGTACGTTGGCAGCGAGTTGTCGACCTGGTTCACCCAGGCCAGCACGCCACCACCCACGTGCACCGCGTCCTTGAAACCGGCCTTCTGCAACGCGGCCAGTGCCTCCGCGGAGCGCGCCCCGGACTTGCAGTGCAGCACCACCGGCTTGTCCTGCGGGATCTCCGAGAGCGCCTCGCCGGACAGGATGCGGTCCTTCGGGATCAGCACCGCACCGGGGATGCTCACGATCTCGTACTCGTTCTGCTCCCGGACGTCGATCAGCGCGAAGTCCTTGCCCGCGTCGATCATGTCCTTCAGCTCGCGCGCCGTGATGGTGTGCCCGGCGGCGGCGCCCTGCGCGTCCTCGGAGACGACGCCGCAGAACGCGTCGTAGTCGATCAGCTCGGTGATCGGCTTGGTCTCCGGGTCCTTGCGGACCTTGATGGTGCGGGAGGTCATGTCCAGTGCGTCGTACACCATCAGCCGACCCAGCAACGTCTCGCCGATGCCGGTGATCAGCTTGATGGCCTCGTTCACCATGATCGACCCGATGGAGGCGCACAGCACGCCCAGCACGCCACCCTCGGCGCAGGAGGGCACCATGCCGGGGGGCGGCGGCTCGGGGTAGAGGTCGCGGTAGTTCAGGCCGAGCCCGTTGGGGGCGTCCTCCCAGAACACCGAGGCCTGACCCTCGAAGCGGAAGATCGAACCCCACACGTACGGCTTGCCCAGCAGCACGGCGGCGTCGTTCACCAGGTAGCGGGTGGCGAAGTTGTCGGTGCCGTCCAGGATCAGGTCGTAGTCCCGGAAGATGTCCAGCACGTTCGAGGAGTCCAGGTGCACCTGGTGCAGCCGGACCTCGACCAGCGGGTTGACCTCCTTGATGGAGTCCCGCGCCGACTCGGCCTTGGGGCGGCCCACGTCGGACTGGCCGTGGATGATCTGGCGCTGCAGGTTCGACGTGTCGACCTCGTCGAACTCGACGATGCCGAGCGTGCCGACCCCGGCGGCGGCCAGGTACAGCAGCGCGGGGGAACCCAGCCCACCGGCGCCGACCACCAGCACCTTGGCGTTCTTCAGGCGCTTCTGGCCGGCCATCCCCACATCCGGGATGATCAGGTGGCGGCTGTACCGCTCGACCTCTTCCTTGGTCAGCTCGGCGGCCGGCTCCACGAGCGGCGGTAGTGACGTCTGGGTCGCCTTCGGGTCCGCGGCCATGTTGGATCGCTCCTTCACATCTACTTCGGCGTGCGACTCATCGGTACAACGCCCGGCTCGGCCGCTATCTTCCCACCTCCCGGGTCGGCCGGCCCGACTCGGAAGGTGCCGCACTCACCGCCGCCGGCTCACCACTGCCCGGCGTCGACCGCCCGCCACATGCCCAGCACCGCGCGCGCCACCGTCACCGGGGTCTCGATCTGCGGCACGTGGCCGACCTCGGGCAGCGCGAGGAGCCGCCCGCGCGGCAGGGCGAGGGTGGTCCGCACGGCCAGCCGGGGCGACATCAGCCGGTCCCGGCCGCCCCACACGACCAGCGCCGGCACACTCAGCCGGGCGGCCACCGACCACAGCCGGGGGCCGACGAACCAGCTGCGGAACATGCCCTGGGCGGCACGCAGCAGCGCCTCGCGCGCCCACGGCTGCCGCGACCGGTGGCTGTGCTCCTCGAGCGCCTCCAGGATCCGGTGCTCGGCCACCAGGGACGGATTGCCGAAGCACAGCCGGATCATCTGCTCGACGCCCTCCCTCGGCGTCACCTCGGCCATCCGCCGGCCGACCCGGGCCCGCAGCCACGGGACCAGCGCGAGCAGCAACCGGGGGTCGGAGACCCGCCGAGGGTCCGGCCGGCGGTCCGGCATGGCCGGCGCGAGCAGCGTCAGGCTGCGTACCAGATCCGGCCGGCGGTCGGCCACCAGCAGCGACACCGTCCCGCCGAGGGAGTTGCCGAGCAGGTGGACCGGACGGTCGAGGCCCCCCAGGAAGGACAGCACCGCGTCGGCCTGCGCGGACGGGGAGTAGAGCCCGGAGCTCAGCGGCCGGGAGTGCCCGAAGCCCGGCAGGTCCAGCGCCAGGCCGGGGGCGTGCGGGGCCAACTGGGCGGCCAGGTCGGTCCAGTTGTTCGCCGAGCCGGAGAGCCCGTGCACGTAGACCGCCGGGGTCGCACCGGTGTCGGTCGGGGTCCGCCGCACGAACATGGTCACGCCACCGGAGGTGATCTCCTGCCCGGGCCACGGCGGCTGGTGCGGATCCAGCGGCGGGAGCTCGCCGGCATCGGCCAGCGGCGCGACCCGAACGGACGGCGTGGCAACGGGGGCGGGCAGCGGGTGCGTGGTGCCGCGCCCGGAGCCACTGCCGGCACCGTTCAGCAGGTAAGGAAGGACCATTGCTCCAGAATGCGGGACGCCACCCCGGAATCCCAAGTTCTTCGGACATCTACCGGACACCGTGCGGTCAACTCCCAGACACCCGGACATCACCCGTATTTTTAGTGACCCGTTTTTTTAGTGACTCGCCGGTAGGGTGGGCCGCGTGACCGAGATCGCGCGCCCTCCCGCCGCCTCCGGGCAGCGCGGCGTCCGGCTGTCCCGGGGCGCGCGGCGTACCCAGCTGCTCGGCGCCGCGCGGGACGTTTTCGCCGCCCAGGGCTACCACGCTGCCGCCATGGACGACATCGCGGACCGGGCCGGCGTCAGCAAGCCGGTGCTCTACCAGCACTTCCCGAGCAAGCTGGAGCTGTACCGGGCCCTGCTGACCACCTACGCCGACGAGCTGCTCGGCCGGCTGCGCAGCGCGCTGGAAGAGACCTCGAACAACGAACAGCGCCTGCGCGGCGCGATCTCCGCCTACTTCGACTTCGTGGCCAGCGAGGGCCAGGCGTTCCGGCTGGTGTTCGAGTCCGACCTGCGCAGTGAGCCGGAGATGGCCGCGGTGCTGGACCGGGCGCTGAGCCAGTGCATCGACGTGGTGGCCGACGCCGTCACCACCGACGCCGGCCTCGACCGGGAACGGGCGCGGCTGCTCGCCGTCGGGCTGGTCGGGCTGAGCCAGGTCACCGCGCAGTACTGGCTGGACTCCGCCCAGGCGGTACCCAGGGAGGAAGCGGTCGAGCTCATGTGCCGGCTGGCGTGGCGCGGACTCGGCCACTTCCCGATGATCCACGACTGAGCTGATCGACGACTGGCTCGCGCGCTCCGGCGGCGGCGGTCTCGACGAGCCCGAGCAACCGGCCGGCCACCCCGTCGACCCGCTCCAGCGGCAGCATGTGCCCGGCACCCGGGTACAGCGTCAGCCTGGCCCGGCGCGCGGTGTCCACGATCCGCCGGGACTGGTAGACCGGCGTCAGCTTGTCGCTGGTACCGACCAGAACCTCGGTCGGGATGTGGTCGAACGCGGCCAGCGCGGCGTCCCGGTCGTGTTCGTTCAGCGTCGGCCGGAAGCCCACCATGACGGCCGGCCGGCAGTCGGCGAGGCACCGGGAGGTGATGCGCAGCGCGCCCCGGTCCGCGCCCTTGCCGACCAGCAATGCACGCATCGCCGGCACCAGCAGCGCCGGCCGCCGGCTCAGCGCCCGGCGGCGGTCCACCCAGGCGGCCTCGGCCAGCTTCGCCTCGCCCTTGCGCACCAGGCCGAGCATCCGCACGGAGAGCCCGAGGTTGGTGTCCGCCAGGCCTCCCGACGCGGTGGAGACCAGGGCCACCCCGGCGACCCGGGAGGCCAGCAGCTCGGGGTGCCGCTCGGCCAGCGCCATGATCGCCATGCCGCCCATGGAGTGTCCGGCGAGCACCACCGGGCCGGTCGGGGCGAACTCGGCGATCAGGTCCGCCAGGTCGTCGGCCAGCCCGTCGATCGTCATGTCCGCGCGGGCCGGTAGCTCACTGCGCCCGTGGCCCCGGTGGTCGTAGCGGATCACCCGCGGCGGCAGCCGGCCCGGCGGCCCCTCGGTAAGCGCCCTGGCGACCGGTCCCCAACTGCGCGAGTCCAGCGTCCAGCCGTGCGCCAGGATCACGGTGACCGGCGCGGCCGGCTCCCCGGGACCGTCGCCGCGCTCCCCGGGAACGAGGCCGCGCTCCCCGGGAACGTCGCCGCGCTCCCCGGGACCGTCGCCGCGCTCGCCGTCGATCTCCACGTGCAGCCTGACGCCGGCCGACGTGCGAAAGCTCCGCGTGCCCATCAGACCAGGAATGCCTTCCGCCAGAGAACCTCGCTCGGGCCACTGATCATGCCCTGCTCGCGCAGGAACGGCACCAGCTTGCGGGCCGACCAACGCACGGTCGCCTGGTGGTGCGGGTTCGCCCTGGCCACCTTGCGCGCCTTCTTCGGGTCCAGCCCGACGCTGCGGTAGACGTCCGGGTGGATCAGGTTCGTGGCGATCCGGTGCGCGCTGATCGCGGTCAGCCAGCGGCCGACGGTGCGCTGCAACCGGTTCTCCTGCTTGGTGACCCGGGCCAGCTCCTCGCGGGCGTAGCGGACGTGCCGGGCCTCCTCGGTGACGTGGATCTTGCTGACCATCCGGGTCAGCGGCTGCACGGTGTTGTCCTTCATGCCCTCGCGCTGCAGCTGGTCGGTGATCTCCTCGGCGACCAGGGTGCCGGCGAACATCGCCGAACCGGACGCGATCGCCTTGAACAGCCGACCGGCCTGCTGGGTGTGCCAGCGCGGCTTGTAGTCCGGCACGCCGTAGCGCTCGGTCATCTTGGCGAACATCACCGAGTGCCGGCACTCGTCGGCGATCTCGGTCAGCGCGTACTGGATGTGCTGGGTGCGCGGGTCGCGGTCGTAGGCGTAGCGCAGCAGCATCTGCATCAGGATGATCTCGAACCAGAGACCGACCCTGGCGATGCTGCAGACCTCGTGGATGGACAGCGTGATCCGCTGCTCCTCGGTGAGCTGGTCCCAGAGCTCGGTGCCGTAGAGTGACACCCGGTGCATGGGCATGCCGTAGGCGCCCTCCACCAGGGGGGCGTCCCAGTCGATGTCCAGGTTCGGCTCATAGGAGTGCTCCAGCGAGCTGCGCAACAGCCGCTTGGCGGTACTTTCGCGGGCCTCGTGGTCCGTTGTGACGCTCAACGTCTCGGCGCTCATGCCGTGCTCCTCTCCAAAAGCTGGGTAAAGCTTGTTCAGTGGGTCAAACCAGGTTGACGTTACCGCCGGTAACTGTTACCAACAGTATCGTGGATGAGGAACCTGTCAAGCCCCGAACCAGCGGACGTTCGGCACGCTGGGCCGCGCACCGCGCGCAACGCCGGGTGGAGCTGATCGAGGCGGCGGTGGAAGCGATCCGGGAGCACGGCGCCGGAGTGTCGGTCGCGGCGATCGCGGCCGCCGCCGGCGTCACCAAACCGGTGCTCTACCGACACTTCGCCGACCGTGCCGACCTGCAGCGCGCGGTCAGCGAGCGGGGCGCGCAGATGCTGCTGCACCGACTGGTTCCCGAGCTGATCAACCAGCGCGAGCCGGCGGAGCGGATCCACGCCATCGTGGAGGCGTTCCTGGCCGGCGCCGAGGACGAACCGGAGCTCTGGCGGTTCGTGGTGCACAACCCGGGCGGCGACCGGGACGCCAGCGCGGACGTGGTGGCGCACAACATGGCCCTGGTCGCCGGCCTGATCACCACCGCGCTGGTCGACGCACTGCGCCAGCGCGGGCGTGCCGTCGAGGGGGCCGAGGCCTGGGCCTACGGGCTGGCCGGAATGGTCTACACGGCCGGGGACTGGTGGCTGCAGCAGCGCACCATGAGCAGGGGCGCGCTGACCAGCTACCTGACCAGTCTCATCTGGGGCGGCCTCGCCGGTGCGCTGGACGGCGAACAGGGCGCCCCGGCACCGACCGGGGCGGCTGCCACCGGAGCGGGCGGCCCCGAGCCCACCGCGAACCCGGACCAGGCCGCCGGGGAACCGGGACCGAGCCTGCCACTACGAGTGGTGGCCGGACCGGAGGAGCAGAAGTAGCGCCCGACGGCTTAACAAGCGGGCCCTGCCCAGCGCGGAGCTACCACGCTGGGCGGGGCCCGGAGTTCAGCTGCCGACGGCGAAGCCGACCCGGCGGGAGTCCGCCGGCCCGATCTCGACGTAGGACACCCGAGCGGACGGCAGCACGAAGCGGCGGCCCTTGTCGTCCACCAGGCTCAACAGACCGGTGGGGTTCTTCAGCGCGTCACTCACCAGCGCCTCGACCTCGTCCGGCGTCTGCGTACTGGACACCACGAGTTCGCGCGGGCTCTCCGCGACGCCGATCTTGACCTCCACGCCAAACCTCCAGGCCGAAATTCTCCGAGAACCGCATGTCGAAACCGCGCTGTCGCGGATCCGTAACGCCGGCCAGGCTAGTCGAGCGGCGGGCCCGGCGTGGTGGCGGACCCACCAGCACCCCGCCGAGTTCACCGAGGGCGCAACCGCCGCCGGCGCCGAGCCGGCGGGTCGGGAGGATCGGGAGCCGAGTCAGGACAGGCCGAGGGCCGCCATCCGCCGGCTGTGCTGGGTCTGCAGCTTCTTGAACAGAGCCGCGATGCCGGACAGGTCACCGGAGCCGCGCACGAAGAACTCGGCGAGCTCGTCGCGCTCGGCCACCACGTGCTGGGCCTGGCTGATCGCCTCGCCGAGCAGCCGCCGGCCCCACAGCGCCAGCCGGTCCCGGACCTGGCGGTTGCGTTCGATCGCCGCGGCGACCTCCCGCTCGGCGAACGCACTGTGCCCGGTGTCGGCGAGCACCTGGCGCACCAGTGAGCTGGTCGGCTCCGGCAGCCAGCCGGCGACCTCCCGGTAGAAGTCGGCGGCCAGCCCGTCGCCGACGTAGGCCTTGACCAGCGACTCCAGCCAGTCGTGCGGCGCGGTGCTCAGGTGGTACGCGTCCACCGCGCGGACGAACGGCGCCATCGCGTCCTCGGCGAGCATGCCCAGGCCGGCCAGGTGCTCCTCGAGCAGCCGGTAGTGGCCGATCTCGGCGGCCGCCATGCTCGCCAGGTCGGCCCGGCCGGCGAGGGTCGGTGCTGTGCGGGAGTCCTCGGAGAGCCGGTCGAACGCGGACAGCTCGCCGTAGGCCAGCGCGCCGAGCAGGTCGACCACCGCCGCGTTCGGCGGGCCGCCGGCGTTCCGGGGGCCGTCGGCCTCCGGCGAGCCGCCGTTCACCGTCGTCCCGGCACTCACTTTTCGACCCCACTCGGCCGGTCTGACGCCCTCATATCCACGAGCCTAGCGACCGAGTTGGCCACGCGAGGCATGTCACGGTGACTGAACTGGACCGTACGCGGTATGATGTTGCTCAACGCAGCGCTGTCACCGGCGCGCGTCAGTGCGGCACCCGGAATTCCAGCTTCAGTGTGGACAGTCCGGGCCCGCGACAACATGTGCGCGTGAGCAGCGCCTTGCCGTCTCTCCCGTCCGGCCAGTACCGGGGGCGGTCGACGAGATGGCCCTGGCCTCCGCGCGCAGGAGAGAGGCGATTGTTCTGACCGTAGACAGCGAGACCACCGAGACCACCCCCGACAACTCCACAGCCGCCAGCCCGGCCCCGCTGGATGCGGAACCGTTGCAGGCCGGCGCCCCAGTCCGTTCGGACTCCCCCACCTTCGCTGAGCTGGGTGTGCGCCCCGAGATCGTCCGCGCGCTCACCGACGTGGGCATCGAGCGCACGTTCGCCATCCAGGAGCTGACGCTCCCGCTGGCGCTGGCCGGCGAGGACGTCATCGGCCAGGCGCGCACCGGCACCGGAAAGACCCTCGGCTTCGGCGTGCCGCTGCTGCAGCGGTTGCAGCCGAGCCAGGGCGAGAAGGACGTGCCGCAGGCCCTGGTTGTGGTACCGACCCGCGAGCTGTGCGTGCAGGTCGCCCGCGACCTGGCCGACGCCGGCCGCCACCTCGGCGCCCGGGTCACCGCCATCTACGGCGGTCGCCCCTACGAGCCGCAGGTCGCCGAGCTGCGCCGCGGCGTGGACATCGTGGTCGGCACCCCCGGCCGGCTGCTGGACCTGGCCGAGCAGCGCCACCTGGTGCTGGGTCGGATCAGCGCGCTGGTGCTGGACGAGGCCGACGAGATGCTCGACCTCGGCTTCCTGCCGGACGTGGAGCGCATCCTGCGGATGCTGCCCGAGCAGCGCCAGACCATGCTCTTCTCGGCCACCATGCCGGGACCGATCATCACCCTGTCCCGCACCTTCCTGACCCAGCCGACGCACATCCGCGCCGAGGAGTCGGACGCGAGCGCGATCCACGAGCGCACCCGCCAGCTGGTCTACCGGGCACACGCACTGGACAAGGTCGAGCTGCTGGCCAAGGTGCTGCAGGCGTCCGACCGCGGCCTGACGATGATCTTCACCCGCACCAAGCGGACCGCCCAGCGGGTGGCCGACGACCTGTCCGACCGCGGCTTCGCGGTGGCCGCCGTACACGGCGACCTCGGGCAGGGCGCCCGCGAACAGGCGCTGCGCGCCTTCCGCTCGGAGAAGGTCGACGTGCTGGTGGCCACCGACGTGGCGGCCCGCGGCATCGACGTCACCGGCGTGACCCACGTGGTCAACTACCAGTGCCCGGAAGACGCCAAGACCTACATCCACCGGATCGGCCGCACCGGTCGGGCCGGGCGTGAGGGCGTGGCGGTCACCCTGGTCGACTGGGACGAGATCCCACGCTGGAAGACGATCAGCGACGACCTCGGGCTGAACATGCCCGAGCCGGCGGAGACCTACTCCACGTCCGATCACCTGTTCGCCGAGCTGGGTATCCCGACCGGGGCCGGCAGTCGCCTGCCCCGCGCGAGTCGCACCCGGGCCGGGCTGGACGCCGAGTACATCGAGGACGACGGCCCGCGCGGTCGCCGCGACCGGGGGGCCCGCGGCAAGACCGGGCCCAGCCGGGGCGCCAACAACGGCCGCCGCGGTGGCGAATCGTCCCCCGACGCGGGCGACCGGCCCGATGAGGCACCCCGGGCCGCACGCCCGCCCCGCCAGCGCCGTCGGCGCCGCGCCGGGGTGGACGACGGCGTGGCCGGGCAGGAGCAGTCGGACGGCCAGGTCGAGACCGCCGACTCCTCCGCCGAGGCCGAGGGTGGCGGCGACGTCACCAACGGCAACGTCACCAACGGGCACGTCACCAACGGCAACGTCACCAACGGGCACGTCACCAATGACACCAACGGCGAGGTCAACGAGCTGTCCGCCGCCGGCCGGTCCGCCGGTGGTGCCCGTCGCCGGCCGAGGCGCCGCCGCCGCGGTGGCTCGGGCTCGGACTCCGCCGCCCCGGATGCCGCTGCCAGCTGAGCGTTCCGACTGAAGAGACGGACTGAACGTGCTCCGGGCGGAGCGCCGCCGCCGGGGTGACCTGGTGGCGGCCGGCGTTCTGGTGCTGGTCGTCCTACTGGGCATCGTGGTGGTCGCCGCGACCAGTTCGGCCGCGCACACCACATCGACCGTCGCCGCCGGCCCGGTACCCGCCGAGCCGGAGGCGCCGCCGCGGGTGCCGGCGACCCTCACCGAGGCGTGGCGGGCACCCAGCGCGGCCACCAGCACGCCGGTCGCCGTCGGGCCGGTGGTGGTCACCGGGGACGACTCGACGGTGGTCGGCCGCGACCCGATCACCGGCGCGCAGCGGTGGAGCTACCGGCGCGACCTGCCGCTGTGCACCATCGGTGCCGAGTGGGGTCGGGCCATCGCGGTGTTCCGCAACGGCCGCTACTGCAGCGAGGTGACCTCGTTGCACGCCGGTACCGGAGCGCGGGGCCCACAGCGCAACTCCGACGTACCGGTGGGTACCCGGCTGGTCTCCGACGGCGACCTGGTCACCGCGACCGGCTCGGACCACCTCGAGACGTGGCGCTCCGACCTGGTCAAGACCATGGAGTACGGCCTGCTGCGGGCCGACATCCAACCGGGGGCCCAGCCGCGCCCGGACTGTCTGCACGCCTCGGTGGCGGTCGCGCAGGGGCGCCTCGGCGTGCTGGAGCGCTGCCCGGGTGAAGCCGGCGACCGGCTCACCGTGCTACTGCCGGACGAGACCGAGGCGGACCGGCCCAACCAGGAGTTCAGCACCGTGCTGCCCACCGGGGGCGCCCGGCTGATCGCGCTCACCGACGACCGGTCGGCGGTGCTGCTGCCCAACCCGGCCCGGCTGAGCATCCGGGGCCACGACGGCGCCGAGATCGCGAGCTATCCGCTGGACCTGCCGCCCGGCGACCTGGCCGGCGACCCGCCCGGTGAGGTGGTGCCGACGACCGAGATCCCCGGGGCGGTGCTGTGGTGGACCGGGTCCCGCACCATCGCGCTGGACTCCACGGACCTGCACCCGCTGTGGACCGTCCCGGGGGCGCTCGGGCCGGGCACCCTGATGGCCGGCGCGCCGGTGCTGCCGGTGCCGAACGGCCTCGTGGAGCTGAACCCGGCGGACGGTCGCGTGCTGCGCACGGTGGCGGTCAACCGGGGCGACTACCAGGGCCCGGTCGCGCTGGCCGCGCTCGGTCCGGTACTGCTCGAGCAGCGCGGCCCGACCGTCGTCGCCCTGCACTAGCCGCGACAACTGACCGGACCGGGCGGGCTCAGGTCCACCAGAAGACGACGCTGACCACCAGCGCCACCAGCAGCACGCCGCCGGCGGCGGCACGGCCGACCCGATCGGCGCGCCGGTCCGCGACCCGCTGCAACAGCACCGCCAGTGCCGCCGCCACCAGGTGCGCGACCAGCAGCCGCGCCCTCGGACCGGGGTCGTCGTTGGAGAACGCGAGCGCCCACACCGCGAGCATGGCCACCGCGAGCACGGTCAGCCCGGCCGCCAGCGCCCCACCGGTCGCCCGCAGCAGCCGCTCCGGTGCCCTCAAAGGGCGGTCCTCACGGAACCAGCAGAGCCCACGGCTCCACCTCCGGGGCTGCCGCCCGCCCCTCCGGGCAGTGCCGCCGGAAGTCGCAGTACGCGCAGCGCGCCGACGGCCGGGGCGGGAACAGCACCTCCGCGTCCCCGCCGGCGGCCAGGGTGTCGGTGGCCAGCGCGGCGTCGTCGGCGGCCTCCTCCATCCGGACCAGGTGCCGCTGCAGGGACGGCTCGCTGTGC
Organism: Pseudonocardia sp.; assembly: GCA_036009565.1. Classification (GTDB taxonomy): domain Bacteria; phylum Actinomycetota; class Actinomycetes; order Mycobacteriales; family Pseudonocardiaceae; genus Pseudonocardia. The sequence goes on along the minus strand of DASYLM010000054.1, from coordinate 3,327 downwards.
TCCCACGCGGCCACCTCACCCGACGGCAGGTGGTGCAGCTCGACGCGGCGGCACGGCTTGCGCAGCGTGCGCCGGGCGGCCAGCGCATACAGCGCGAGTGCCTGCGAGGCGCGGGCATCATCCACCGTCAGCGCGTGCCGGCCGGTCTTGTAGTCGACCACCACGAGCTCGCCGCCGCGCTGGTCGATCCGGTCCACCCGGCCCTCCGCGACGATCCGCCCGGTGGGCGTGGACACCCAGCGCTCGAGCCCCACCGGGTCGTCCGTCACGTCCAGGTCGGCCACGTAGTCGGCGACCCAGCCCCTGGCGCGCTCCCGGTACTTCTCGATCTGCGCGTCGTCCCGGAAACCCTCGCTGACCCAGTGCCGGGTCACCAGCCGGGCACCGTTCGCCGGGGTGCGCGCCTCGACAGGCAGGTCGAACAGGGCGCGCAGCGCGTTGTGCACCACGGCACCGAGGGTGCTGTGGGCCCAGGCGCCGCCGCGCGGCAGGGCCGGGCGGTCCAGGTAGTTCATCCGGTAGCGCCGAGGACAGTCCAGCCAGGTGGACAGCTTCGACGGGGTGACCTTGAAAAGCTTTCGGGGCATCCCCTCGAGGCTCAGCTGCCCGTTCACGAGAGCTACCGTAACGCCCGGCCCCGACCGTTCTCCCGGCAGCGGTCGACGCGCGGCTGGGAGAGCCGGGAGATCCCTAGTCCAGGACCTCGATCGCGGTGGCGCCGGCCACCAGCCGCTCGAACATCTCCGGGTCGGTGGTCTCGGCGGCGATCGGGGTGGTCTTGTTGGTGCCGTGGTAGTCGCTGGAGCCGGTCGCCACCAGGCCCAGCTCGGCGGCGACGCCGCGCAGCGTGGCGCGGTCCGGGGCGTCGTGGTCGGGATGGTCCACCTCGACGCCGGCCAACCCCGCCCCGGCCAGGTCGGCGATCACCGAAAGCTCCACCACCCGGCCCCGCCGCCGCGCCAGCGGGTGCGCGAACACGCACACCCCGCCGGCCGAAGTGATCATCTCGATGGCCGCGTCGACCGGGGTGTCCGCCCTGGGCAGGTAGTACCGGCTGGAGTTGTTCAGCAGGCTCTGGAACGCCTCGTTGACGCTGCCGACCACGCCCTCGTCGACCAGTGCCCTGGCCAGGTGCGGGCGGCCGGCCGGCAGGTCCGGTGGGAAGCGGTCCAGGAAGGTCGCCGGGTCCACCGGGTAGCCGTCCTCCGCCATCCGGGTCACCATCTTGACCAGCCGCACCCGCCGCTCCGCCCGCAGCCGGGTCTGCTCGGTGACCACCGCGTGGTGCTCCGGGTCGAACAGGTAGGCCAGCAGGTGCACCGACACCCGGCCGCCGCGCCCGTCCGGGCTCACGCAGGACAGCTCCGCGCCGCGGACCAGCCGCAACCCGTCGGGCTTGGCCTTCGTCGCCTCGGCCCAGCCGGCGGTGGTGTCGTGGTCGGTCAGCGCGAGCACGTCGATGCCGGCGGCGGCGGCGATCCGCACCAGGTCGGCGGGGTCGTCCGTGCCGTCGGATCTGCTGGAATGGGTGTGCAGGTCTATCCGCAAGCCGCTGGCCTACCGCCGCCGGGGCTTGGCCAGCAGATGGGACCGGGTCTGCTTCTTGTCACCGAAGATCAGCTCGGTGAGCGCCTCGTAGATCTCCTCCGGCCGGGGCATGTAGTCGATCCGGTTCAGCGCCTGGATCTGCCCGGCGGACTCGATGATCATCGTGCCGTAACCCATCAGCCGACCGGTCATGGTGCGCTCGAAGGTGAGGTCGGTGACCTTGCCGAGCGGCATCATGCCGATGTTGTGGGTCAGGATGCCCTTGGAGAGCATCACCCGTTTGTCCGTGATGACGATCCGCTCCACCCACCACAGCGCCACGAAAATGGTCAGCCGGGCCACCACCACGAGCCCGCCGTAGAAGGTCAGGTTGTCGATCACCAGGCTGGCCGGCAGGTACCGCTGGAACGCGACCAGGATGCCCAACGCGATCGCGGCCTGGGTCATGTCGTTGAGCATCACCGACCAGTGCTGGCGCACCCTGATAACACGACGCTCGGTCGGGAGCAGGTATTCGTCGATCTCTCTCGGAGCCAGCACTGCAGGTACCTCACTTGCTAGCGGTGCCTTCCGAGGTTAGACCGTGTGGGAGATGAAGGTGACGACCGAGTTGCCCGCATCACGCAGGTTGCCCATGAGGTTGTTGACCGACCCACTCGCGCTGGTCGGCTTGGAAATGATCCAGAAGAGCACGAAGATCACCACGACAAAGCCCACGAGCTTCTTGAGATTCACCGCGAACCACCATCCGAGCGTTGAGGCATTGCCAGTCATGTCGTTCTTGTTGTACAGCACGGAGCGCCAACGTGTGAATACGACAGGCGGGCATACGCCAATATGGTGAATGAGGCAAAAAAGTGACTGAGGGTGACAACAAGATCGCCTGCGTGGGCGCGGTGATCCACGACCGTCGCGGCAGGTTGCTGTTGATCCAACGCGGCCAGGAGCCCGGGCGCGGCCTGTGGTCGCTGCCCGGCGGGCGGGTCGAGCCGGGTGAGACCGACCACCAGGCGGTTGTCCGGGAGGTCGCGGAGGAGACCGGACTGCGGGTGCGGCCGGGACGGCTGGTCGGGCGGGTGGAGCGGGCCGCCTCCGCCGGGGCCGTCTACGCCATCGCCGACTACGCCTGCGAGCTCGCCGGCCCGGACGAGCTCGCGCCGGGCACCGATGCCGACGACGCCCGTTGGGTGGACGGCGCCGACTACGCCCGGTTGCCGGTCGTGTTCGGCCTGACCGAGGCGCTGACCGACTGGGACGCACTGCCGTCGGCGTGACCGCCGGGTGACCGAGACAGCACCGAGACAGCACCGACACCGCACCGGCACCGCGGCCGCACCCGCTACGGCACGGGCGCACCCCGGGCTGCGGTGAACAGCCGGTACCACTCGATCCGCGACATCCGGCCGGCCTGTTCCGCCGCGTCGCCGCAGGCGCGGATGCGGGCCGGGCTGGCCGTGCCGATGACCGGCTCGATCCCGGCCGGGTGACGCATCAGCCAGCCCAGCACGATGGCCTCGGGCGTCGTGTCCTTGTCCCGGGCCATCGCCGCGACCAGCGCCGCGGCCTCCTCATCGGCCGGGGAGGGCTGGTGCGCGGTGCTCCCGGAGTAGATCCCCTGCGCCAGCGACCCCCACGCCTGCAGCCTGATGGCGTGCGTGCGGCAGTACTCCAGGGTGCCCTCCGGGAAGCTGTGCGCCAGCGACTCCCGCTGGTTGACCAGGATGCCGCTCTCCAGCCAGTCCCGCTTGTACAGGCTCATCTCCAGCTGGTTGACGATCA
>DASYLM010000053.1:0-6587 GCA_036009565.1 Pseudonocardia sp. | reverse complement strand
GCGCAGCCGGCCCAGGCCGCGGTCCAGTCCGCGGCCCGGTCGGCCCGGTCGGCCCGGTCGGCCCGGTCGGCCCGGTCGGCCGACCCGCGGACTCTCCCCTCAACGGGGACGGGGAGTGGAGCGGCCAGCCCGGTCGGCGGGTCCAGCCAGTCGAGGGTGTCGGACCCGGTGGCCGCCGGTGACCGCCAGCCGTGCGCGAGCCAGGCCCGCTGGAACGGGGTGAACACCCGGTAGGGCAATCCGTCGGCCTTGCGCACCCGCCCCGGGGTCACCGCGTAGGGCGAGCCGGTGCGCACCAGCTCGCCGCCGTCGGCCGCCAGCGCGGCGGCCACCCGCTCGTCGCGCGCCCGCCCGTACGGCCCCGCGTCCGTGCTGACGTGCACGGTCCGCGCACCGACCTGGCGGGCGACCCCGGGCACCACCTGCGCGGGGTCGCCTCGGCAGACCAGCAGCCGGCCGCCCAGCGCGGCGTCCAGCTCGCGCAGGCAGCCGGCCAGGAAGATCCGTCGGGCCGCCCCGGACGGCGTGAGCAGCTGGTCGTCCAGCACGAACAGCGCGAGCGCGCGGGGCGCCGCGTCGGCGGCGGCCAGCAGCGCCGGGTGATCAGCCAGCCGCAGGTCCCGCCGGAACCACAGCACGGCGGTGTCGGTGGGCACCCGCGGTCAGCCCCAATCAGCCCAGCTCAGCCCCGGTCGGGGACCGCGATGTAGTCCCGCTCCGGCGAGCCGGTGTACAGCTGGCGCGGACGGCCGATCTTGGTCTGCGGGTCGTGCATCATCTCCCGCCAGTGCGCGATCCAACCCGGTACCCGACCGAGGGCGAACAGCACGGTGAAGAACTTCGTCGGGAAGCCCATCGCGCGGTAGATCAGCCCGGTGTAGAAGTCGACGTTCGGGTACAGCTTGCGCTCGATGAAGTAGTCGTCGGCGAGCGCGCGCTCCTCCAGCGACAGGGCGATGTCCAGCAGCGGGTCGGATACGCCGAGCTTCTTGAGCACCTCGTCCGCGCTCTGCTTGACGATCTTCGCGCGCGGGTCGTAGTTCTTGTAGACCCGGTGCCCGAAGCCCATCAGCCGGGCGCCGTGCTCGCGTTCCTTGACCCGGTTGATGAACTTGTCGATGTCGCCGCCCTCGACGTCCCTGATCCGGGTCAGCATCTCCAGCACTGCCTGGTTGGCTCCGCCGTGCAGCGGTCCGAACAACGCGTTGATGCCGGCTGAGACGGACGCGAACAGGTTCGCCTGCGACGAGCCGACCATCCGCACGGTGGACGTGGAGCAGTTCTGCTCGTGGTCGGCGTGCAGGATGAACAGCACGTCCAGCGCGCGGACCAGCTCAGGGTCGGCCTCGTAAGGCTCGGCCGGGAAGCCGAAGGTCAGGCGCAGGAAGTTCTCCACCGCGCCGAGCGAGTTGTCCGGGTAGAGGAACGGCTGGCCGATCGACTTCTTGTAGGCGTACGCCGCGATCGTCGGCAGCTTGGCCAGCAGCCGGATGGTCGACAGCTCGACGGCCTCGTCGTCGAACGGGTCCAGGCTGTCCTGGTAGAACGTGGACAGCGCCGACACCGCACTGGACAGCACCGGCATCGGGTGTGCGTCGCGGGGGAAGCCGTCGAAGAACCGCTTCAGGTCCTCGTGCAGCAGGGTGTGCCGGCTGATCTTGTTCTTGAACGACTCGAGCTCGGCCTTGGTGGGCAGCTCGCCGTAGATGAGCAGGTAGCTCGTCTCGGCGAAGGTGGAGTGCTCGGCCAGCTGCTCGATGGGGTAACCGCGATAACGCAGGATTCCGGCGTCGCCGTCGATGTAGGTGATCTCGGAGGCGCAGGCGGCGGTGTTACCGAAGCCGTTGTCCAGGGTCACCATCCCGGAGACGTTCAGCAGCTTACCCAGCTCGATGGCCGAGGCGCCTTCGGTCGCCTCGACGATCGGCATCTCGTACTCGCCACCCGGGTAAGAAAGGACAGCGGTTTCGTGGGCTGTGTCGCCCTTGGATGAAGACATGTGGAGGTTCCCTCTCACACTCGGATGACGCTTTGGGTTCGATCCCAAACTAGTGCCTGCGCCCCAAATTCGGCGTCTTGAGCGGGGCGGACGCGCTCAGTTCCGCGGCAGTCGGTGGCTCGGCCCCGGGACGGGCACATGTCCGCGCGGCGGCCAGCGCGGCGAAGCCCAACACATCGCGCCATGCCTGTAGGTCCAGGTCGGCAAGTCGGTTGCGGTCCAGCGCCCCATGTGCGTACAGCCTGGCCAGCAGCGCCGCGTGGGCGGTGTCGCCGGCACCGATTGTGTCCACAACCACAGTGGGCGCACCCGGCACGTCGATCGTGCCGGCGGGGGTGACCGCGGTCAACCCGTCACCGCCTCGGGTGATCACCACGGCGGTGACGCCGGCCTTCAGCCACTCGTCCGGGTGATGCAGGCCCAGCCAGGAGGCGTCCTCGTCGGACACCTTGAGCAGGCCGACCGAGGACAGCCAACCGCGGAAGCGCTGCCGGTAGGCGTCCGGATCCCGGATCAGGTCCGGCCGGATGTTCGGGTCCAGACTGATCAGCCGGCCAGCCTCGGCCTCCCGGCGCAGCACCGTCTCGTACACGCTCGCGCCGGGCTCGAGCACCAGCGACAGGGTGCCCAGCGCCACCGCTGCGGTGTCGGCGGGCAGCGGGCCGGGATCGGTGATCAGCCGGTCGGCGGTGCCGTCGGTGTAGAAGCCGTAGCGCGCCGAGCCGGACGGCTCCAGGCCGACCACCGCGAGCGTGGAGGGCTCCGGGCCGCGCTGGACCAGCGAGGTGTCCACGCCGGTGCGGCGCAGCCGGTCCAGCATCGCGTTGCCGAACGGGTCGGTCGACATCCGGGACAGGAACCGGGCCGGCACGCCGAGGCGGCCGAGCGCCACCGCCACGTTGTACGGCCCACCACCCCAGCGCGGGAGCAACGGGCCGCTCGGGTCACGGGTACCCGGGCCCGGTACCAGGTCGACCAGCGCCTCACCACCGACCACGATCATGAGCTGACCCGACCCTTACCTCGATCACGGAACAGCGGCTGGGAGCGAACCCGCGGTCGACACTGACTCACCACGCTCGGAGTCTGGCAAGCGGCGCGAACCGTGTCGACCGCCGGAGGGCCAGTTGCGCGAATGATTGCCCGGAACGCGCGGGGGGGGGGCTTACCGGACCGGGGCCCGGTAACGCCAGAAGGTGGGCAGCAGGAGGGCCGCGATCACGGTGGCCACGATCACCGCGACACCACCGCCCGCGGCGGCCGGGCCGGTACCGACCACGGCGGCGGCCGGCCCGTGCCAGATGTCGGCGAGGCGGGGGCCACCGGCCACCACCACGATGAACACGCCCTGCATCCGGCCGCGCATCTCGTCCGTCGCGACCACCTGCAGCATCGTCGACCGGAACACCGCGCTGACCAGGTCGGCGGCACCGGCGAGCGCCAGGCACGCCACCGCCAGCCAGAGCAGGTGGGTCAGCCCGAAGACGGTCACCCCGAGGCCCCACACGCAGATCGCCACGATCACGGCCACGCCCTGGCGGCGGACCCGGTGCAGCCAGCCGGAGAACAGCCCGCCGGCCACCGCGCCGATCGCGATCGCGGCATAGAGCAGGCCGAGGGCGATACCGCCGCCGGCCGGGTCGTGGAAGGTCCGCTCGGCCATCTCCGGGAACACCGCGCGGGGCATGCCGAACGCCATCGCGATGAGGTCCACGAGGAACGACATCAGCAGGATCTTCTGGGTCGCCACGTAACGGAAGCCGGCGATCACGTCGCGCAGCCCGGCGGTGGGCCGCACGCCGCGCTCGTTGGGCAGCGGCGGCATCTTCGGCAGTCGCCAGGTCGCCCAGAGCGAGGCGAGCAGCGCGATGGCGTCGACCAGGTACAGCGTGGAGAGGCCGATCAACGGGATCAGGGCGCCGGCCAGCACCGGGCCGACGATGGCGCCGAACTGGAAGACCGTCATGTTCAGCGCGTTGGCGGCCGGCAGCTCGGGGCTCGGCAGGATGCGGGGCAGCACGGCACTGCGGGTCGGCTGGTTGATCGCCAACAGCCCCTGCTGCACCGCGAACATGCACAGGATCAGCCACACCGAGCCGAGCCCGCTGGCCGAGGTCACCCACAGCAGCAGCGACATCAGCGAGATGCCGGCGCCGGAGGCCAGCAGCAGGATGCGGCGGTCGATCGCGTCGGCGATCGCGCCGCCCCACAGCCCGAAGACGACCAGCGGAACCAACCCGAACAGGCCGGTCAGGCCGACGAAGCCGGAGGACTGGGTGAGGTTGTAGATCTGCACCGGGACAGCGACGACGGTGAGCTGGGCACCGATCGTGGTGATCACACCGGCGCCCCACAGCCGGCGGAACTCCACGGTGTTCAGCGGCCGGGTGTCTGCCAGCGCACCGCGGAACTTGCCGGCGAGAACCCTGGTGGCACCGGGTCGACGGGCGGCCGGGTCCAGCGGGACGGTGATGTGCTCGTGCTCGGAGGGCCCCGGTTTTCGGGGCCCCGGATCATCAGGCTCGGAAAGGCGCGCAGGTGTCACGTTCAAGACTTAGCACGGCGAACTATCGAGTTTGTTCCCGATTCGGGGGTTGATGTCCCCGGCCGCGCCGGTCAGGGCGCCAGGCGGTGGATCTTCCAGTATTGGTCGGGGGTGCGGTCGTAGGTGAGCCGGTCGTGCATCCGGTCCTTGCGACCCTGCCAGAACTCCACCCGGTCCGGGCGCAGCAGCCAGCCTCCCCAGTGCGGCGGCACCGGCACCAGTTCGGAGTCGGAGAACCGCCGGGTGACCGCGTCCAGCGAGTCCTCCAGGGCCTGGCGGCTGGACATCACCACCGACTGTGGCGAGGCCCAGGCGCCGAGCTGGGAGCCGCGGGCCCTGGTCGCCCAGTACCGCGCGGTCTCCTCCCGGCTGGTCCGCTCCACGGTGCCGCGCACGTTCACCTGGCGCTGCAGCGCGTACCACGGGAAGGTCACCGACGCCCGCTGGTTGGAGCGCAGGTCGCGGCTCTTCGCCGAGGTGTAGTTCGTGTAGAAGACGATGCCCCGGGTGTCGATCCCCTTGCAGAGCACGCTGCGGGTGGACGGCGAACCGTCCAGATCCACGCTCGCCAGCACCATCGCCGTCGGCTCGGCCAGCTCGGCAGCGGTGGCATCGGCCAACCACGCGGTCAGTTGCAGGTCCCAGCGCGGTGCCAGGTCCGCCGTGTCCAGCGTCGTCCTGAGCTCGCCCCGCACCCGATCGACCCGGTCTACCGTCATACCGACCCCTTCCGCCCCGGACCTGACCGTAGGTGGGCACCCGGCCTGATCGCCAGGGCTGATCGGCCCCGGTTCTGATCGAGTGGGGTGCTGATCTCCAGAATCGCATGTGGTACGGATGCGCCCATGGCGTTTCCCCCGCTCGTGGTGCCCACCGGACTCGAGCTGATTGCCCAGGTGACCGGCGAGGACTCGCCGAACCGCACCGGCAGCCGGTTCGGTTTCCTGGCCACTGACCTCGGCATCCTCTGGGACGACGGCGAGGGCGGCGTGCTCGCGGCCTTCGGCGACACCTATGGCGAGGGCTGGGCGGGGCCCGGGGCCGGCGCCCGGACCGCCGATCACCGGCGCAACGTGCTGGGCCGGTCCACCGGTACCGAGCTGCGCGCCGGCCTGGTGCTGGACGAGATGACCGAGGACCGCCCGGGGCACGCCGCCGAGATCCTGCCGGCCGACCCGCACCGGCGCCTCGAGTCCACGGTGATCCCGACCGCCGGCATCGCGGTGGACGGCGTGCAGTACATCCACTACATGTCGGTCAAGGTCTGGGGCGTCCCCGGTGGCTGGCGCACCAACTACGGCGGCATCGCCTACTCCCGCGACCGGGGCATGACCTGGCACAAGGACCGCGGCGCGCGCTGGCGCAACACCTGGCTGCGCGGCCGGCAGCCGTTCCAGATGGGCGCCTTCACCCGGGACCCCGCCGACCCGGCGTGGGTGTACCTGTTCGGCACCCGCAACGGCCGCTTCGGCGACGTGCACCTGGCCCGGGTGGCGGCCGCGCGGGTGGCCGACCCGGACAGCTACGAGTACTGGACGGGTAGCCACTGGAGCGAGTTCTGGCACCGGGCCAGGCCGGTGGCGGCCGGCCCGTGCGGCGAGCTCTCGGTGGCCTACCACCGGGGTCTCGGCTGCTGGCTGATGGTGCACCTGGACGACCGCGCGGGGCGGATCCTGCTGCGCTCGGCCGCGGCGGTGACCGGCCCGTGGAGCGACGGTCAGACCCTGGTCTCCGGTCAGGAATACCCGGCGCTGTACGGCGGGTACCTGCACCCGGGTGCGCTGGACGGCGACGAAATTTACTTCACGATGTCCCAATGGGGGCCGTACAACGTCTACCTGATGCGTGCTGACCTGGCCAAACAGTAACCTGCTAAGTATATCTACCACGCGCGTTAGTGATCCCTAACACTGGGCATTGCACAGGTGGCCCGGGGGGAGCAAGGTTTCCCCAACCGTGTGACCTGCGCCATGGCCGCTCCGCTGACCTGCGAGGCTGAGGCGCACAAGCGGTTTCCCACACCGGTGTTGGGAACTGACGAGG
>DASYLM010000052.1:0-16850 GCA_036009565.1 Pseudonocardia sp. | reverse complement strand
ACCCCACGCCGAGTGCCCCGTCGGCGGCCAATGCTTCGGCCTTGGCCGGGTCGCGGTTCCAGACCCGCACCTCCAGCCCCGCGCGGCACAGGTTGCGGGCCATCGGGGCACCCATGGTCCCGGCACCCAGCACGGCAACGCGTTGCGACGCCATCCCCGGAGTGGCCATCACACGGTCTCCGGGGCCGGGCCGGAGACCGGCGTGGCGGCGGCCATGATGGCGTCGATCTCGGCCAGGTCGCCGCCGCTGAGGGAGATCTCCGCGGCGGCCAGGCTGTCCTGGATGTGGTCGGCTCGCCGGGTACCGACGATCGCCACGTGCACGGCGGGGTGCGCCAGGGTCCAGGCGATGGCCAGCTGGCTGGCCGTCATGCCACGGTCGGCGGCGAACTTCTCCAGCGCGGCGACCACGGCCAGGTTGTCCCGGTAGCCCTCGCCGGTGAACACCGGGCTGGTGGCCCGCCAGTCATCGCTGGGGAATCTGGTGTTCTCGCTCATCGTCCCGGAGAGCAGGCCGTGCGCCAGCGGGCCGTAGACCAGTACGCCGACGTTGTGTTCCCGGCAGTAGGGCAGCACCTCGCCCTCGATGTCCCGCCGGAACAGGTGGTACGGCGGCTGCAGCGTCCCCACCGGCAGGGTCACGGCGAACTCGGCCAGCTGCGCGGCGTCGTAGTTGGACACCCCGACGTGCCGGATCTTGCCGGCTGCGACCAACTCGGCCAGCGCGCCCGCCGTCTCGGCGGCCGGCACCTTCGGGTCGGGCCAGTGCACCTGGTAGAGGTCGATGTACTCGACGGCCAAGGCCCGCAGGCTGGCGTCCACCCCCTCGCGCAACCACTGTGGGCTCGCGTCACGCACCAGTCCGCCGTCGGTCATCCGCAGCCCGCCCTTGGTGGCGATCACCAACTGGTCCCGGTTGCGGTTGAGCTCTCCGCGCAGTGCCCCGCCGAGCAGCCGCTCGGAGGCACCGAAGCCGTAGGCCTGGGCGGTGTCGAAGAAGTTCACGCCCAGATCGAAGGCGTGCCGAATCGCCGTGACGGCCATGGCCTCGTCGAAGCGGCCCCAGTCGCCGCCCAACTGCCAGGTGCCGAACGCGATGCGGGACACCCGCAACCCCGTGCTGCCCAATATTGTGGTGTTCATGCCCGCTGTCCTCATCATGGAAACTGAACGTCTAGTTTCTAATCAGGATAGCGTCGGGTCGGTCCCGCCGGCCGCATGTGACCGGTGACGTCGACCTCAGCAGGTAAGCCCACCCATGGCGACGTCCACGATGGCGTCCGCGGCCGCGTCGTCCAGCGGCGCGTGTCCCGCGAGCAGCCGGTACATGGCCGGCCCGAAGACCAGGTCGATCGCGGCTTCGGGGTCGACATCGGGCCGGAGCTCACCACGGGCCGCACCGCGGTCCCAGATCACCCGCACCAACCGCCGCCGGGAGCCCACCAGTCGATCACGCAGCTCGGCCGCGACCTGCGGGTCGAACTGAGCTTCGCCGACCAGCTGGGCGAACACCCGACCACCCGGGCTGGCATAGAACCGCATCATGCCCCGCAACGCGCGGCGGAAGTCCTCGCGCGCCGAACCGGTATCGGGGTCGGCCGACTCGGCGGACATCGCCGACAGGAACGCCTCGATAGCCACCGCGTGCTTGTTCGGCCACCACTTGTAGATCGTCGCCTTGCTGGCCCCGCTCCGGGCGGCGATCGCCTCGGTCGTCATCGCCCGCAGGCCGACCTCGAGCATCAGCTCGGAGGTCGCCCGCAGTACCGCGAGCCGCACCTCCTCGCTGCGCGGGCGGCCGGGACGCGCTCGGGGCCGGTCCTGCATGCCACTGCCGACGCTCATCCACCACTCCCCATCAAATACTGAACGTCCAGTTTACCCCTGCGCTGCTGGGCGGCGCACCTGGTCGGCCGGGGTTGCGCCGGTCAGGGTTTCGGCCAGTGCGGCCGCGGCCGGGGACAGCCGCCGGCCGGCGGCAGTGGCCAGGCAGAGCCGCCAGGTCGTGGCCGGGGTGACCGGGATGGCCCGCAACTCGGGAAACTGGGCCGCTGCCGTCCGCGGCATCAGCGTGGTGCCCAGCCGATGGTGGACCAGTCCGGCCGCGGTGGCGTAGTCGGCGACTTCGTACGGCGCGACCGGGTCGACGCCCGCGCCGGCCAGCGCATGGTCTACCCGGTGTCGGATTCCCCAGCCGGAGGCAAACCGGACGAAGACCTCGCCGGCCAGCCCCGTCAGCGCAACCGGGTCCCGACCGGCCAGGTGATGGTCCGGCCAGCACAGGAACACCAGTGGCTCCTCGGCCAGCACGTGCAGCCTGACGCCGCTCGCCGGTGCAGCGTTCGGCGCCGCGACCAGTGCGACGTCCAGTGAGCCCTCGGCGATCGCGGCCAGGTGACCCGCCGAACCGGACACGTTCTGCCGCAGCCGTACCGAGACGAGGGGATGAGCCCGGTGGAACCGTCCGAGCGCCTCGGGCAGGTCGATCGGGCCGCTGGACATCATGGTTCCGACATCGACGCTGCCGCTGAGCTGGCCGTGGAACCCGACGACCGAGTCCTTGGCTCGGCGGGCCGCGGTCAGCGTGGCGCGGGCCTCGGCCAGGAATGCCGCTCCCGCGGGGGTCAGACCGACACGCGGCCTCGAGCGGTCCACCAGCGCGGCGCCCAGCTCCCGCTCCAGCTTGGCCACCGCGGTAGAGACCGCCGACTGCACCACATGGACCCGGCGCGCTCCTTGGGAGAAGCTCAGCTCCTCGGCGACCGCGACGTAGTACTCCAGCTGGCGAAGCTCCATGCCATCCACTATCTCATATCGCGATAATGATCATCGTAAACATTCGTTGGACGAGATCACTTGTCGAGGGCAGCATCGGTGGTGTTCGAAAACTAATCGACAGAGAAAGAATCGACACAGGAGGCATCCGGTGCGCGCATTGCGTTTCGACCGGTTCGGCAACCCCCAGGTACTCGAGGTAGCGGAGGTCCCCGACCCGGTGGCGGCGGAGGACTGGGCGGTGATCGCGGTGAAGGCGGCTTCGGTCAACCCGTCCGATGTGAAGAATGTCGCCGGCGCCATGGAGTGGACGATCCTGCCCAGGGTGCCCGGGCGCGACTTCGCCGGCGTCGTCGTGGCGGGTCCGTCGGACTGGCTCGGCCTGGAGGTCTGGGGTACCGGCGGCGACATCGGATTCACCCTGGACGGCTCGCATGCGGAGCTGCTGCGGGTGCCGGTCAGCGCGCTGGCCCGCAAACCGGAGTCGCTCAGTTTCGACGAGGCCTCAGCGGTCGGCGTCAACTTCGTGGTCGGCTGGGTCGGCGCCGTCGAGACCGCTCAGGTGGAGAAGGGCGAGACGATCGTGGTGTTCGGGGTGTCCGGCGGGGTGGGCGGCGCGGTGGCCCAGATCGCGCACTCACTCGGGGCGCGGGTACTCGGGGTCGACCTGGTGGCGCCCTCAGCCACAACTCCGGCCGCGGCGGCCATCGACGAGTTCCTCCTGCTCGGTCCCGAGGCACCGGCGATCGGCGCCGAGGTCAGGCGGCTGACCGGCGGCAGAGGCGCGGAGGTTGTCTACGACGCGGTGGGCGGGGTGACCACCCCGGCCGCGCTGGAGTCGTTGGCGCGGCGGGGCAGGCTGGTCGTGATCAGCGCGGTCGGCACCCGGACCGTCGAGATCGACCTGGTGGACTTCTACCACCGGGAGCTCCGGCTGCTCGGGGCGGACAGCGGCAAGCTCGACGCGAGCGCATCGGCCGCCCGGCTCTCGCTGCTGGCTCCTCGGTTCGAAACCGGCGAGTTCCGTCCGCTCCCGGTCACCCGGTACTTCGACCTCACCCAGGGCGAGCACGCGTATCGGGCGGTGGCCGAGGGCACGCCGGGCCGCGTCGTCATCCGACCGTGACGAGCGGCGCCCCCCTCCCGCCCGAGGCCGGCACACCGTCCAACAGCGACGCGCGGCTCAGTGACCAGGAGAAGGAAGTAACCATGACCACCGCATGGCAGTTCGCGGTATCCCTCGCAATCGGAGTACTGGTCGGCATCGGCTACGGGTTGCTCAAGGTGCGCTCCCCCGCGCCACCACCGGTTGCCCTGGTCGGGCTCCTCGGCATGCTCCTGGGCCAGCAACTCATCAGCTGGCTGCCCTGGTAACCAGTGACAATGGTGCCCACGCTGACACCGTGCCAGCGGAAGTCCGGGGCGAAGGACTCCGGGGCAAGGCGCCTGGCTGGTCGTCGTCGCCACTGTCCGATGGCTGCGTGCGCCATCTGGGCCCCGGATATCGGTAAAAGACCCCGGAGCGGCGGCGAGCCCGCCGTCCCGCGGGAACGACCGCGATCCGCGTCACACCTGGCGGTCCTCAGGAACAGAAGTGCGGCACTCATGTGTCAACTTCAGTAGAAGACGTCACGGCATTACACCGGGAGGGCGCCATGCGCACCACTACCTCCAGTGGATCAGCAGCCACTAGCACTGTGCACCCAGGCCCGCTCCCAGCCGGAGAGGTGGTGCTGGACGCGTTGCGCGCCCAGGTCGAGCACCTGCGGGCACAGGAGCCCGGGGTGCGCCAGGCCATCCCCACAGCGATCACCGAGATGCGGGTCACCACCCGGCAGCTGCGCTCCACCCTGCGCGGCTTCTCGCGTGTTCTCGACCCTCACGCCACCCGCGCCGTGGCCGAGGAGCTCAAATGGCTCGGGGCTCAGCTCGGTGAAGAAAACGACACCGAAGCCATGATCAAAGAGTTCGACCGGCTGATCGCCGCGCTGCCTCAGGACCTGATCGTGGGCCCCGTCGAGACCGAACTCGAGCACGAGCTGGGCCAACTGGCCCAGCAGGGCAAACACATCATCGAGGCCGCCCTGGCCAGCGACCGCTACCGGACGTTGCAGCGTTTGCTCGACCAGCTGCTGGCGGACCCGCCCTTCACCCACCGCACCGGGCGGCCCGCACACACCGAACTGCCCAAGAACCTGGCCAAGGCCGTCCGCAGACTCGATCGCCGACTCGCCGAGGCCGAGGCGATTGCACCCGGACCGGCGCGCGACGAGGCGCTGCACGAGGCGCGCAAGGCAGACAAGCAGGTGCGCTACATGACCGAGATCCTCACCCCGATCAACGGCAAGCCCGCCCTCCGCCTGCGTCGGCAGGCCAAGAAGCTCCAGGACCTCCTCGGCGACTACCAGGATGCCGTGGTCACCCGTCCCCTGCTCCAGAAACTCAGCACGGCCGCGCACGCCAAGGGGCAGACCGCGTTCACCTACGAGTTGCTCGACGCCCTCGAGCTGGCCCGCACGGAGCGGGTGCTGCGCGAGCTGCCCCACCGGCTCGCGCGCCTGCACGACGACCGCACCGTGTCCTGGCTGCTCCCGTCCCGCCACGCCGACCAGGACCGGGCCCTGGCCGGAGCGGCGATCTAGGTTCCGGCCGTCCGCCTGCGCGATTCACTCGCCGGGCACATATGGCGTTCAGCCCCGGGCTCGTTGTCCGATACCGCGTGAGCGGCGGAGGATCGCGGCGCGTCACCTGGGGCCCGCGGGGACCTGGCGGGCGGGATGCGGCGAGACACGGGAGTCATCTGAGTCCACACCGTCGAGGTCCGCGACGTGAGCTCGGCGGCTGCCGGACCTCAGGCGACCGTCGGCGAGTTGCTCAGCAGGCGCTTGGTGTACTCGTGTTTCGGTGTGTCCAGCACCTCGACGACGAATCCCGACTCGACGAGCTCGCCGGCGTTGAGCACCTGTACCCGGGCCGCGATCGAGCGGACCAGGGCCAGGTTGTGCGTCACGAACAGCATGCTGATCTGCCGGGTCTTCCGCAGGTTCTCCAGCAGCGCCACGATCGAGCCCTGCACCGAGACGTCCAGCGCCGAGGTGATCTCGTCGCAGACCAGCAGGTCGGGTTCGGCCGCGAGCGCCCTGGCGATGGCCACCCGCTGCCGCTCGCCCCCGGACAGCCGGTTGGTCTGCAGGTTGAGCACGGTCGGCCCGAGCGCCACGGCCTCCAGCAGCTCGACCACCCGGTCCCGGGCCTGGCTGCCCTTGGCGATGCCGAACAGCTCCATCGGCCGCGACACGATCTGCTGGATGGTCAGCCTCGGGTTCAGCGACAGGTACGGGTTCTGGAAGATGTACTGGATCCGCTTCCGGTCCTCGGCGCCGCGGGACCGGGAGCCCTTGCCGAGCGGGCGGCCCTCGAAGGCCAGGTCACCGGTCCACTGCTTGTGCAGCCCGCCGACGCAGCGCGAGATGGTGGTCTTGCCGCTGCCGGACTCGCCGACCAGCGCGACCACCTCGGCCTTGGCCACGTCGAAGCTGACCCCGTGCACCACCTCCTTGCGGCCGTAGAACACCCGCAGGTCCTCGACGGACAGGATGATGTCCCGGGTGGTCGCGGGGTCGGTGTCGTTCGTGTTGCCCCGGTTGATGTCCCAGCTGCCGATCTCGCCGACCCGCAGGCATTTCGCGGTGTGGTCCGTCCCCACCTGTACGTCGCCCGGCTCGGTCTCCCGGCAGCGGTCCTGGACGTACTCGCAGCGGTCGTTGAAGCGGCACCCGGAAGGGCGGCGACCCGGCCCGGGCGTGCGACCCGGGATGCCGGTCAGCGCCCGGGCCCTGGACAGGTGTGGGATCGCGTCCAGCAGTGCCCGGGTGTAGGGGTGCGCGGGACGGCGGAACATCGCATCGCGGGGCCCGAGCTCGATGATCCGCCCGGCGTACATGACCGCGACCCGGTCGGCGATGGTGGCCACCAC
This sequence comes from Pseudonocardia sp., assembly GCA_036009565.1. Lineage (GTDB taxonomy): Bacteria > Actinomycetota > Actinomycetes > Mycobacteriales > Pseudonocardiaceae > Pseudonocardia. The sequence goes on along the minus strand of DASYLM010000052.1, from coordinate 10,099 downwards.
GGCCAGGTCGTGGGTGACGTACAGCGCCGCGACCCGGTGGCTGCGGCACAGTTCACCCACGGTCTGCAGCACCATGCCCTGGGTAGTGACGTCCAGGCCGGTCGTGGGTTCGTCGAGCACCAGCACCTGGGGCCGGGGCAGGAACGCCATCGCCAGCGCCACCCGCTGCACCTGGCCGCCGGAGAGCTGGTGCGGGTAGCGGGCCAGGAACTCGTTGTCGCTGGGCAGCCCCACCTCGACCAGCCCCGCCCGCGCCTTGGCCAGGCGCTCCTCGGCGGTGCCGATGCCGTGCAGCTCGAGCAGCTCGACGATCTGGCGGCCGATCCGGATCGCCGGGTTCAGTGCGGCGCCGGGGTCCTGCGGCACGTAGGCGATCTTCATGCCGCGGATCGCGCGCATCTGCTCCCAGGGCAGCGCGAGCACGTCGGCGCCCTCGAAGGTCACCGTGCCGCGCTCGATGAACGCCCCGCGCCGGGCGTAGGCCAGCAACGCGGTACCGGCGGTGGTCTTGCCGGACCCGGACTCGCCGACCAGCCCGACCACCTCGCCCGGGCGCAGCTCGAGGTTGATCTCGTCGACGACGTCGAGCCCCCGGCCGGTGAGCGCGACCCGCAGGCCCGAGACGGTGCAGCCGGCCTCGGCGTTCTCGTCGGTCAGCGTCATGTCAGTCCCCCCGGCCGGCGAGCTGTGCGATACCGTCGGCCATCAGGTTGGTGCCGACGGTGAAGATGCCGATCACGATCACCGGCGCCAGCACGCCCCACGGCTGCACCAGCAGCGCGAGCCGGTTCTCGTTGATCATCTGGCCCCAGTCGGCCGCGCCGGGGTTGGTGGCGAAGCCGAGGAAGCCGATGCCGGCCACCATGCCGATCGAGTAGGTCAGGCGCAGCCCGGCCTCGGCCAGCAGCGGCGCGTTCATGTTCGGCAGCACCTCGGCCAGGATCACCCGCAGCCGGCTCTCCCCCAGCGCCTCCGCCGAGGTCACGTAGTCGCGGGACACGATGCCGAGTGCTACGCCCCGGGACACCCGGGCCACCCGGGGGGCGTGCGAGATGCCGACCAGCAGCACGATCATCCACCAGGACGGCTGGTCGACCGCGGTGAGCACGAGCAGAGCGAGCAGGATCTGCGGGAACGCCAGCGCGACGTCGTTCAGGCGCATGATCGCCTCGTCCAGCCAGCCACCGATGTAGGCGGCCACCACCCCGATCATGATCCCGACGACCATGCCGAGCAGCGTGGCCAGCACCGAGATCAGCAGGATCGAACCGCCGCCGTCCAGCACCCGGCTCCACACGTCCTGGCCGAGGTAGTCGGTGCCCAGCCAGGACCCCTCGTGGGTGAACGGCTTGCCGACGATGTCGTTCTCGCCGTACGGGGCCAACCAGGGCCCGATGACCGCCACCAGGGCGATCACCACAGTGATCACGAGTCCGGTCACCAGCCGGCGCTGGCTGCCGATCCGGCGCAGGCTCGCGGGGGTCAACACATTCATGACGCGATCGCCGTCCTCGCCCGCGGGGTGAACAGGATGGACAGAATGTCGGCGATCAGGTTCACCACCACGTAGACACCGGCGATCGTCATGGCCAACACCTGCACCATCGGGAAGTCGCTGTTGCGCACCGAGTCGACCAGGCTCGCGCCCACCCCGGGGTAGGAGAACAGGTACTCCACGATGACCACACCCCCGGCCAGCCAGGCCAGCTGCAGCGCGATCACCTGGATGCCGGGCACGATCGCGTTCAGCAGCGCGTGCTTGCGCAGCACCACCCGCTCCGGGACCCCCTTGAGCCGGGCCAGCTCGACGTAGTCGCTGTCGAGCACCTCGAGCAGGCTGGAGCGCACGATCCGGGCCACGTACGGTGCCACCGCGATCACCAGGGTGAGCACGGGCAGGATCATCGAGGCCGGTTTGGACCACGGCGGGGCGCCGCCACCGGCGATGGTGACGGCGGGCAGCACGTGCAGCAGGGTGGTGGAGAAGACAGCCACCAGCAGGATGCCGACCACGAACTCGGGCAGCCCGGCCGCAGTGATCATGATGATCTGGATGACGCTGTCGGTGCGCCTGCCCCGGAAGTTGGCCGAGACCAACGCGATCCCGAACGCGACCGGGATCATCACCAGCGCGGAGACCAGCACCAGCACCGCCGAGTTGACGATCCGGTCCCCGACCAGTGAGCCGACCGGCAGCCCGTTGGCCACCGACTCCCCGAGGTTGCCGGTGAACAACCCGCCCAGCCACTGGAAGTAGCGGGTGATCACCGGCTCGTCGAGCTTGAGCTGGGCGGTCAGCGCGGCCACCCGCTCCGGGCTGGTGGCGTAGTCCTTGCCGAGGATCGCGCGCACCGGGTCACCGAGCGCGGCGGTGGCGAAGAACACCAGCACCGAGCAGAGCCACAGCGTCAGCACGGCCAGGCCGAGCCGCCGGGCCAGCCACTTGAGCCAGGCCGAGCCGGCCGGGGTCGGGCGCGCCGGAGTGGCCGCCTCGGTGCCGGGGGCCGTGGTCGCCAGATCGGTCATGGTTGCCTCACGTTGGGGGCGTGACGAAGGAGGCGTGCTTGAACCCGAAGGCCGAGCACGGCAGGTAGCGGTGCGGCGTCAAACCCTGCACGAGGTTCGAGTAGGCGTCGAGCTGGCGCTTGAAGCCCCAGATGAGGTAGCCGCCGGTGTGGTACTCGATCTCCTGCGCGTCGTGCAGCAACTGGTTGCGCCTGGTCGGCTCCGGTTCCCGGCGGGCCCGGTCGATCAACGCGTTGAAGGCGGGGTCGTTCCAGTGGGTCTCGTTGTAGGTCCCGGACTTCACCGAGGAGGTGGCGACCTGCGGCAGATAGTTGCGGGTGTTCCAGAAGTCCTGGGCGAAGTTCCAGCTCAGGTACCGGTCGCCGTAGAAGACGTTGGCGTCGGCCTTGTTCAGTCGAACCTTGATCCCGGCCCGGCGGGCCTGCTCGACGAACAGGTTGGCCGACTCGACCGCGCCCGCGCCGACCGCGGTGGAGGTGACCAGCTCGACGTCGAGATCGGAATGGCCCGCCTGGGCCAGCAGTGACCTGGCCTGGTCGATGTCCTGCACGCGCTGCGGCAGGTCGCGGGCATAGGCCGGGTCGAACGGGGAGTACATGTCGTTGCCGAGGATGCCGAACCCGTTCAGCGCCTGGTCGATCATCTGCTGCCGGTCCACGACCAGGCGCAGCGCCTGCCGCACCCGAACATCGGAGAACGGCGCCACGTCGACCCGCATCGTGAACGGCACCCACGCGCCCGACTCGGAGACCAGCGGCGAGGCGCCCTGCTGCTCGATCGTGCCAGCCAGGTAGTTGGGCAGGTTGTCGACGCTCTGCACCTGGCCGGCGAGCAGCGCGTTGACCTTGGCGGCGTCGTCGGCGAAGTCGTAGATGACCAGCTCGTCGACCCACGCCGGGCCGTCCCAGTAGTTGTCGTACCGGGCGAACTGGGAGAGCTGGCCGGGCACGAAGCGGCGGAACGCGAACGGACCGGTGCCGACCGGCTTGTGGACGTCGAAGTCGGTGGGGATGACCCCGACCGTGTACTCGGCGAGCAGCTGGTCGATCACCGCGTACGGGGCGTTGAGCTGCAGCAGGATCGTCCTCGGATCGACGATCTTCGAGTTCTTCAGCTCGAGGATGGAGGCGAGCTCGGTGCCGCCGGACCCGGTCTTCTTCGGATCGGTGACCACGGCCAGGGTGTGCATCACGTCCTCGGCCGTCACGGTCTTGCCGTGGTGGAACTCCACCCCTTCGCGCAGCCGGATCGTCCACTGCGTGGTGTCCGGGGACGGGGTGACCGACTCGGCGATGGACGGTTCGATCTCGTAGTTGTTGTTCCAGCGCAGCAGCGGCTCGTACAGCTGCAGGCAACGGGCGATGTCCGGGTTCGTCACCGGGAAGTGCGGGTCCAGGGTGTCCTTGAGCCCGCCGCCGGTGGCCCCGTGGCTGTAGCTGCCACCACGCACCTGGGGCTTGTTGAAATCCGGCTTCCCGGGCACAGCGGCGCAGGCCGACAGGCTGGTCAGCCCGGCGAAGCCGGCGGCGGCGACCATCCCGAACCGCAGCACGTCGCGGCGCGACGGCCGTGAGGTCACCTGAATGCGGGGGTATCCGGAGTGTGGTGGTTGTCGCACGATGCGAACTCCTTTGGAATGATGTGAACCTAGACACGCCGGATCGGATCGTCAATAGGGTGAACAGGAGGTTGTGCAATGACAGCACGTAACCATCAGCCCGCTGCCTCCGTCCGGATCCAGTCGGTGGACCGCGCGGTCGATCTGCTGCAGGCGGTGGCCGCGGCGAGACCCGATGCGTCCAGCGCCCCCGCACTGGCCAGGGCCTGCGGGCTCAACCGGGCAACGGCCTGGCGGCTGCTCAAGACGCTGCAGGCCCGGGGGTTGGTGAACCTGGAGGAGGCGACCGGGCGGTACTCGATCGGGTTGACCACGGTGGAGCTCGGCAACGCCGCCGGGCCCGACGCGCTGATCGCCGCGGCCCACCCCGAGCTGGAGCGGACCTGCGACGAGACCGGGGAGACCGCCGCGCTGGCCGTGGCCGGCATCGGCGGCCTCTGCTACGTCGACGAGGTGACGCCGACCGCCGTGCTGACCGCCAGCTGGCTGGGTCGGTTCGTACCGGTGCACGCGACGTCGACGGGCAAGGCCATGCTCGCGTTCCTGCCCGCCGAACAGACCCGCCGGGTGCTCGGCGGCGAGCTGCGTTCCTTCACCGCCACCACCATCACCGATCCCGAGGCGCTGGTGGCCGAGCTCGCCGCGACCCGGGCCCGCGGCTACGGCATCTGCGCGGGCGAGCTCGAGTCGTCGCTGTACGGGGTGTCGGCGCCCGTGCTCGACCACGCCCGACGGCCGCTCGCGGTACTCAGCATCTGGGGTCCGCACGACCGGGTGCACGCGGGCCTGTTCGCCGAACTGGGGGCCGTCGCCGTCCGGGCCGCCGCCCGGGTCAGCGCGGCGCACCCGGACACGGGCTGGCCCGGCGCCCCGGTCGTGGCCTGAGCGGGGCGGGTCAGCGAAACGGACGATGCCAACCGGTTGCCCGGACGGGCGGTGTTGGACGCGATGCCGAAGATCGCGGAGGCTTCGACCGGTACCGGCTCATCGGGTCGCTCTGCTGATCGACGCCGGGACCGAACAGGATCAGCAGGTCGACCACGATCGACGGGATCAGCAGGACCAGGATGAACAGCATTGCGGTCGTAGTGATGAGCTGCCGTTCAAGGATGAGCAATGCCAGGACGAGAGCGCCCACCACCAACGTCATATCGCCTCCGGGCATCCAGGAACCGAAATACTACCCGGCGGTAGCTTGATGCGGCAGCGGCGATCCAGTGAACCGACGAGCTGTGGGCGACGCCCATCGGTCCCTCACTATCACGGTTCGGCGCTGGTTCCCGGTGTGGCCGAGTCCGGGTCCGCCGGGCGGTACGCATCGGCGTAGCGCGCGTGCGCGGTGTGCAGCTGCCCGGACAGCCAGCTGTCCCACGCGTCCTTCTTGCGCTGGTCGAGCACGGTTGCGCGCAACTGCTCGCGGGCCTGTCCGAGGGACAGCGGAACGGCTGGGGTCACCTCCAGCACCTGGCCTACGTTCCAGCCGTACCGGGTCTGCACCGGGCCGAACACCGAGTTCGGCGCGACGGTGAAGGCGGCGTCACCGTAGTTCTTGTCCAGCTGGTCGCGGGTCACCGTGCCCAGGTCCCCGCCCTTGCCCTTGGTGCTGTCATCCATCGAGGACTGCCCGGCGACGGTGCCGAAATCGGCACCACCGGCGAGCTGGGCGCGGATCCGGTTGGCTTGGTCCTGGTCGGCGACCACGATGTTGCGCAGGTGTCGTTTCTCCGGCACGGCCATCTCGGCCTTGTGCTGCTGGTAGTACTGCTCGACGTCCTGATCGGTCGGTGTCGGCACGGCTCGGGTGACCTGGTCGTAGAGCTGCGCGTTGGCGAGCTGGGACTTGACCTCGTCCAGCACTGCCTCCTCGGTAATCCCGACTCCGGCCAGCTTCTGCAGGAACACGTCGCGGCCCTGCGGGAAGGTGGTCTCGATCAGCTGGGTCAGCTGGTCGTTGGCTGTCTTGTCGGCGATCACGATGCCCTTGGCCCGCGAGGCGTCGGCGAGCACATCGCTGACCACCACGGCCTTGGCACTGTCCCGGCGGAACTTGTCGAGCTTGGCTGGGTCGGTCGGCGGGGTGACACCGTAAAGCGCGCCGAGCAGTTTGACCCGGTCCGCGAGCTGCGATTCGGTGACCAGCGTCCCATCCACTCGGAACGCCGCACCGGCGGGTATCGCCTCGATGCGCTCCAGCGCGAGTGTGGTGCCCGAGCCGATCGCCAGCAATGCCAACAGCGCGAGTCCCACGACCGGAGTCGGGTGGCGTGCGGGGATCACCGGGTGCCGGCGCACCCAGGCCCCGAGCGGACCGGCCGCTCCGACGACCCGGTTCGACAACCTCGTGACGAGTGTTCTCATGCGTTCACCTCCACAGCCGCCGGCCGGCGATCCAACGTCCCGTCAGCACCACCGCCCCGGTCACCTTCGAGCAGTGCGGTCGGCGGGCTGAGCCACACCACCAGGCGAGCAGCCAGGTAGGACAGCACCACCGCGACCGCGAGCACCACACCGAACTCGCGCACCAGCCACAGCTTCGACGTGACCAGGACGAGGTACCCGAGGACCGAGGTCACGCAGGCGTACCCCACGCTGCGGCGTAGCCAGCGGTGCGCATGCCGTTCGGCCTCGGTCAGCAGCACCACGAACTCGCAACCGGTGACGGTGACCAGGGAGCCCAGCGCCAGCGTGAGCGGGCTCAGCTGCATACCCAACGCCCACAGCGCGGCCAACCCCCACCCGGTGGCCAGCGCGGCCGCCGCCACCGCTCGCCCGGCGTCAGTCCGCCGACGTAGACCGAGCAGCAGCACCAGGCCGGCCACGGCGATACCTGCCAAGTTCGCCGGGTACCGGTCGTCCAGCAACAGCTGGTAGCCACGTGCGGCGGCGACCGGCAGACCGACCACGTCCACCCGGTAGCCGGCAGGCGGTGGCGGCAGTGTTGCCCGCACGTCTGCCAGCAGACGTTGCTGCGCGCTCATATCCTGCAGCCGAAGACCGTAAACGAGCACGGCGACGCGGTGGTCCGGCCGGATCACCGCGGAGCTCAGGTAGGGCGGCAGCAACCGCAATGCCGAGGAGACCTGTGCCGGCGTGGGCGCGGGCCCGAGGAACGACAGCAGGCTCGCCGCGCTGACCACCGGCCGCAGCTGGTCGCCGTGCCGGGCCGCGAGCGCGCCGCGCGCGCCGTGCGCCCAGGCCAGCGCAGTGGGACTCACCACGTCCGGGCCGGTCAGCTCGACACCGATCTCACCCGAAGCGCCCAGCACCGACTCGACCGACTTCGCGTCCCGCAACGCGGGCAGCCCGCTGGCCAGCGCCACCGGGTCCGCCTGTACCGACAGCCTGGGCAGCACCGCCCAGCCCAGGAGGGCGACGGCGGCGGCCGCGGTGAGCGCAGCCATCCGGAACAGCGGCCCGCGCCCGCCCGGCGGCGCCGGCGGGACCACCGACGCCGGGACCACCGTCGACGGGACAACCGTCGACGGCGCGGCGGGACAGCTCTGGCGGGCGCCCAGTAGTACTCCCGCGCCAACGGTCAGCAGGATGCCCGCGGCCAGCGCGAAGCCGAGGTCACGCACGAATGGCAGCGGCGCGAGCCCCAGCGCCAGGAAGGCCGCCGCGCTGGCCACCGACATGACGACCACCCGTCCCCGGTTCGGCACCGTGGCCAGGTACAGCGGGAACGAGCTGCCCACACCGAGAAGCAACGGCAGCAGCAGCACAGCCGCGAACGACAGCGGATGGCCCAGCCACCCGAACAACGCCAGGGTCGCCGCGCCACCCAGCAAGGAGGCCAGCAACGGCCGCAGCCGCAGCACCAACCGGCCGCGCCGCGACTCCCGCCACGACTGTCCGGCCTGTGCTGGGACCAGCAGGAAGCGCAGCAGCACCACCAGCGCCACCAGGGCGCCGATCAGTGGCCCCTCCCTGCTGACCTCCTCGGTCAGCTCCTCGGTCACCACCGGCACCCCGCTGACCGTCACCGCGCTGGTGTCCAGCCCGGCGCCGGCCACTGTGGCACGGATCGCCTGCACCAACCCGTGCGTGCCGCGCTGGTCCAGATCCTGGCGCGGGCGAACCAGAACGGCCACCGTGTCCGGCCTCGGCACGATGAACCGCCACTCCGGCTTGGCCTGCCCGTCCGGCCCGAAGATCACCGCCTCACCGAACCGGGAGTTGCTCAGCGTGGGCAGCCCGACCGGCAGGCCACGCACCACCAGCGGCGCGTAGCGCAGGTCGAACTGGGCCACGGCGGCAGCACCGGCGGCGGTCACCTCGGCCGGCGGCTTGCCGGTGTCCTGGGCGGCCCGCTGGGCCGCCTGACGGAGCCCGTCGCGGGTACCGGCGATCTGGGCCAGGAAGTCCTGGCCCGCGCCGGCGAGTTGGTTGAGCACTGTCGCCGGCCCGTACACGGTCGCCACGTCCGGCAACTTGGCCAGCTGACCCTCGGTCTTGAGCAGCGCGAACAGCTGATTGTGATCGGTGAGGAACAGCCGGGGCGCCGAGAAACGCAACAGTACGATCACCGGGTCACCGCCGAAATCCCGGGCCTTCTGTTCGACCGCGGCCAGCGTCGGGTCGTTCGCCGGCAGGAACGACTCGGCACCCGTGTCCACCCGCACCCGCAACAGCCCACCGACGAGGCCTCCGACGAGCAACCCGACCAGTACCGCCAGCGCCGTGCCCCGCCGGGTCGGACGGAAGACACAGCTAGCTTTCACTACCTGCCCGGAAACGCGTGACCACAGCCGAGTGGCAAGGGCTCTCTTGTGCGGTGCTGTCATCCGCCGTCCCGCTCCACCCTCGGGTACTGGCCGCTAAACGGTTTCAGGTTCCTCAGCCCCCCCGGGGCCGGGTACGGGTTCGAAGGTTGCAGGAAGGCCGGGTACTTGATCGGATCGGGCCGAACCGAGCCCGTGGTGAAGAACGGCCTCAGGTAGATGTAGGTGCCGCCGTCCTCCCCGTAGTGGTGATACGCCGCGCCGAAGTCGGTGAAGATCTGCGAGATGTCCAATCCGTACGGCCGCAGGTAACGCAGCGCCGGATTCAGGTCCCGAAGCAATGAGACGGTCGGTGGGATGAAATCCCGAACCTGGGACCCGAAGTCCGGCACCTTGTCCAGGGTCGTCGGGGCGTGGTCCAGCACCGAATGCAGCGTCGGCAGCAGGTCACGCAGATCGGCGCTGCTCTCGGGTAGCCGGTTCAACGCATCATTGAGATCGGGCGCCGCGCGGCGTAGGTCGGCCGCCACCGGGGACAGCGCTCGGGAGAGCTGTGAGATCCCGCCGCTGGCAGTGGTCGCGCTGTCCAACACACCGGGCAGCTTGCGGACGGTCGCCTCGAGCGCCGGTCGCTGGCCGGCGGTGGCGGCGCTGAGTCGGTCGGCGCTGGAGACCAGTTGGGCAATCTGACCCTGGCCGGTGTCGAGCGAGTCGAAGATCTGGTTGAGCTGCTGCGAGATCTGTTCCAGATCGCCGGACTGGGCGGCGATGGCGTCCAGCGCGGTGGCCCCGTTGCCACCGATATCGGAAAGCCCCTCGGCGAGCGAGGACAGGTCCGTCTGGCGGCCGTCGGTTGACTGCCCGAGCGAGCGCACCACGCCGCCGAGAGCGTCCCGGGTCGGCTTGTCCAGGCTGGCCAGCACGTCGCGCAGCTGCACCGACGGCTTGACCGAGGAGGCCGGTAGCAGTGTGCCGTCCGGGAAGGCGGGGCCGGTGCCGTCCACCAGAACCACATTCGGCTGGCCTGCCAGCGACTTCTCGCTGATCTGCACGGTCGCGCCCTGGTGGATCGGGGTGGCCACCGGCTCCAGTGTCAGCACGACCCGGACGTGAGCGGGGGTAACCCGGTTCAGCGCGTCCACCTTGCCCACCGGGACGCCGGCCTCCTGGACGTCGGCGTAGGTGACGAGGTTGGCGACCTGGTCCACGTCGAACGAGACGGTGTAGCCGGAGG
>DASYLM010000051.1:0-21285 GCA_036009565.1 Pseudonocardia sp. | reverse complement strand
AGGTGTGACCGAGGTAGTAGACCGGCACCGCCCTGATCCCCGCGGCGTTGTGGCCGGGACCGGCCGGTTCCGGCTCGCCCGGGGCGGTCGATGGGCCGGCCTCGGTCGACGGTGCCGAGCCGGCCGGCCCGGAGCTCGCCGGCCCCGAGCCGGGCGACTCCGAGCTGCCGCCGACCGGGCCGGCGCCGGTCGGTGGTCCGCAGCCGGCCAGGAACGCCGCTACGGCGAGCGCAACCGCCGAGGGAACGGCGACCCGCCACCGCGCTCGCCGCGCGAACCGCTGGCCAGAACGGGGCATCCGAAAGACTTACCAGACCCCAGCCGCCGCACCGCGGTTCGGCACCCGACCGTGCTCGCGCGGCTGCCGCTACCTCAGTGGTTGTTGATCTGCGCCGGTGCGCCCGACCGGGGGTCCGACGGGCTGGGTTCACCGAGCAGTTCGGCGATCTCCCGACCGCTCCCGCCGGCCAGCCGGGCAACCTGGGCGGGGCTCAGCCCGGCCTGGCGCAGCCGCCGCGCGGCGCCGGCAAGCTGTTCCCGCTGAACGTCCAGCGACTCGCGCAGCTGGTCCAGCTGCCCCTTGCTCGACTCCAGGTCGTCCACCGCGCGCAGTGCCCGCGCCGGGTCGGCGAGCAGCACCCGAAGCAGCCGGTCCTTCATCGCCCCGGCGCTGGTCAGGCCGTCAACGGCCCCGTTCGAATCGGCCCCGTTCGAAGCGGCCCGGTTCGAATCGGCCCCGTTCGAGCCCGGCCCGTTCGAGCCGTTCGAAGCGGCCCCGGTCGAGCCGGCCCCGTCCGAAGCGGTCCCGGTCGAGCCCGCCCCGGTCGGGCCGGTCGAGCCCGCCTCGGTCGGCCCGTTCGAGCCAGTCCCGGTCGAGCCGTTCGAAGCGGCGGCTCCGTCGGGTGCGACCCCGTGCGTGCCGGCGCGGCTCGCGGTGGTCGGCGTCGGGACCGGCATGGCGTCGGGACCAGGCGCGGGGGCCGCGATCGGCAGCTCGAGCTCGATCGCCGGCTCCTTGCCCTGCAGCGCGGAGGCGACCACGCCGACCAGCGTCATGATCAGCGCGGCCAGGAACGCCGCGAACAGCCCGTGCTGGAACGGCCCGGAGATCAGTTCCGGGAAGAACTCCTTGCCGGTCAGGGTGGCCACGTTGGTCGCCGGCAGGTGCTGCAGCACGCCGCTCGGGCCCAGCAGCTCCTGGATCGGGTTGAAACCGAGGAACGCGGCGAACAGGCTGCCCACCGGGGGCAGGCCGGCCACCTGGTCCGCGACCGCGCCCGGCACGCCCTGCCCACGCAGCCCGGAGCTGAGCGCGCTCGGCAACGTGCTGGACAGGCCGACGATCATGAACGTGAAGAAGATGCCGATCGACAGCGCCGAGCCGGAGTTGAAGAACGTGGCCCGCATGCCGGACGCCGCGCCGCGCTGGTTGGCCGGTACCGCCCCCATCACCGCCGAGGTGTTCGGCGCGGTGAACAGGCCAGAGCCGATGCCGTTGAGCAGCAGCACCGACGCGAACAGCCAGTACGGGAAGTTCACCGGGATGATCATCAACGCCACCATGCTGGCCGCGACCAGGACCAGGCCGGCGACGGCGAACATGCGCACCCCGAACCGGTCGGACAGCACACCGGAGACCGGCCCGGCGATCAGGAAGCCGACGGTGAGCGGCAGCAGGTAGATGCCGGCCCACAGCGGGGTCTGCTCGAAGTTGTAGCCGTGCAGCGGCAGCCAGATGCCCTGCAGCCAGATGATGAGCATGAACTGCAGGCCACCGCGCCCGATCGAGGTCATCAGCCCGGCCAGGCTGCCCAGCGCGAACAACCGCCCCTTGAACAGGCCGATGTGGAACATCGGCTGCTCGATCTTGGTCTCCAGCACGCAGAACGCCGCCAGGATGACCACGCCGCCGATCACCGCGCTCAGTACCCACGGGTTGGTCCAGCCGGTGGGGTGACCGCCGTAGGGGTTGATCCCGTAGACGATGCCGGCCAGCAGCACACCCAGCCCGACCGCGAACGTGACGTTGCCCCACCAGTCGATCTTGCCGGCCAGTCGCTCACCGAGCTCGTGCAGCGAGCGGTACGACCAGAAGGCGCCGACCACCGCGATCGGCACGCTCACCCAGAACACCGCGCGCCAGTCCCACTCGGCCAGTACGCCGCCGAGCACCAGACCCAGGAACGAGCCGGCGATGGCGGACACCTGGTTGGTACCCAGCGCCATGCCGCGCTGGTGGGTGGGGAAGGCGTCGGTCAGGATCGCGGTGGAGTTGGCGAACAGCATGGCGCCGCCGACGCCCTGCACGACCCGCCAGCCGATCAGCCAGAGCGCGCCGGCACCGCCGCTGAACGGGACCAGGGCGAGCGCGACCGACGCGATCGCGAAGACCACGAACCCCATGCTGTAGATCTTGACCCGGCCGAACATGTCGCCAAGGCGGCCGAGCGTCACCACCAGCACCGCGGAGATCAACAGGAAACCCATGATCATCCACAGCAGGTAGCTGAAGTTGCCGGGGGCCAACGGGTCCAGCCCGATCCCCCGGAAGATCGCCGGGAGGGAGATCAGCACGATCGACGAGTTCACCGTCGCGAGCAGCATGCCCACGGTCGTGTTCGACAGCGCGATCCATTTGTAGCCGGGATGGTCCCGCGACCATCTGCGCGGCGGTGGATTCGTCGGGTTCGTCGTGCCGTTGGTACCGGGTCGCTCCGCCAGACCGCTGGACATTCGCAACCTTTCGCTCGCCCTGTGCAGTATGTTAGTTGCGCAACGCAACCTAAGCTACCCCGTTGAGCGACACCCATTTGTATTGTGCGTCACCCGCTCGGCGGGCACCGATGCCGCCACACTTCGCACTACCACTCGTCCGTGCGTGACGGGGCAACCCGTTCGAGGTTGCTGATGGCGCAGCGGCCGGGTCCTCGGGCGCGCCAGCTATGGTCACCGCGTGACGTGGGACGCCGCCCGCGAGAAAGAGGTCGACCGCCTCGAAGAGCAGCTCTCTGTGTTCAACCGGCGATCCCGACACTTCCTGCGCAGCTTTGCCAGCCGGGTACACCCCGGGATCGACGCCAGCACCTACGCGGTGCTGCTGGTCATCGCACAGGGTGCGCCGCTGCGGTTGAACGACCTCGCCGACGAGTTCGGGCTGGACAAGTCGACGATGAGCCGGCACGTCTCCACCCTCATCCGGCTCGGTCTGGTGCAGCGCGACCCGGACCCGCTCGACGGGCGGGCCTTCCTGCTGAAGCCCTCACCGGACGGACTGCACCGGCTGGCCGCCGCCGTCTCCGCGCGGCGCGGCGAGTGGCGCGGCCGGCTGGACGACTGGAGTACCGACGAGCTGGCCGACTTCGTCAACGGCCTGATCCGGCTCAACTCCGACCTGGAACGTCGCCGGGGCAACGGACTCTGACACCGCCGCACCGAACATGCCCGCCACACACACCCACGCGCCGCCGCACACAGGCCCAAACCTGTGTGCGGCGGCCGGAGGGTGTGTGCGGTGCGGTGCGGCGGCCGGTCAGTCCACCGCGGGGCTGGAGGCCTGCGCCCAGTAGCGGCGCGGGATCCGACCGGCGAGCCTGGCTGCCCGACCGGCCTCGACGGCCAGCCGCATGGCGTGCGCCATCCGCTCCGGGTCGCCGGCGCGGGTCACCGCGGTAGCCAGCAGTACCGCATCGCAGCCCAGTTCCATGGCCAGCGCCGCCTCGGACGCGGTGCCGATTCCGGCGTCCAGCACCACCGGCACGCCGGCCGCGGCCACGATCATCTCGATGTTGTGCGGGTTGCGGATGCCCAGCCCGGTGCCGATCGGCGAGCCCAGCGGCATCACCGCGGCGCAGCCGGCCTGCTCCAGCTTGCGGGCCAGCACCGGGTCGTCGTTGGTGTAGGGCAGCACGGTGAACCCGTCCCGGACCAGCTGCTCGGCGGCGTCCAGCAGCTCGATCGGATCGGGCAGCAGGGTGCGCTCGTCGGCGATCACCTCGAGCTTGACCAGGTCGGTCCCCAGCGCCTCGCGGGCCAGTCGCGCGGTCAGCACCGCCTCGGCGGCGGTCCGGCAGCCGGCCGTGTTGGGCAGCGTCTCGATGCCGAGGCGGCGCAGCAGGTCCAGCACCCCGGTGCCGGCGGCGGCGTCCACCCGGCGCATCGCCACCGTGGTCAGCGCGGTGCCGGAGGCGACCAGCGCGCGCTCCAGCACGGCCAGGTTGGCCGCGCCGCCGGTGCCCATGATCAGCCGGGACGCGATCTTGCGGCCGCCGACCACCAGCGGCTCGTCCACAACGGATTCGGTCACGGTCAGCCTCCCTGGACAGCGGTCAGAACCTCGACGCGGGCATCGGCGGCCAGCCGGTAGCGGGCCCAGTCCGTCCGGGGCACCAGCTCGTCGTCCACCGCGACGGCCACCCCCGCGGACGGCGCGCCCAGCACAGTCAGTGCGTCGGTCACGGTGGCCTGCTCAGCGACCTCGTGCGGCCGTCCGTTGATCAGGATCTGCATCGGTTACCTCCTCGCGGTTGGGCCGGTGAGCGTGGTGCGGGTCAGCCGGGCCGGGTCGGCGACCAGCGCCGCCGCCGGCACCGGCTCACCGGCCAGCAGCGCCAGCACGGCGGCGACGGTGATCGGGGCGAGCAGCATGCCGTTGCGGCCGTGCCCGGTGGCCACCAGCGGTCCCGCCGCGCCCGTCGAGCCACCCAGTGAGCCGATCAGCGGCAGGTTGTCCGGCGTGCCGGGGCGCAGCCCGGCGGCAGCCTCGACCAGCGCGTACTCGGCCACCCCGGGCAGTACCCGTTCGGCATCGCGCAGCAGGTCACGCACGCCGCCGACGGTCGGCTCGGTGTCGAACCCGGTCTCGTACTGGGTCGCCCCGATCACCAGGCCCCCGCCGTCCCGGGGCACCGCGTACACCGGTCGGCCGTCCACCACCGCGCGCACCGTCCGCCTCGGCGGAGGCAGCGCGCCGGGCCGGTGCCGCAGCCGCAGGATCTCCCCCTTGACCGGGCGCACCAGGCCGTCCAGGGCTGGGTGCAGTGCCGCGCTGTGTGCCCCGGCGGCCACCAGGACCGCGTCCGCCGGCACCCGCCGCCCGTCGGCCAGCTCGACGCCGTCGGTGTCCACCGTGCGGGCGCCGGCCTCGACGAACCGGACCCCGGCGCGGTCGGCGGCGGCACGCAGCGCGGCCAGCAGCACCCGGTTGTCCACCGCCAGATCCCCCGGTACGGACAGCCCGCCGCGCACGTCCGGGCCGATCGCCGGCTCCAGGCGGCGTAGCTCGCGGGCGCTCAGCACGTCGACCTCGCGGCCCACCTTCGCCAGGTAAGCGGCCAGGTCGTCCAGCTCGGCGCGGTCCCCGGCGCCGGCCGCGACCACCACGGTGCCCTCGGTACGCAGTCCGGCCGGCGTGCCGGCGGCCCCGGCGAGCGCGGCCGCGAACGCCGGCCAGCGGCCCAGTGAGTCGGCGCCCAGCTCGAGCAGGTCCTCCTCGCCCGGCCAGGCCTCGGTCACCGGGGCGAGCATGCCGCCGGCCACCCACGACGACCCGCTGCCCGGCGCCGGGTCGACCAGCTCGACCGCCCAGCCGGCCTCGGCGGCCCGCCAGGCACAGCTCAGACCGATCACCCCGGCGCCGACGATCGCGAGCCGGCCGGCTGGTGTTGCTCTCAGTTCCGTCATCACTCCCGCTCCCTGCGCCGGCATGACCCGGATCAGGTTCGACGGTCGGGACCGCTGCAGTCCCCTCTCAGCCCGGTGCGTCGGCACTTTCGGAATGCCCCGGACTCCCGTGCGTAACCGCCCACCACGATACGCGCCGAACCGCCCGCGCGTTACCGTGCCGCCCACCAGCCGGGTCGAGTCGAGATCGAACCTGCCTGGTGTGCGGCTCGGTGGCAACGGGACGTACCGTCGCGGGCGTGCCTGCTCTCGATGGCGGAAAACTCCGCGCCCGACTCGCCGACGCCCGGCTGTACCTGTGCACCGGGGCCAGGCGGGATACCCGCGACCTGGCCGAGTTCGCCGAGGCCGCGCTGGCCGGCGGGGTGGACATCCTGCAGCTACGGGACAAGTCCGACGGCGGCGCCCCGCTGGAGGCCCGCGAGGAGATCGCCGCACTGGAGGTGCTCGCCGAGGCGTGTGCCCGGCACGGCGCGCTGCTCGCGGTGAACGACCGGGCCGACATCGCGGTGGCGGTCGGGGCCGACGTGCTGCACCTCGGCCAGGACGACCTACCGGTGGCGCTGGCGCGGCGGATCATCGGCGACGACCCGGTGATCGGCCGTTCCACGCACGCGGTCAGCGAGGCGGCCGAGGCGGCGGTGCAGGACGGGGTGGACTACTTCTGCACGGGCCCCACCTGGCCGACGCCGACCAAACCTGGCCGGGCGGCCCCGGGACTGGATCTGCTGCGCACAGTGGCGGCCACCGGCACCGAGCGCCCCTGGTTCGCGATCGGCGGCATCGACCGCGCGTCGCGGCTGGACGAGGTGCTGGCCACCGGCGCGCGCCGGATCGTGGTGGTCCGCGCGATCACCGAAGCCGAGGATCCAGAGGCGGCGGCCAGAGCGCTCGCCGACCGGCTGCGCTCCACCGCCTGACCGCGCGCCACCGCGTCATGCCTGACCGCCCGCTTCGAACAGCGGCGGTCACTGGTTGTCGGACCGCTGATCCCGCTGCACGTCCTGCTGCTGGGTCGGCCGCGGGAACAGCCCGCCGTTGGAGCCGGAGCTTCCAGCACCCAGCCCGGGCAGGACGCCGCGCTGGCTCGGTGGCACCGAGCTGGGCGGGGTGGAGTCCGAGTTCGAGTCCGAGTTCGGGCTGGAGCTGTCCGACTCGGACGGCAGCAGGTCGTTGAGGCGCTTCTTCTTGTTCTTCTCCGATTCGTCGAGCGGGTTCTCGGAGTCACTCGAATCGCTGCTCGACCCCGGGCTGGACGACTCGTCGCTCTGGGAGTCCTGGCTCGGCGGCGGCGTCGGTGTCGAGCGCGGCTCCAACACCCGCTGGACGCTCGTCCCGGTGCTGCCACCGGACAGCGGTGAGCCCTTCGCCCACTCGACGCCGGTGACCAGCGCCAAGCCAATCAGGAAGATCATCAAAGTACCCAGGACCAAGATCTTGACCGAGCGGCCCCCGGGCCGCTCCGAAGCCGGCGCCGCCAGCTCGGGGTCGAGCTGCACGGTGCGCTGGGTCTCGATCTTCGAAGCGGTGGCGCTGTCGTCACCGCGCCCGGCCACGATATGCACCTTGGCCTTGACCGAGTCCCGGGTGTGCTCGATCGAGCGCTGGTAGAGCCTGGTCGCCAGGGTGGTGGCAACCGAGCCCACCGCCGCGCCGCCCACCGTGCCGAAGGTGCCGAAGTACGAGCCGAACACCGCGGAGGTCGCCGCCGCCATGCCACCGGCGAGCACCTTGCTCATGCTCAGCTGATCGGACGCCTTCTTGATCGGTCCGACCGGTTTGTCGGTGAAGTCGGCCGTCGCCGGCTGCTGCGCGACGAGCTGGTTCACCATCGGCGTCGACGGCAGCACCACAGGCGGCACACCCGGCGGCTGGATCGGCAACCGGACCGGCGGCTGACCGGCACGCGGCAGCGGCCGGGAGGCCGCCGACCAGCGCCGGGGTGGCCCGATCGGCGGCATCGGCAGCTGGTTCGGGTTCAGGTTCGGCAGCTGGTTCGGGACCGGCCGGCGCGGCGGCGGGAACGACTGGCCCGGTGTCTGGCCGGGGCTCGGCCGCCGCGGCGCCGGTGCCGGCCTCGCTGGTTGGCTCTGGTTCGGGACCGGGAAGCGCGGTGGCGCTATCGGGCGGCTGTCTTTCTCGCCGCGGAGTCGGGGGATCACGTTGGTGACTTCCTCAGCCATCGGGTCCGGTGCGGTGGCGCCGGGCGACGGCTCGTCGTCTTGCTCGTCGGCTTGCTTGTCTTCGTGCTTGTTGCCGTGGGCGCCCCCGGTCAGCGGCGCGCCCGGGGCGTCCGGCTGGTCACCGCCCGGCCGGTCACCGCCCGGCCGGTCGCTGGAGGGCTGCGCACTGACCTCCTCGGACGGCTCGCCGTCGGGTGGTTGCTCGGCCGGCGCCGCGGGTTCCGGCTCTGATGCCGGTTGCCGCGCCGAGGCCGGTTGCGGCGCCGAGGCCGGATCCAGCATCACGGTCGGTTCCAGTAGCCGCTCCACCTCCGATGCCGGTACCGCCGCGAACACCCCGGCCGCTTCCGCTGCCGAGGGCTTCGACGCCGAGGTCGGTTCCGGTGCTCCCGTCGACTTCGACGGCACTCCCGAACCCGGTGCCGCGGCCGACGGCCGTTTGGCCCGTGGTGTCGGTCGCGGCCTCGCGGTCGACTTCGGCCGGGCGCCCTGTTTCGACGCCGCGGCCGACCCCGACTCCGTCTTCGGACCCGAGGTCGGCTCAGGACCCGAGGTCGGCTCAGGACCCGTAGTCGGCTCGGACGCCGGGGTCGGCCGTGAATCCGATGCCGCCACCTCGACCGGACCAGGCTCGGGCAGCTTCGGACCGGTCGGACCCGGCGTGACCGGATCCGAGTTGGTCGAATCGCCCGGCGTCGAGGACGCGGCCGGGTCGGGTAGCTGGGCCGGGGAGCTCTGGAGCTGCTCCTCGGCCCGGTTGGCGGGCTGGTCGGCTGGGTCGGGTTCGACGGTCATGGCTCCGAGGTGCGATGGATATGGGCTTACCAGTGGTCAACGGGTCAGCCGCCCACAACTATCCGGATGATCACTGATCGTGAGTGGCTTCACCCGACCGCGTCCGAGGGTAACGGATCCCGGGGTGCCCCTCCGGCAGGGCGGTACGCATCACCGGCCAGGACAGCGCAACGCAGACGAGCACCGGGACCCAGGTGAGGGCGCGGGCGATACCGAGCACTACGACCTGGTCAGCCCGGTAGAGCGGGACGAACACGGCCAGCCTGACCAGGTACTGCGCCACCCACACCCAGCTCGCCCTGGCGTAGCCCCGCAGCAGGTCAGGGTCGGCGCGCCACCTCGTCTTCTGGCCCAGCGCCAGGCCGACGACGACCCCCAGCAGTGGCCAGCGGACCGCGATGGACGCCACCCAGACCAGCGCGCTCGCCGCGTTGGAGGCGATCTGCAGGAGGAAGAAGTCGGCCGCCCGCCCGGTGTACAGCACCACCAGCGCGGCCACCACCACGCCGAGCAGGCCCAATGCCACGCCGGCCGGCCGGCGCCCCCTGGCCAACCGGACCCCGGCCAGGACCACGCCGGCCGCGAACGCCGCGCCGGCACCCCACAGCACCCCGGCGGTCGACGAGCCGTCGCCCGGCGGGACAACCACGCCGGCCACCGCCCAGGCTGTGACAAAAGCCACAGCCGGTATGCCGGCGTCGAGGGCGCCCGTCCGACCACCCAGTACGTCGGTCAGTGACGACCCGGAAACATCCGGTTCGCGAGTCATGCCCTCACTGTGCCCTATCTGACCCGACAGACATCAAGAACACCTGGCGCATGCGTCCCGGAAGGGGAATCCTGGAAACCAGCGGGAGACCGGTCGGTTAACCGGTCCTGAACGAGGGGGAGGCGCGGTGCGGCCTGCCTGGACGAGCTACGTCGCACTCGGCGACAGCTTCACCGAAGGACTCGACGACCTGCGCGACGACGGCACGCCCCGCGGCTGGGCCGACCGGGTCGCCGAACGACTGGCGCTGGACGTGCCGGACTTCCGGTACGCCAACCTCGCGGTGCGCGGCAAGCTGCTGGACCAGGTCGTCACCGACCAGATCCCGGTTGCCGAGCAGCTGCGCCCCGACCTGATCACGTTCAGCGCCGGTGGGAACGACATCATCCGCCCCCGCTGCTCCCCCGACTCGGTGGCCGAGCGGTTCGACGAGGCGCTGGGCCGGGTGATGGCGATCGGCGCCGACGTCGTGATCTTCGCCGGCTTCGACACCCGCCAGGTTCCGGTGCTCAGCCGCATCCGGGGCCGCATCGCCACCTTCAACGAGTTGCTGCGCGCCATCGCCGACAAGCACGGCTGCATGTTGGTGGACCTGTGGGCAATGGCTCCGCTGTCCGACCCGCGCTCCTGGGGCCGCGACCGGCTGCACCTGACACCGGACGGGCACCGCCGGGTCGCGCTGCGCACCCTCGAGGTGCTCGGCGTGCCGGTCACCGAGAACTGGCGGGAGCCGCTGTCGGCGGCGATACCGCGCCCATGGCAGAACCGGCGCCAGGAGGATCTGTCCTGGGCCCGCGACTACCTGGTTCCGTTCCTGAGGGACTGGGCCAGGGGCCGCCAGACCGGCGACGGCTACGCGCCGAAGCGGCCTGAGCTGCTGCCCTACGTGGAGGCCCTGCCCGGTACGAGCCCCCGCACCAGCTGACCCCGCCGACCGCCCGACCCGACCGACGGCCCAGCTCACCCGGCGCCGTCCGGCAGGCCGATCGCGCTGGCCACCCGGTCGGTGTGGAAGTCTCCGTCGCCGAAGCGCAGCGCGGTGCTCGTGGCGTGCGCGGAGAACAGGTGCAGGTCGTGCTCGCCGGTGAAGCCGATCGCGCCGTGCACCTGCTGGCCCAGCGCACAGACCCGCTGGTAGGCGTCGGACACCCAGGCCTTTGCGGCGGCGACGGTCAGCGCCACCTCGTGCGGTGTGCCCGCGTCGGCGGCCGAGCCCGGACCGGACGACTCCGCCAGCCGCCAGATCGCCTCGTACGCGATGAGCCGGGAACCCAGCACGTCGATCGCCATGTTGGCGCAGTGGTGCTGCACGGCCTGGAAACTGCCGATCGGGCGGCCGAACTGTTGGCGCTGGCCGGCGTACTCGACGGTCAGGTCGAGCACCCGCTGCGCACCGCCGACCATCTCCGCGCAGCTGGCGGCGGCGCCGTGCGCGTCCACCGCGGCGACAACCTGCTCGCCGCCGCCCAGCTCGCCGAGCACCGCCGCGGCCGGCGCCTCGACCCCATCCAGGTGCACCCGGTACTGCCGGTCCGGGCCGATCACGTCCAGCTGCTCGGCGCGGATGCCCGGAGTGGCCGCGTCCACCAGGAACACGGTGACCCCGCCGCCGGTCGGCCCGTCCTCGACGTGCGCCACCACCAGGAATCCCTCGGCGGCCGCCGCCCACGGTACGAACAGCGCGGTCCCGTCCAGCCGGAACCCGGCCCCGGACTGCCGGGCTGAGATCGCCGATCCGGTGCCGGCCCAACCGCCCCGGGGCGCCGCGCGGACGTAGCTGACCGCCCGCCCGGCGGCGATGGCGCCCAGCCACTCCGCGCGCTGTGCGTCGGTGCCGAACAGGGCGATCGCCGGCGCGGCGCAGGCAACCGTGGCCAGGAACGGGCCGGGTACCTGCGCGCCGCCCATCTCCTCGATCAGCAGGCAGACCTCGAGGAACCCCTCGCCCACCCCGCCGTGGGCCTCCGGCACGGCGAGCCCGGTCCAGCCCAGCTCGACCATCTCCTTCCAGAGCTGCGTCGAGTGACCCGCGCCGTCCCGCGCCGCGCGCACGCCGGCCGTCCCGGCCCAGGAACGCAGCAGGTCCCGGGCGGTCGACTGGATCAGCTGCTGGTCGTCGGTCAGGGTGAGGTCCACGGGTCCTCCTTCGTCAGACCACTCACGGGGTCAGCTAGTGGGCGGAGGGATCTTGTCCGAGCGCACCCAGACGCCGGGCCGCTCCTCCCAGAACAGCTGCACCAGCACCCCACCGGCGTGCTTGGGGTGGATGAAGGTGTGCTTCCAGGCGGCGCCGTCCTTGACCCCGTCCTCGTAGTCGAAGGTCGGCACCTCGCGCGCCTCGCAGGCGGCCAGCGCGGCGTCCCAGTCGGCCACCTCGAAGGTGACGTGGTGCGCCGCGGCCCCGCTGCGGGCCAGGAACTTGTCGACGAACGAGTCCTCGCCGCGCCCGGTGATCACCTCCCAGCAGATGCTGGAGCCGGGGATGTTCAGCACCAGGTCCGCCATGTCCGGGATCTCGTCGTCCGCCGTACGCCAGACCTGCACGAAGCCGGCCAGCTCGGTGTACCAGTCGGCGAGCTCGTCGCGGTCGTGGAACGCCTGGCAGATGTGGTCGATGTTGCGGATGCCCAGCGCCGGCCCGGTCGGCTCCGGCGCGGACACCGGCTGGGCGTCCTCGTCGCCGAGCATGGCCAGGTTGCCCGGCCCACGCAGCCGCCAGAGCACCCCGGGGCCGTGCTCGGGCGGGGACAGCGACGCCTCCACCCAGCGGCCGGGCACCGAGTCGCTGATCTTGAGCCCGTGCGCCTCCAGCACCGCGACGGCGGCGTCCAGGTCGGGCACCTCGGCGCCGACATGGTGCAGCCCGGCGCGGCCGCCGTGGTCGTCGAGGTAGGCCTGCAGGGACGAGTTCTCCCCCGACGGGGAGATCACCACCCAGGTGTGCCCGGAGGTGCCCGGCACCTGCAGGCGCACCCCCTTCACGCCGGCCGACGGGTTGTCCCAGGCGTGTGTGCGGCGGAAACCGAACAGGCCCTCCAGCAGGGCGACCTGCTTGTCCAGGTCCGGCGCGACCGCCGCCACGTGATCGATCCGATAGATGCGCAACATGCCGTGTACTCCTCCTTCGTCGTCGGACTCGGCTTCAGACCGGGTGCGGCTCGATCCAGTCGTAGCCGCCGGTCACCAGCTCCTTGACCAGCCGGAGGTTGTAGCGGTTCATCGCGGCGATCCGCTCGGCCAGCTCGGCCACCTTCGCGTCGAAGTCGTCGGCGGTGAACACGTCGTTGACCAGGCCGATCTTCAGCGCCCGCTGCGCGTCCAGCCGGACCCCGGTGAACAGCATCTCCTTGGCGATCGCCTTGCCGACCCGCGCCGGCAATCGCTTGACGCCCCCCCAGCCGGGCGCGTTGCCGCCGAACTCGGGCTGGTCCGGGTCGCCGTCCTCGGTCATCTTCGGCCGGTACGGCGGCCGGGCCGACAGGGTGATCTCGACCAGGCCCATCTTGGCGTTCTCGTGGCAGACGATGAAGTCGGCGCCCAGCGCCAGCTCCAGGCCGCCGCCGACCGCGTAGCCGTGCACCGCGGCGAACACCGGGATGGACAGCCGCTCCATCATCGCGAAGGTCTTCTCACCGAGGCGGCCCTGCTCGATGCGGTCGGCCTTGGTCAGCGACTCGGACCACTTCAGGTCCATGCCGGCGCAGAACGCCCGCTCGCCGGCGCCGCGCAGCACGGCCACGCAGACCTCCGGGTCATCGTCGATCTCGGTGAACACCCGGCGCAGCGCGTGCATCATCTCCGGGGTCAGCGAGTTCAGCTTGTCCGGGCGGTCCAGAGTGATCCAACAGACCCGGTCCTTGATCGTGACGTCCAGTCCTTCGTACATCTGTGCTCCTCCTCGAGCTAGGTTCAGGAACGGGGCAGGCCGAGGCCCCGGGTGGCAATGACGTTGCGCTGGATCTCCGAGGCGCCACCGAGGAAGGTGGCGGCCACCGAGTCCAGCCGCAGGTGGGTGAAAGCGGCGTCCAGGGGGGCGACAGCTTCGGCGTCGCCGCGCCAGAGCAGGCTGTGCTGGCCGAACACCTGGGCGCCGGTACGCGCCAGCCGCTGGTGCAGCTCCGCGCTGAACAGCTGGTTGACCGAGGCCTCGTAGCCGGGCACCGCGCCGGCGGCCTGCTTGGAGACGGTGTAGCGGGCGATGTTGTAGAGCACCCGCACCTCGGTGTAGCGGCGGGCGATCTCGCCGCGGGCGCCGTTCGTCCAGCCCTCGCGCAGCTGGTCGTAGCCCACGTCCGAGCCGATGTAGTCCACCAGCTGGGCCAGCGCCTGCTCGAACTTGATGGTGGCGCCGATACCGGCCCGTTCGAAGCTCAGCGCGTCCATCGCCACGTACCAGCCGCGGTCCTGCTCGCCGACCCGGTTGGCCACCGGGATGCGCGCGTCGTCGAAGAAGATCTCGGAGAACGGGTCGGCGCCGCGCAGGTCGGTGATCGGGCGCACCGTGACCCCGGGCGTGTTGACGTCCACCAGCAGGAACGTGATACCCCGGTGTCGCGGCGCGGCTGTGTCAGCACCAGCGTCCCTACCGGTTCGGACCAGCACGAACAGCCAGTCCGCGTAGTGCCCGAGCGAGGTCCAGACCTTCTGCCCGTTGACCACGTAGTGATCACCTCGGGAGTCGGCGGAGAGGACCGCGCGGGTGCGCAGCCCGGCCAGGTCGGAGCCGGCGCCGGGCTCGGAGAAACCCTGGGCCCAGGTGCGCTCACCACGGGCGATGGCGGGCAGGTGCTCGGCCTTCTGCTCGTCGGTGCCGTGCGCCAGCAGGGTCGGACCGAGCAGGAACGCACCGATCCCGTTCACCGTGGGCACCCTGGCCCGCATCATCTCCTCGTGCAGGATGAACTCCTCCATCGAGGAGAGCCCCGCGCCGCCGTACTCGGCCGGCCAGTTCGGGGTGATCCAGCGCCGCTCGGCGAGGGCCGCCGCCCAGGCCCGGGCACCCTCGCGGCGCTCCGGGTCGGCGCTGACCCGGTCGACCGGCCAGTTGTAGCCGCGTACGTCCTCGGGCTCCAGGCTCTGCTCGGCGTCCGGGTCCGGCCGGTAGCCGGCGGGGAAGCTCTCCCCGATGAACCGCCGCACCTCGGCGCGGAACGCGGCCTGCTCCGGGGTGTCCGCCCAGTTCATGCTGTCTCCCCGCTGATCTGGCTCGCTGTCCGGACGCCCGTCCGGCTCACGGTCGGCTGGCTGACCTCGCGCCCGTTCGACGGGGTCGGAGGCGACGCGCGGTGCGCCGGGGTCTCGCTGAGCCGGGCGTACTCCTGGCGCTGGCGGTCCCAGGTCGTCGCCGTGAAGCCCCTGATGCCGACCGCCCGCAGCTCGTGCTTGGCCACCTTGTCGGTCGGTGTCCTCGGCAGCGCCTCGATGAACTCCAGGTACCGGGGCACCATGAAGCTGGGCAGCTTCTCCTGGCAGTAGGCGACGAGGCCGCGGTGGGTGAGCGTGGCACCGGGGCGCAGCACCACCGCGAGCTTCACCTCTTCCTCCTCCAGCTCCGAGGGCACCCCGATGGCGGCGCACTCCAGCACCGCGGGGTGGGTGTTCACCTCGGACTCGATGTCGAAGGCCGAGATGTTCTCGCCCCGGCGGCGGATCGCGTCGGCCATCCGGTCCACGAAGTAGAAGTAGCCGTCGTCGTCGCACCAGACCCGGTCACCGGTGTGGAACCACATGTTGCGGAACGCGCTCGCGGTCGCCTCGAAGCGGCCGTAGTAGCCGGCCGTGATCACCGAGGGTTGTCTGGGGCGCAGCACCAGCTCACCCGGCACACCGGGCGGCAGCAGCCGGTCCCAGTCGTCGACAACGCCCACCTCGAAGCGCTCCGCGTTGGCCTGCCCGCAGGAGCCGTGCCGCCACTGACCGAACGGGCTGGCCATCGGGATGCCGGCCTCGGTGCTGGTGTACGTCTCCACGGCGCGGACCCCGAACCGCTCGTAGAGCGCGGCGTCCAGCGTCGACTTGCCCATGTAGAAGATCTCCAGCGGGTGGTCCTTGTCCCTCGGCGTCGGGGGCTGGTTGAGCAGGATCGGGATCATCGAGAAGACGCTCATCGCGACCTTGGCCTCGAACTGGCGCACGTCGTCCCAGAACCTGGAGGCGCTGAACCGATCGACCACAGCGACCGCGCCGCCGCACAGCAGCGCGGCCATCACCCCGTCCCACAGCCCGGCGGCGTGGAACAGCGGCAGCGGACAGTAGACCTTCTTGCCCCACCGGTTCAAGAACTTCAGCGAGTCCAGCGCGCAGGTCAGCGCGAGGGCGTGCGGCACCAGAGCGCCCTTGGACGGTCCGGTGGTGCCGGAGGTGTACATGATCGCCAGCAGGTCCGCAAAGCTCGCCTGGTGCTCCGGGCGGGCGGCGCCGTGCACCAGCAGAGCGGCCAGGTCGACGGCGGGTTTGCCCAACTGGCCGAGCGGAATCTCCCCGGCGGGCCCCGCGGTGCTCGCCAGCACGCTGTCGGTCCGCACGATCACCCGCAGCAGGTCCGGCAGGTCGGGGGCGGCCGCCGGCAACCGGTCCGCGTACTGCCGATCGATGATCAACGTCGAGCAGTTGGCGCTGGCCAGCACGTGACGCAGCAGCTCACCCCGGTACGCCGTGTTGACCGGTACCGCGACCGCGCCGAGCCTAGCCAACGCGAAGATCACGAATACCATCTCGGGGCAGTTCGGCAGCATCACCGCGACGTGGTGCCCAGGGCGCACCCCGGCCGCCATCAGCCCCCGCGCCGTCCGGTTCGACATCTCGTCCACCTCGCCGTAGGTGAACTCGCCGTCCCGGAACTGCAGGAACGTCTCCGCCCGGTGCGTCTCGGCGCGAAGGTCGAGGATCTCGCCGAGCACCAGGTCTTCCAGCCGTCCGTTGTTCTCCAGGCCGTTGCGCATGACTCCTCCGCGGCGGCTCGTGGGCGGCACACCTGATCCGGTGACCGGCGGTACCCCGCCGGTCACCGGATCATCGGCGGCAGTGGGCTCGCGCCCCGAGCGGCCCTACTCGCCCTCGCGGATGAGTGGGTAGACGCCGTTCTCGTCGTGCACCTCGCGGCCGGTCACCGGCGGGTTGAACACGCACACTGTGCGCATCTGGGTGGTGGGGCGCAACTGGTGCTTCTCATTGCCGCTGAGCACGTAGATCGAACCCGGGCCGAGCTTGTAGGTCTTGTCGTTGTCCTTGTCGTACAGCTCGCCCTCGCCCTCGGTGATGAACACCGCCTCGATGTGGTTCGCGTACCAGAAGTCGTTGATCGAGCCGGCGTCCAGCACCGTCTCGTGGACCGAGAAGCCGACGCCGTCGCCGGCGAGCACGATCCGCTTGCTCCGCCAGTTCGGCGTGACGATGTCCCGCTCGGTGTCGGTGATCTCGTCCAGTGTGCGCACGATCATCGGGCAACGCTCCTCACTGCGTCCGCGAAGATTTCCAGGCCCTCGTCCAGTTCGCCATCGGTGATGGTCAGAGCCGGCATGATCTTCGCGACCTCGCTCTCCGGGCCGGCGGTCTCCAACAGCAGCCCGCGCTCGAACGCCGCCGCGGCCGCCTTGTCGGCCAAGGTGTGGTCGCCGAAGCTCAGCCCCCGGGCCAGCCCGCGCCCCTTGGCGGCGAGCTCCAGCGCGGGCAGCGTCTCCACCAGCCCGCGCAGGGTGGCCTCCACGGTCTCCCCCTTGGCCAGGGTGGACAGCTCCAGCCGGTCGTCGCTCCAGTACTCGCGCAGCGCGGCGGTGGCGGTGACGAAGGCGGGGTTGTTGCCGCGGAAGGTCCCGTTGTGCTCGCCGGGGCCCCACACGTCCAACTCCGGCTTGATCAACGTCAGCGCCATCGGCAGCCCGTAGCCGCTGATCGACTTGGAGACGCACACGATGTCCGGCTGGATACCGGCGATCTCGAAGCTGAAGAACGGACCGGTCCGCCCGCAGCCCATCTGCACGTCGTCGACGATGAGCAGGATCTTGTGCCGCTTGCACAGGGCGGCCAGGCCGCGCAGCCACTCGGCGCGCGCCGGGTTGATGCCGCCCTCACCCTGCACCGTCTCCACGATCACCGCGGCCGGCTCGTTCAGGCTGCTGCCGGCATCCTCGAGGACCCGCTCGAACCAGAGGAAGTCCGGCACCGTGCCGTCGAAGTAGTTGTCGTAGGGCATCGGGGTGGCGTGGACCAACGGGATCCCGGCGCCACCGCGCTTCATCGAGTTCCCAGTCACTGACAGCGAACCCAGCGTCATGCCGTGGAACGCGTTGGTGAAGTTGATCATCGCCTCTTTGCCGGTCACCTTGCGGGCCAGCTTGAGTGCGGACTCGACGGCGTTTGTGCCGGTCGGGCCGGGGAACTGCACCTTGTAGTCGAGCCCCCGCGGCGCAAGCACCACGTCGGTGAAGGTCCGCAGGAACTCGGCCTTCGCGGCGGTGTGCATATCCAGCCCGTGCACCACCCCGTCGCGGGCAAGGTAGTCCAGCAGCGGGGCCTTCAGCGCCGGGTTGTTGTGCCCGTAGTTGAGCGCGCCGGCGCCGGCGAAGAAGTCCAGGTAGCTCTTGCCGTCGATGTCGGTCATCCGGCTGCCGACGGCGGTGTCGAACGCGACCGGCCAGCTACGGCAGTAGCTCCGGACCTGCGATTCTCGCTCGCTGAAGATGCTGAGCGGGTCGTGGCTCTCAGCCGGCTCGGCCAGCTTCGGCATCTGGGTCGTCGTCACGAAGGCGCTCCTCAAGATTGCCGGGCGGGATCCGGGATCGGGCCGATGCGGTACTTGTTCTCCGGCGCGTGGTCGGCATGCTCATCCGGGGCGAGCAGCTCGCCACTGAACAGCTCGTCCACCTTCACCGGCGCACCGCGGCGCTGGGCGAACTTGGTGAACAGCGCGATCGAGGCGTCGTTGTCCGGCGTGATGGTGGTCTCCAGGTGGTCCACCTCGGGCACCCGGTCGAACAGGCTGTTGAGCATCCGACCAGCCAGGCCCTGGCCGCGGGCGGCGGCATCCACCGCGACCTGCCAGATCAGCAGCGTGTTCGGCTCTTCGGGCCGGCGGTATCCGGTGACGAACCCGAGCACCCGGCGGCCGGCCCTGGCCACCACCGTTGTCTCCGCGAAGTCCCGGCACCACAGCAGGTAGGCGTACCGGGAGTTGACGTCGAGCACCTTGGAGTCGCGGGCGATGCGCCAGACCTCGACTCCGTCATCGACTGTCGGCGCCTCGATCCGGACCGGGGGCGCTTCGGATATTCGGCGAGGGGGACTTAGTTCGCTAACCTTCATGATCGCAATAGGTTAATCGGGAATCGGCCGGAATGCACCCCACGTGAGCTCTCGACCAGGGAAAACCGCCCTGTTCTGTGAACAGTGCAATAAATACGTTTGACGCTGGGGAGCTTTGGGTACCTTGGGCGCGGCGAGTTCTACGGCGGCCCGCTAGTTAATGCTGCGTAATCACATTCTTACTTTGTGTGAATCACCGCGATACTGGCGGGTCCGCCGGCGCCAGGCTCGCGCTCGGCTCGGCGGACCCCATGGGCTCGACGCCCCCAGCGGTCCGTCAGGCGGGCGGGAGGGTGACGTCCGCCCACTGACCATGCCGGCGGGTCACCGATCAGGAGGTATCCGTCTCACTGGGCGGCGGCAGTCGCTCGACGAACCCGTCGAACTCGGTGCCACCGTTCACGCCTTCGTGGTGCCCCTCGACCCACGCACGGTGCGCGACGAAGCGCAGCGCCGTCTCGACGTCGATGTTGCCGGATTCAAGGTCATCCAGGGCCAGCCCGACGAGCATGGTGATCACATGATCTTGCCGCTGGAAGTTCCGCGACGATGTCGAATCCGACATGACGCGGAACCTACCAAGATCCTCCTTGGTGGGTTCCACACCCCCTCGCCGACGCGCGGCGGAGCCGTCAACGCCGCAGTGACCGTGGGTTTCGCCTCGAACAGCGGGTCAACTACCTACCAACTGGCCGACTCGGTTGAGGCCCGGCGTTTCGGCTCCAGCCGAGTCTCTCCGGCCGACTCCGCTGAGCAGGGTGTCGACGGCGATGTCCGCGGCGCGGGCGGGATCATGCCCGTCGAACTGCTTGGCAAGCATGGTGATGATCTGGTGCAGGAGAGCCTGGGCCATCCCGTCGGGTAGATCGGACCGGACGAGCCCCTCGTCCATGGCCCGCCGCAGGAATGCGCCGATCTGGGCATGCTGCTCGAGCATCCGAGCGTAGGACTCGGTGTCACAAGGCATCTGGTGCTGGTCGATCGGGTAGCGACGAACGACCGCGATGATGCCTTCCACGAACCGGTGCAGAGCCACCGCGATCGGGGCGCTGTCCAACCGTGCGTCGAGGAGCACCGCGTCGACCGCGTCGAGCTTGGTCTCGAACACGGCGTCACGCAGGGCTTCCCGGCACGCGAAGCGGCGGTAGACCGTGCGTCGGTCGACCCCGGCCTGGGCCGCGATGGTGGCGATGCTCGTGCCGGGGTCCTCGGCCAGGAGCCGGGCCCCTGTGCGGAGTACGGCGTCAATATTCCGTTCAGCATCTGCTCGCATGCTGTTCAGACTACGCTGCTGGGGCACTTATATCGCTTTGAGTCACATCACAGATCCTTCTGAGCGACAAACAGACACAGGATTGTGGTACTTGCTGAGTGGAATCGTCACGATCTGGACTGTCGGTCGTCCGTGACGGGCGAGCCCCTGCTCACAGCGCTTGAGCGAAAGTATTCCCCTGTGATGGTTTTGGCGGCTTGAGTCACACTTTGGAGTCTGCTGAGATTCTAAGAGCTACAGTGCTGTGATGGTTACCGGACAAGTTGTCACGGCGCTGAAGCGAACGGCTCCCACCGCCGCCACCGGCAAAGTGACTCTCTTGATCTTCGGGCTGTCCCCACGTAGGCCCGCTACCGCTTCGAACGTGAACGGACGCCCGGCACCGGCGCGGGCGTCCGTTGTGGCTGAGCAGGCCGCCTGAAATGCAGGAGAAGAAGATGCACATCCACCGGCCCGGTAGGCGTGGCGCCGCCACTTCGAGGACAACAGCCCCGGAGACCCCCGCTTCGGAGTCGCCTGCGTCGGCGACGGCCGCTGTGGGCACTCTCGGTCCAGGGACGCCCGCGTCGGGGGCGGCGGATGGTTTGCCTCGCCGGGATATTGGGACGTTGCGTGAGTTGTGGCGGTTCCGGGAGTACGCGCGGCCGGAGCGGCGGCCGTTGTTGTTGGGTGTGTTGATGCGTGGTCTGGAGCTGGCCGCGGATCTGGCTACTCCGTGGCCGTTGGCCCTGGTCATTGATGATCTGTTGAAGGGGCAGAAGAAGGGTGGTGTGTTGCACGACGTCGCCGGTTGGTTCGGCGGGTCGGCGGTGGCGATGTTGACCATCGCCGCGGTGTCGGTGCTGGTGATCACCGCCGCGTCCGGGTTGTTCGACTACCTGGGCGACAAGTTCATGAACGGTGCCGGTGAGCGGATCACCTCCCACATCCGCTCCGACGTGTTCGGCTACGTCGAGCGGTTGCCGATGGCCTATCACGACAAGCAGACCATCGGGGAGCTGACCAGCCGGGTTGTCTCCGACACCGCCCGGATCGAGAGCAGCCTGCTGGACCTGTTCACCGACCTCATTCCCGCCGTGCTGACCCTTGTCGGCACCGCCGCGGTGCTGCTCTCGGTCAGCTGGCAGCTCGGGTTGATCGGGCTGTGCGTGGCCCCGCTGGTCTATGTCACCGCGCTGCACTTCGCCCGCCTGACCCGGCGCAACGCCCGCCGCAAGCGCGCCGCCTCCGGTGCCCTGACCGGGTTCGTCACCGAGTCCCTGCAAGGCATCCGCACCACCCACGCC
>DASYLM010000050.1:0-21734 GCA_036009565.1 Pseudonocardia sp. | reverse complement strand
GCGCTCGGGGTCGAGGCCCGTCGCCCAGGTGCCCAGCCGCAGGTCCGCCAGTTCACCGAGCTCGGTGCGCAGCTCCTCGTCGGTGCGGTAGGTCGGGTCCTCCGGCTCGTCGGCGCCGGCTTCCAGGTACGCCTTGGACAGTGGCGGGCGGTCGTAGGGCAGGTGTACCTCGCCGCCGACCAGGGTGAGCGCTCCCTCGTACCCGGACTTGCGCGCGGTCTGCGCCGCCCGCAATCCGGCCAGCGAGGCTCCTACCACCACGAACCGCTCAGCCACCACTGATCCTCAGTCCTCCACCAGCGTGAGAGCCTCGGTCGGGCAGGCCATGACAGCCGCCTCGGCCGCTTCCCGGTCCGCCGGCCCCGGGTGCTCGTCGAGCACCTTCAGCGAGCCGTCGTCCTGGACCTCGAACAGGTCCGGGGCCTCCGCCTCGCACATGCCGAGACCGGTGCATTTGTCCCGGTCGACCACAATCCGCATGGTCCTGCTCCTCACTTCTCTGGTGTGAAGGTAAAGGGTAGGCGCTTGACGCCCCGCATGAAGTTGGTACCCAACAGGTCGGGCTCGCCGGCCCGGAAGTCCGGTACCCGGGTGAGCAGCTCGCTGAACAGTGCGCGCAGCGCCCCTTTGGCGAGCTGGTTGCCCAGGCAGAAGTGCAGCCCGCCGCCACCGAACCCGACGTGCGGGTTGGGGTCGCGGGACAGGTCGAACCGCTCCGGCTCGTCGAACACGTCCTCGTCCCGGTTGCCCGACGGGTAGAACAGCACGACCTTATCGCCCGGGATGATCTTCTTGCCGGCCAGCTCGGTCTCCACCACGGCGGTGCGCCGGAAGGTCATCACCGGCGAGGCGAACCGGACGAACTCCTCCAGCGCGGTCTTGATCCGACCGTCGAAGTCCGCGCGCAGCCAGTCCCGCTGTTCCGGGAACTCGGTCATCGCCTTGACGGTGAAGCTGGAGGTGTGCTTGGTGGTGTCCGTGCCGGCCACCGAGAGCAGCACGAAGAAGGCGCCGATCTCGGCGTCGTCCAGATGTTGGCCGTCCACCTCGGCCTGCACCAGGTTGGTGAACAGGTCGTCGGCCGGGTTCTGCCGCCGCTCAGCGATGATCTGCCCCGCGATGCCGTGCAGGATCTGGCATGCCTCGAGCTGCATCTCGCCGGGCGAGCGGTCGCCGAGCAGCTCCGGATCCGCCCAGGACACGATGTCGAATGCCGACTTCGCGGTCTGTGCCCGCATCTCCTCGGGCACCCCGAACATGTCGCAGAACAACCGCACCGGCAGCTTCACGGCACACTGGTCCACGAACTCGATCTCGCCGGACGGGTCGGCGGCGAAGCTGTCCACCACCTCGCGGGCGGCGACCTTGATCTGCTCGTCGATGCGCTGGATCCGCTTGGGCGTGAACGCCGAGCTGACCAGCTTGCGCAGGTAGTCGTGCCGGGGCGCGTCCATCGCGAGGAACGACTGGGACATCTCCAGGAACTCCGGCGGCAGCAGGTCGAACAGCACGCCCTGCCCCGAGATGTAGGTCTTCGAGTCCCGACTGACCTTGACGATGTCGGCGTGCCTGGTCACCGCCCAGTAGCCGGGGTCGTCGGGGTCGGGTGCGACCGCGTCCTCCACCGGGCGCTGCCAGGAGACCGGGTCCTCGGCGCGCAGCCGGGCGAACCGCTCGTCGCGCTGCTCGGAGGTCTGGGCCCAGAACGCCTTCGACGAGACGTCGATCGGCGAATGGTCGGGCTTGGCCTCTGACGTGGCCGGAATGAACTCGGTATCGACTGTCACGGCATCCTCCCCGGGAACGCGGGGGCGTCGGCATCCGCCCGGGAGCTGGTGCTGCCCCCGGGGCCGCCAGCTCGCCGGCCCCCGGTGGACGCTCAGTGTGCCGGTCGGTACAGCCGGTGAGCATCACCCGCCGAGAGGGTCCTCGTGCCTCTATCGAGAGACCTACCCCTGCTCCCGTGCCCCCTTCCGGCGGGCAGGTCACAGCCCGTCGGCGAGCTCCACGATCCGCTCGATCTGGTGCGCGGTGGCGGCCAGGTTCGCGCCGAGCGGCGTCATGTTCAACGTGGTCACGCCGGCCTCGGACAGTGCAGCCAGCCGCTCCTTGATCAGGCCCTCCGGACCCAGCAGGCCGACCCCGTCGATCAACGCATCCGGCAGCGCGGCGGCGGCCTCGTCCTTCTTGCCGTCCAGGTACAGGTCCTGCACCGTCTTCGCGGCATCCTCGAACCCGTAGCGGCGGGCCAGGTCGTTGTAGAAGTTCTTGCCCCGGGCACCCATGCCACCCACGTACAGCGCGAGCAGCGGCCGGATCGCGTCCCGCAGCGCGGGCAGGTCCTCGCCGATCGCGACGGGGATCTGCGGCACCACGTCGAGCTCGCCCAGCTCGGGGGCCCGCTTCGCCTTGCCCGCGGCCAGCGCGTCACCCCATACGTCGGCGGCCCGCTCCGGCAGGTAGAACAGCGGCTGCCAGCCGTTCCCGATCTCGGCGGTGAGCTCGACGTTCTTCGGGCCGATCGAGGCGATCACGATCGGGATGTCGGCCCGCACCGGGTGGTTGATCAGCTTGAGCGGCTTGCCCAACCCGGTGCCCTGCCCCTCGGGCAGCGGTACCTGGTAGTACCGGCCCTGGTACTGCACGCGCTCGCGCCGCCAGACCTGGCGGCAGATCTCCACCAGCTCGCGGGTGTGCCCGAGCGGCGCGGTGTAGGGCACGCCGTGGAAGCCCTCGATGACCTGCGGGCCCGATGCGCCGATACCCAGGGTGAACCGGCCACCGGAGACGTAGTCCAGCCCGGCCGCCGTCATCGCGGTCAGCGACGGCGTGCGGGTGTAGAGCTGCAGGATTCCGGAGGCGATCTCCAGCCGCTCGGTGCGCGCCGCGATGAAGCCGAGCTGCGACACCGCGTCGAAGCTGTACGCCTCGGGCACGAACAGGATCTGCAGACCGGCCCGCTCGTAGTCGGCGACAGCGGCCACCGTCTCGTCGAACCCACCGCTGTAGTTCAGGGTCATCCCAATGCGCACGAGCGGCTCCTCAGCGTCGAGTCGTCAGTCGAGTCGGTCGGTCCCGGGCCGGACACCCCCCGGATCTCAGCACATGACGCTGTCACGGGCGCGGCTACGTGACCCGGCGCACGCCCGGTCGGGTGGCGCTCAGCGCCGGGCGGCCGGGCTTCCCGCACCCGGCTTCAACGCGAGGACCTCGGAGAACCCGTCCAGCAGGCACTGCACGAACAGCTCCGGCTCGGTGAACGAAGCCGAGTCGAAGTTGACCCCGACACAGCCCACCGCACCGTGCGTCACCAGTGTGATCATCGCGGCGCAGCCGGGCAGCGGCGCGTACGGGTACATCCGCTCGATCCGCGCGCCGGCCAGGTACAGGTCGCCGGGAATGCCGGGCACGTTGCTCGCCTGCAGGTCGTTGCCCTTGGTCAACGGCCCGGCGACCTGGGCGATCAGCGGCCCGGGCAGCCGGGCCAGCGCCGGGGACAGCAGGCCGATGGTGTTGACCGCCGGCTCGGCCCGCGCGCTCAGGATGAGGGCCCGGATCTCCTCGATCCGGTCCTTCGGGTCCGCGGTGGCGACCGGCCCGGAGAACCTGATGGAGGCGATCTTGTTGCCGCCCTCGGTGTCGCCCGGCTGGCGCACCGAGATCGGGATGGCCATCGGGATCGCGTCCACGTGCACGCCCATCGCCTCGTGGTAGCGCCGGTAGCCGCCCAGCAGCGCCGCGAGGTAGACGTCGTTGACCGAAC
This sequence comes from Pseudonocardia sp., assembly GCA_036009565.1. Lineage (GTDB taxonomy): Bacteria > Actinomycetota > Actinomycetes > Mycobacteriales > Pseudonocardiaceae > Pseudonocardia. Next base: position 17,971 of record DASYLM010000050.1, on the reverse strand, counting down.
CGCCGGCCACCTTGCCGGCAGCCTTGAGGTCGGCGAACGGCACGTCCAGCGCGGCGAACCGCCAGGCCAGGCTGCGCTTCGCGAGCAGCGGGGACCCCGGTGCATCGGGCGGCATCATCATCCGGCGCAGGGACTGCCCGTAGCGCAGCGTGCCCTTCAGGTTGCCCAGGGCGCGCCAGGCGCCGGTGCCGACCTCGCGCAGCGCGCCGGGCACCCCCTCGACGTCGCCGCGCACCTGGGTCGCCAGCGCATCGAGTGGGCTGATCCGGCTGCCCTCGGTGACAGCGGGGCTCGGCCGGTCCGGGTTGGGCTCGCGGGTGCGGGAGTGCAGCAGGCCGAGCAGGTGCATGACGCCCATGCCGTCGCTGGCCGAGTGGTGCAGCTTGATCAGGTAGGCCGCCCGGCCGCCGGGCAGTCCCTCGTAGAGCACCGCCTCCCACGGCGGGCGGGTGCGGTCGAACGGGGTCATCGCCACCAGGGCGGCCGCCTCCAGCAGCTCCGGCCACCCGCAGCCCTCGGGCAGCCGGGTGCGGCGCACGTGGAACCGCAGGTCGAAGTCGGGGTCGACGGTCCACCTCGGGGTGCCGAGGCCGAGCGGCGGTTCCACCACCCGCTCGCGGAACCGGGGCACCATCCGCAAACCCCACTCGTGCGCGGCGAGGAAGCGGTCCCAGTCCGGGACGGTGTCCAGCTCCTCCAGCCCGATCACCGGTGAGCGGAGCGCGCGGTCCGACTCGGCGCGCCACATCACCGTCTCGAACGAGTTCATCCCGTCGCCGGCGCCCCAGCTCAACGGGGTTCCCGCCGCGCCGCCCCGCTCCTCGGCCATCACGCGTCCCCCTCTGACGAGTTCGAGTCCGACGAGATCGAGTCCGACGAGTTCGGCGAGTCCGTCCCCGAGGGCGGCGCCGGCCGCCCGGGCCAGTGCGCCAGCACGTCGACGAACATCCCGCGCACCTCGGCGGTGTGTTCGGCCACCGTCTCGGTCCGCCAACCGGAGGTGTCGACCGGCGGCAGCACCACCACCTCGACGGTGCCCGCCCTGATCACCTGGGCGCCGCGCCACATCACCTCGCCGGCGTTGCGGATCACGATCGGCACCACCGGCACGCCGGCCTGCATGGCGATGTGGAACGCGCCCTTCTTGAACGGTCCCAGCCGCGGCGTGGCCGAGCGGGTGCCCTCCGGCGCCATCATCAGCGAGATGCCCTCGTCGCGCATCTTCGCCACCGCCGGCTCCAGTGCGGCCCGGGCCTGCGCCGTGTTGCCCCGGTCCACGAACGCCACGTCGGCCAACTGGAACAGCTGACCGAAACCGGGGATGTTCTTGGCCTCCTTCTTGGCCACCCCGGTGAACTGCCCGCGCACCAGCTTCATCGCCAGGATCGGGTCGATCTTGCTCTGGTGGTTGAACAGGAACAGGCAGGGTCGCGCCGAGGTCAGGTACTCGGAACCGCTGATCACCCGCACGTCGACGCCGGCCAGGCCGAGCCCGAGGTCGGAGCCCAGCGCGGTGGTCACGTCCAGCATGTCGCGCCGCGAGCGCCGCAGCAGCCCCACGCCGATGCCGGCGCCGACAGCGGCCGCGAAGCCGCCGTAGAACCCGATCGTGCGCAGCACATCGACCGGGCCGGGCCGCCCGCCGCGCGGCACACAGCGCAGCACCGGCCAGCCGCGCCGGGCCGCCTCCGAGGCCAGCCCGGCCTGCGGCGCCACCGCCACCGGGTTGCCCACGGTCTCCAGGAACATCACGTCCTCGTCGCCGTTGCTGTAGCCGAACGAGGCGGCCAGGTCGAGGTCGTGCGCGGCGGCCATGGCACGCACCGCGCGCGCCTTGCCGAGGCCCCACAGCGGTGCCCCGGCCGGCCGCCCGGTCACCAGGCCGTCGGCCACCTCCAGCTCGGTGCACAGCACGTGCTCGGCGCCCATGTCCCTGGCCATCGGCTCGACCTGGAACCGGGTGGCCGAGGAGGCCAGCACCACGGTGTGGCCCATCTCGTGGTGCGCCTCGATCAGCTCCCACACCTCGGTGTGCACCTGGGCGGCGATCTCGTTCTTGAACAGCGACTCGCCGAGCTTCAGCAGCTCGTCGGGTGTCTTGCCCCGGTAGGCCGCCAGCGACAGGTCCAGCAGCTCGGCGAAATCCCGCTCCGAGCTGACCCCGCGCACGCTGGCCCAGGTCATCTTCGCCAGCTCGGTCGCCCCGATCTCCCGGTCGCGCAACCGCTTGTTGTAGAACGCCATCGCGGAGTACCCGGAGATCACCGTGCCGTCGTAGTCGAAGCACGCCGCGATCTTCGGGCCTCTCGGCGCCGCATACACCCGGGCGATCAGCTCATCCAGCTTCATCGCACACCCCGTCCAGAACCCCGTTGCGGTACCGCGCGGGCCAACCTACCTGGCCGATCCCCGGTCGCCATGATCGCGGGCGGAACTTCAACCAAATTCCCCCGGGATACAAACGGTCAGAATTGACTGGTAGCGCCGCGGGCCGGCACACTGACGCACTACTCATCGCCGAGGAGGGCCACTGTGGACATCGAGGGCAGCGTCGCGCTGATCAATTGCGGCACCTCCGGGCCGGCCTGAGCAAGTACTGAGGCAAGGACGGCGGCGGGGAGCGGGCACGGCATGGAGTGGGAGTTCGACGAGCAGGCGTCGACCGCCTACCCGCTCTATTCCCGCGCGGTCGTGGGCGACCTGTGCCCCGACCCGGTGACGCCGCTGACCGCGACCGCCGGCGTGGGCGCCGAGCTCGGGCCGGCGTGGACCGAGGTGTACGCCGAGACCGGGTTGCGCCCGCTGCCCGGCCGCAACCCCGGCTCCACCCCCCGGGAGCGCAGCGGGGAGCACCCGGTCTCCATGTTCGGCGCCTACCTGTACCTGAACACGACCATGCTGCGGTTGTTCGGTGTCTACGCGGCCGGCGCCGACCCGATGGCGTTCGCCCGCCAGTACCTGGGTGAGCGGCCGGACGTACCTCGGCAGCGCGACGAGCGGCCGGTACTGGAGGCGGCCGGCGACCGGCTGGCCAACTGGGTGCGCGGCGCGCTGTCCGATCCGCCGGACCGCTCCGAACACACCAGGGCCGCGCGCCGGCTGATCGAGCAGCGGGCCGCCCGGCCCGACCTGGCCGGCTGCTCGGACGCCGAGCTGAGCGCCCGGATCGGCGCGTTGCGCGGTGAGCTGAGGGAGGCGCTGCGGCTGCACGCACACGCCGAGCTGGCCACCGCCGTGGCCACTGAGCTGCTCACCAGGGCCACCGAGGATGGCGGGCACCCCGGGTTGACCGGCGCGCTGGTCGCCGGGCTCGGCGGCTCGGTCACCGAGCAGCCGGTCACCCGGCTGTGGCAGGCCGGCCGGCTGATCCACCAGTCGGACCGGCTGGTGAAGCTGTTCGGCCAGGGTTTGGCCGGTGTCACCGCGCAGCTGGCTGGCGCGAGCAACGGCGAGGTCGGCCGACTGCGCTCGGCGCTGGCCGGCCTGAGCACCGAGCACGGCCACCACGGCCCTGCCGAGTGGGAGCTGGCCGCCGACACCTGGGGCACCGAGCCGCGGCTGATGCTGTCCGTGCTGGACGTGCTGCGCCGCGCCGGCGACGAGCCCGACCCGGCCGCCCGCGCAGCCCTGCGCGCCGAGCACAGCGCCGAGTCCGCCGCGACCGTGCGCGGCTCGATGCGCGGCAGCCCGCAGGCCCTGGCCCGGTTCGACACCGCACTGGCCGCCGCCAGCAGTTGGCTGCTGGCCCGCCAACGGATCCACCAGGTTGTCTCCGGACTCCACCACGAGCAGCGCCTGGCCGCCCGCGAGCTGGGCCGCCGCCATGTCGCCACCGGGCTGCTGGACAGCGTCGACCAGATCTTCATGCTGCTGGTCGGCGAGCTCGACGAGTTCGTCGCCGGGCCGGACGAGTTCGGCGAGGCACTGCGGATGCGGGCCTACGACTACCACGCGTTGGCCACCTACCAGCCGCCCTTCGTCACGGTGGGGCAGCCACCGCCGGTGGTGCGCTGGCCGAGGGGCTCCACGGCCAAGACCCTGGTCGGGCGCCGGGGTATCACCGGCACCGCGGCCAGCCCGGGCGCGATGAGCGGCACGGCCCGGGTGCTGCGCTCGGCCGCCCTGCCAGCCGGGCTGCACCCCGGCGACGTACTCGTCGCGCCGTCGGCGGGGCCGGCCTGGGTACCACTGCTGCCGGTCGTCGCCGCCGTGGTCACCGATGCCGGCGCCGCACTGTCCGCCGTCGCGGTGGCGTGCCGCGACCTGGGCATCCCGTGCGTGGTTGCCACCGTGGACGCCACCACCCGGATCGGCAACGGGGCGACCGTGGAGGTGGACGGCTTCGCCGGCACCGTCCGGCTCACCGGGCGGGGTGAGGACGGCGGGCGACCGCCACCGGCCCAGGTGGCCGACCAGCCCACGATCAGTTCCGCATGACCGCCCCTCGACTGAAAGGTCTCCCCCTTGGTTGAACCGGACCGCCCGCGGCGCCGCAGCCGGAGCGAACGCAGCGCGGACAGCCGCCAACTGATCCTGGACGCGACCGTGGACTGCCTGCTGGAGAACGGCTACGCACGCACCACCACGCTGACCATCCAGGCCAGGGCGGGGGTGTCCCGGGGTCGGCTGCTGCACCACTTCCCGTCCAGGGAGGGGCTGCTGGTGGCGGCCTGCCAGCACCTGGCCAGCAACCATCTCGCCGAGCTGGAGAGCTGGGTCGCGGTGTCGCTGGACTCCCGGGGTTCCGAGCTGGACCGGCTGGACCGGGTCATCGACCTATTCTGGTCGACCTTCGAGCAGCGCTACTTCTGGGGTGCGATCGAGCTGTGGACCGCCGCGCGCACCGATGAGCGGTTACGCGACACGCTGATGCCCGAGGAACGCCGGCTGGGCACGGCCGTGCGGCACGTGATCGACGCCCTGTTCGGCCCGAGGTTCAACAGCCACCCGCGCTACCCGATGGTCCGCGAGATCCTGCTGACCAGCATGCGGGGCGTAGCCATGACCTACGCCTTCGACCGCCGCGACCGGCTCACCGACCCGCACCTGGCGCTGTGGCGGGGCATCGCCTACCTGCTCGTCGAGGACGCCGGTCCGGCGGTTGTCGTGGTCGCGCACCAAAACAGTCACAACTGACTGTCAAGCTTGGCACTAGCTGGTGGCGCTAGTTCGCTCTAGAAGGGCGCGGCCGATCCACCGGAGAACAGCTTCACCGCGATGAACAGCGCGGCGAGCAGCACTACCGCCGCGACCGCGATCCACACCATCTGCGGCTCCACCGCGAACTGGTAGGCGCGCTTCGGCGTCGGCCGCCTGCGCTCCGCCGCCGCCTCCGCGTCCTCCAGCCGGGGCGGGCCGACGAAGTCGGAGAACTCGAACCGGCGGTCGAAGTCCTCGGTGGTCTCCACCCCGTCCAGCACCTCCTCCGGCGGGCCGGACGCGACGATGCGGCCGTTGACCATGATCGCCAGGTTGTCCGCGATGGACCGGGCCAGCTCCAGGGTGTGGGTGGTGATCAGCAGGGTGCAGCCGGTGCGGGCCCTCAAGCTGCGCACCGCGTCGAGCATCGCGGTGGAGTGTTCCCGGTCCAGCCCGACGTCGATCTCGTCCAGCACGGTCAGCGGGGCGTCCGCGACCAGCGCCCTGGCCAGCGCGAGTCGCTTGCTCGCGTGCGCCGGCAGCGTGTCGGGGAGGTGGTCGAACTCCTCGACCAGGCGCAGCTCGCGCAGCCGGGCCATCGCGCGGTCGTGTCGCTCGTCCTCCGGGACGCCGAGCGCCTCCAGGCTGTAGGTGAGGTTCTCCAGCACGGTGAGCGAGCTGAACACCGAGGTGCTGAACAGGTTGTGCCCGCCCAGCATGGCGCCGAGACCCCGCCGGATCTCCTGCCGCTCCTCCTTGGAGGAGTCCCAGTAGTCGCGGCCACCGATCCACACGGTGCCCCCGTCGGGCTCGAGCAGGCCGACGACATGCCTGATCAGGGTCGTCTTCCCCACCCCCGACGGCCCCATCAGCACGGTGACCTTGCCGGCGGGCACGAGCAGTCGCAGGCGGTGCAGCACGGCGCTGTCATCGAGAATGGTGGTGATGTTGTCGAGCTCGACCTCGGGGGCCAACAAGCCAGGCCGGGGCCGAATCGGCTCTAGTGGCATCGCTCGGCTCCCCGTTCATAACGATCGGCGACAAGTCATTTTCGGACATTGATCGTATACCAGGCCCGGTGTTTTCATCGTGTGTGGTCGGCAGCCCTTTCAGCGCCCCGATCCACTATTCCCACTGACGAGTGAGCCGGACTATTCGATCATCTGGGATGCGGGCCAATGATGGAGAGCACGGAGGCGACGACAAAGACCACGCCGAGTCCCAGACAGGTGAACGAACCACGCCGCATCGTGCGCCGCCGCCGCTCGACAGCCTTCTCGTCCCAGGTCGGCACCTCGCCGAGGGTCTCCCCCCGCCGCGACCCCCACCATCCGAGAACGATCAAACCGAGGCCCACAACCCCAAAAAGCACGGCGCCGAAAATGGCGTGACTCCCTCCTGAGCGGGCACGGTTCGACAGACCGCACTCGGCGCGAATTCGACGAATCAGGGCGCCGACTACCTATTACCCCGACCCGGCGCGACCGCACCCGGGCGGATCGTACCGCCGGAGCAATGCACCGCCGTGTGCGGTGCCCGGTCAGCGGATCTGGTTGCCGTTGTTGCGGGAGCCACCGCGCTCGTGCTCCATGCCCAGCCAGCGGGATACCGCTTCGGCCCGGTTGGCCGCGCCGAGCTTGCGCAGGATGTGCTTCACATGCGACTTGACGGTGCCCTCGGAGATCACCAGCCGACGCGCGATCCGGCCGTTGGTGTCGCCGGCCGCCATCAGCCGCAGCACCTCGACCTCGCGGCGGGTCAGCGTGGAACCCTCACCGCCGGCGGAGAACAGGTCGTCGTAGCCGGACTGGCCGCGCTGCACCAGGAACGCCCCGGGCAGCGGCGCCACCGGGCGCATTCCCTGGCCGCCCAGGCGGACCCGTTCGTCCTTCGCGGCGGCGAGCGCGCCGGCAACCTGGTCCACCCCGACCCGGATCGAACTCAGCCGGTCCATCATCGCGGTGCGCCCGAGCGCCTGACTGACCCCTTCGGCGAACATGCTGAGCAGCCGCCGGTCGAAGTCGTCGAGTCTGCGCTGCTGGTAGTAGCAGTCGGCGTGGATGAAACCGACCACGTCGCCGTTCGCGATCAGCGGGACGGCGGCGTAGGACTGCGAGAGCGAGGCGTCCGCGATCGGCCGGTTCACCGCCGGGCGCTCCTGCACGTTGTGCACCAGGATGCCGACCTTGCGGCGGATCATCTCGGTCTCCACCAGGGTGCGGTCCAGCATCTGCGGGTTGGCCTGCCCGACCGCCAGGATCTCCTCGCCCCACTTCGGGTCCCGCTCGATCCAGACCTTCTCCGGGATCCACGCGGAGTCCTCGATGCGGGACAGGATGGTGCGGTCGAAGCCGAGCACACAGGCCGCGATGCTGGCCTGCTCGACCAGCGCGGCGGTGGACTTCGGCTCGCGGAGCATCGCCAGCGCGTCGCGCACCCGGCCGAACGCGGCGTCCCGGTGCCGCAGCCCCGCGATGAGCAGGTTCTCGTCGGCCCGCTTGATCTCGTTGAGCAGGTCCAGGTAGCGGTCGGCGTCGCCCGGTTCGTCGCCGCGCACCGCGCTGGTCAGCGCGGCGAACACCTGGTCCCAGGAGTCACTCAGCGCCTCGTGCGCGCCGCGGTGGTCGCCGAGGTCGAACGGATCCGGGGCATCCGGCCCGGTGAGTGCGGCCCGCACCCCCTCGAGCACCCCGACGACGTGGTCGCGGTTCTCTTCGGTGAGCGCCACACCCCGGCCGGTCCAGGTCGCGGGCCCATCCACTCCGACGGCTGCTCCGGTGGAGCCATCTGGACGCATGTCTACTCCTCAATCAAGAAGCCGACAGTCCGAGGACGGTACGGGACTGACACTGAGGTTAACGCCCGTTGACCTATCCGGGGTTCGCGAGCCGCCCGGAGACCCGTCAGACAGGCCGAACGCCGCTTGGTTCACTCGGAAGAGTGATATAGCCAGCGCCATCGAGGCGCCCACCGGGCACGCTGGGCACACCGACGGCTCCAGAACATGTCCAGCCACCACGAGGGAACGGGGCACTCAATGGATCTGCTCGACGCGCACGGCGCCGCACTGGCCGACTTCGACCGGCTGGTCCGCGCCGTACCGGAGGATCGCTGGGCCAGCCCGACGCCGTGCGCCGAATGGTCGGTGCGCGACCTGGTCGGCCACCTGGTCACCGAGCAGCTCTGGGTGCCGGCGCTGCTGGGCGGGGCCACCATCGCCGAGGTCGGCGACCGGTTCGACGGCGATCCGCTGGGCAGCGACCCGGTGGCGGCGTGGCGGGCCGGCGCGGACATGGCCCGGCGGGCCTGGCTCGAACCGGGCGTCCTGGACCGCTCGGTGCACCTGAGCTACGGCGACGACCGGGCCACCAACTACGGCTGGCAGATGACGCTGGACCTCGCGGTGCACAGCTGGGACCTGGCCAGCGGTATCGGCGGTGACAGCGCTGGGTACCGGATACCCGAGGAGCTCGCCGAGGACCTGCTGGCGGTGTTCACCCCGGTCGTCCAGCAGTGGCAGGGGCTGGGCCTGTTCGACCCGCCGTTGCCGGACTGGGACGGCGCGGCGGACCCGCACCCGCGGCTGCTCGGCCTGCTCGGCCGCAAGTTCTGAGCCGGGTCAGGTCGCGAACAGCTGGCTGGCGCTGACCGGGCGCAGGCCCCGGCTGTCCAGGTCGGCCAGGATCTCCGGGATCGCGGTGAGGGTGCCCTGGTGGCCCAGGTGCATGCTCACCACGCTGCCGGCGGTGGCCTTGCGCAGCTGGGCGCGCACGGTGGGGGCGCCGGGGTCGGTCCAGTCCAGCGAGTCGACGTCGTAGGACAGCACCCGCCGGTAACCGGCCGCGCCGGCCAGCTTGAGCAGCTCGGGGGTGGCGTGCTGGGCGGCGGACTGCCGGAAGAACGCGCCGGGGCCGCCGGTGAGCTCGGCGATCCGGTCCCGGCAGCGCTCGATCTCGGTGCGCTGGGCAGTCACGCTGAGCTTGTTCATGGTCTTGTGCGACCAGGTGTGGTTCCCCAGCTCGTGCCCCAGGTCGGTGACCATCTTGGCGGCGTCCGGGTACTGCGCCAGCCAGGTGCCGACGGCGAGCACGGTGACGTGCGCACCACCGTTGGCCAGCGCCTCCAGCACCTTGCGGTCCAAGGTCCGGTCGCCGGCGCCGTGGAAGGTCAACGCCACCTCCGGGCGGCCGGTGTCCGCATGCACCAGCTCGGTGGCGGGGCCGGCGGGTGCGGCGGCCGCCGTGGACGAGGCCGGCGGGGCGGCGCCTCCCGGGGGCACCGGGTTCGCCGGCGGGGCGGGCGGCACCGGGGCCACCGGGGTCACCGGGGTCACCGGGGTCTCACTGGGGGCGCAGGCGGCGAGTCCGAGCAGTGCGCCGGCCGCCGCCCCACCGCGCAGCAGCGCACGCCGGGACACCGAGCTCGGGGATACCGCGCTCGGGTACACCGCGCTCGGGGATACCGCGCTCGGGACCGGCCGGGGACGCTGCCCGGGGTGGGGCTGTTCCGTCATCCGGCCATCATGGTCCGGGCTGCCTGAGAGCCGGCCGGCCCCCCGCCTCGAGCAGACCCAGGACCTCCCGCGGCCGGGCCCGGTCGCTGGCCGCCGCCACCGCGCTCCGGCTCAGCGGGCAGCTGGCGGCCGCGCGGTGGCCGAGCGCCAGCCCGCCGGCCCGAGCGGGGTAAACTGGCCGGCCAATGCCGCCGAACAGCCTGACAGCGGCCACTCGGGCCGACGCCGCGCCGGCCCCGAGCACCGGCCCCTCACCCGACACCGCCGAACCCGCCGACGCGCCGTTGCTGGCCCGTCCCCGGGTGCTCGACGCGGTGATCGTGCTGGCGTACCTGCTCGTCTCGTTCGGCCTGTACCGCGACCTGTGGCTGCACCTGGGCGACGGCTACCTGGTGGACAGCGGCGAGGACCAGAACCTGTTCGAATGGTTCTTCGCGGTGCAGGCCGACGCGCTGGCCGCCGGGCACCCGACATTGTTCTCGACGCTGCAGAACTTCCCCGTCGGGGTCAACCTGATGGGCAACACCGCGATGCCCGGGCTGGTGCTGCCGCTGGTCCCGCTGACGCTGCTCGCGGGGCCCACGGCCACCTGGGCGGTGCTGCTGAGCGGCGGGCTGGCCGCCACCGCCACCGCCTGGTACTGGCTGTTCTCCCGGCACCTCGTGCGGTCCCGCTGGTCGGCGGCGATCGGCGGCGGGTGCGCCGCCTTCGCGCCGCCGATGATCTCCCACGCGCACGCCCACCCGAACTTCACCGCGACCTTCCTGCTGCCGGTGGTCATCGGCTGGCTGTTGCGGCTGCGCGAGGCGCGCGGGGGCCGGGAGGCGGTGCGCCGCGGCGCGGTGCTCGGTGTGCTGCTCGCCTGGCAGGTGCTGATCGGCGAGGAGCCGCTGCTCATCATGGCGACCGGAATGGTGGTGTGGACGTTGGCCTGGGCCGCCGTGCGGCCCCGCACACTGCTCGCGGCGGCCCGCTCGATGCTGACCGGGCTGGGTGTGGCCGCGGTGGTGAGCCTGCTGTTGGTCGGGTACCCGCTCTGGGTCCAGTTCACCGGTCCGGCCAGCTATCACGGGCTCGTCCACGGGCCGGCCGGCAACGACCTGGCATCCTTCGGCGAGCTGCCCCGGCAGTCGATCGGTGGCCAGCTGCTGCACTCCGGCCAGCTGGTGGCGAACCCGACCGAGCAGAACAGTTTCTTCGGCTGGGCGCTGCTGCTCCTGGTCCTGCTCGCCATGGTCTGGCTGTGGCGGGAGGTGCCGGCCCGGCTCGCCTCGATCACCCTGCTGGTGCTGGCCGCGCTGTCGCTGGGCAACCCGCTGTACCTCGACACGAGGTCCACCGGGGTGCCCGGTCCCTGGTTGGCGCTGGCCCGGCTGCCCCTGTTCGACTCGCTGATCGAGGCCCGGCTGACGCTGGCGTGCCTGCCGGCCATCGGGGTGCTGCTGGCGCTGGCCAGCGACCGGGCGCTGACCCGCGCGCCGCGCCGGCCGAGCTGGCCGCCGCTGGGCTGGCTGACCTCGCGCCGGGTGTGGTTCGTCGCACTCGCGCTGGCCGTGGTGCCCATCCTGCCGGTGCGGTTCGGCGTCGTATCCAGGGCCGCCACGCCGACATTCTTCAGCTCGGGCGACTGGCGCGAGTACGTCCGCCCCGGCAGCGCCGTCCTCGTCGTGCCACCGCCGGACCCGGGTGGAGCGGCGGCGCTGCACTGGCAGGTGGTCAGCGGGCTGGCGTTCCCGCTCGTGGAGGGCTATTTCGTCGGCCCGGGCGGCCCGGACCGGACGGGTATCTACGGCGCCGAGCGGCGGGGCACCGCGCTGCTGCTCGCCGACGTCGCCGCCACCGGGAAGGTCCCGCCGATCGGTGCGGCCGAACGCGGCAGGGCGCAGTCCGACCTGGGATTCTGGCGGGCCGACGTGGTGGTGCTGCCGGTCGGCGTCACCACCATGCCCCGCAACGAGCCCGCCCTGCGCGCCGCCCTGGAGGCCCTGTTCGGGCCGGGCCGGCAGCGTGACGACGTACTCGTGTGGGACGTCCGCGGCCGCACCGGCCGGTAGCGGGCCGCCGGCTACCGGTTGGCCGGCTGGCCCGTGGCGGTGTCCGCCGTGCCCGCCGCCGAGCCCGCCGACGTGCCCGCCGCCGTGCCCTCCGGCACCCTGGCAAGCAACGCCAGCGCGGTCACGCCGAGGGCCAGCCAGGCACCGCCGAGCAGCCAACCGGTCAGTACGTCGGTCACCCAGTGCGCGGCCAGGTACACCCGGCTCCACCCGACCAGAAGCACCAGCGCCACGGCGCCGAGCAGCAGCCACCCCCGTGATGCGCCGCGCAATGTGGGCACCAGGGACGCGGTCAGCATCCCGAACACCACCACGCTGCCGAGCGAGTGCCCCGAGGGGAGCGCGTAGCCGCCGTAGTGGATCACCTGGTCCAGCCTCGGCGGCCGGTGGCGCTCGTAGAGATACTTGAACCCCAGCACCAGTAGCCCGGCACCGGCCGCGGTGCCGCCCACGAGCAGCGCGCGGCGCCACTGGCCCAGGTACACCAGCACCAGCATCGCGGTGACCGTCAGCACGGTCAGCGCCGCGGTGCCGCCGAGCGCGGCCAGCACGATGGCGAACCCGGTGGCCCACCCACTGCGGTGTGCCACGAACCAGCTCAGCGCCGGGTCATCGAGGCCGGTGAGCACGCCGGTCTCGACGCCGATCACCAGCAGGGCCTGGGCCGCCAGCAGCACGACCGCGACGGAAACCCCGATCCGCACCGTGCGGCGCACCGCCCGGTCCGCCCGGCCGGCCCGGCGCACCAGCAGTGCGAGCACTGTGGCCGGCACCGCGCAGACGAGCAGGACCAGCGACAATGCCAGCAACCCCTCGGCGATCCGCATGGGTACCGAGGTTACCGATAGCCCCGAAGAGAACACTGAGAGCGCCAGCCCCGTTCGCCCGGTCGGGTCCGCTCAGCCGAGCCCGATGGTGATCAGCGGCTTGTGCGCGGGAGCCAGCCACCGGATCAGGGACAGCACCGAGGCGCGGGGTACCTCCACACAGCCCTGCGAGGGCGCTCCGGCGTCCACGTGGACGAAGAAGGCCGAGCCGGCACCCGGGCGCACCGGGGCGGTGTTGTAGCCGATCACCATGGCGTAGTCGTAGCTCGCCCCGGCACGCCCCAGGTTCTCCCCCGCACCCTCGTCGAACGAGCAGCTCCCCGGCTCGCAGGTGCGGAACGTGTTGTACGCGGGGCTCTTCGTGTCGCTGACCCACCAGTCGCTCCCGCCGACCCGTCGGTACGGCAGTGCGGTGCCCGGGTTCGGCTGCCGACCGAATGCCTGGCTCAGCGTGAACGTCCCCCTCGGGGTGCGGTTGACGCCCTCCCGCGCGGTGCCGACGCCATCGGTGCCCACCCGGACCCGGACCGGCCCGAGCACGCTGTTCCAACCGCCGCCCGGAGCGCGCTGCCAGCCCCGCAGCGTGCCGGAGGTGCTGGTCGCGGCCGGGACCAGCACGGTGACCAGCTGGTCGGTGCCGGCTGGCGGGACCGGTACCCCGGCTGGCAGGGCCTGGCCCCCCTGCTTGGGGCCCGGCGGCGGGACAACGGGCAACGGCGCCGCGGCGGGGCGGACACCGGGCTGGGTGACCAATGCGGCGTCGATCGGCACGGCATGGGTCGGCAAGGCATGGGTCGGCACCGCATCGGTCGGCGGGGTGGCCGGTGCGGCGACCGGGGCGGCGCAGCCGGCGATCAGCAGCGGGAGCAGGGTGCCGACGCCGGCCAACAGGCCGCACCGGAGCCAGCCGGGCCGCCGGGCGACGGGTCGCGCGGGGCTGCTCGGGACTGCTGCGCTCACACGGCCGCTCATCCGGCGAAGTCTGCCAAGCCTGCCGGGCCGGCCGGCACCGGGGCGCCGGTCAGCGGAAAGCGGCGTCGCTGACCTCGCCGGCCAGGTGCGGAGACAGGCCCCCGGCGAGGGGTCACACGGTCGCGAAACCTCCCCGGTGCCGGGCCGGTCGACCGCCGCGCGGTGGCCCGCCGAGCGAAACCGGGCAACGGGAGCAGACTGGTCCTCCCGACAACGCACCCGATCCACCCTCGAGAGGCCCAGATGTCTGTACCGACGAACACGCACGACCTCAAACCGCGCAGCCGCGACGTCACCGACGGGATCGAGCGCACCGCCGCCCGCGGCATGCTGCGGGCGGTCGGCATGCGCGACGAGGACTTCAGCAAGCCGCAGATCGGCATCGCGTCCAGTTGGAACGAGATCACCCCGTGCAACCTGTCGCTGCAGCGGCTCGGGCTGGCCGCCAAGGAGGGCGTGCACCGGGCCGGCGGCTTCCCGATGGAGTTCGGCACCATTTCGGTCTCCGACGGCATCTCGATGGGCCACGTCGGCATGCACTACTCGCTGGTCAGCCGGGAGATCATCGCCGACTCGGTGGAGACCGTGGTGATGGCCGAACGGCTCGACGGCACCGTGCTGCTGGCCGGCTGTGACAAGAGCCTGCCGGGCATGCTGATGGCCGCCGCCCGGCTCGACCTGGCCGCCGTGTTCGTCTACGCCGGGTCGATCATGCCCGGCAAGGTCGGCGACCGCGAGGTGAACATCAGCGACGCCTTCGAGGCGGTCGGTGCGTGCCTGAAGGGCCTGATCACCCGGGACGAGCTGACCGAGATCGAGCGGGCGATCTGCCCCGGTGAGGGCGCCTGCGGCGGCATGTACACCGCCAACACCATGGCGAGCGCGGCCGAGGCACTCGGCATGGCGCTGCCCGGGTCGGCCAGCCCGCCCGCGGTGGACCGCCGCCGGGACGGCATCGCCCGCGCCTCCGGGGAAGCGGTGGTGAACCTGCTGGCGCGGGGCATCACCGCGCGGCAGATCCTGACCATGGAGGCGTTCGAGAACGCGATCGCGGTGGTGATGGCCTTCGGCGGCTCGACCAACGCGGTGCTGCACCTGCTGGCCAGCGCCCGCGAGGCCGAGGTGAACCTCACCCTGGACGACGTCAACCGGATCGGCGACCGGGTGCCGCATCTCGCCGACGTCAAGCCGTTCGGCAACTACGTGATGGCCAGCGTGGACCAGGTCGGCGGGGTGCCGGTGGTGATGCGCGCGCTGCTGGACGCGGGGCTGCTGCACGGCGACGCGCTGACGGTCACCGGACGGACCGTCGCGGAGAACCTCGCCGAGCTGGCCCCGCCGGACCTGGACGGCAAGATCGTGCACAAGATGGACAACCCGATCCACCCCACCGGCGGGCTGACCATCCTGCGCGGCTCGCTGGCGCCGGACGGCGCGGTGGTGAAGAGCGCCGGGTTCGACTCGGCGGTGTTCACCGGCCGGGCCCGGGTCTTTGATCGGGAGCAGGGTGCGCTGGACGCGGTGGCCGACGGCACCGTGGTGGCCGGCGACGTCGTGGTGATCCGCTACGAGGGGCCGCGCGGCGGGCCGGGCATGCGCGAGATGCTCGCGGTCACCGGGATGATCAAGGGTGCCGGGCTGGGCAAGGACGTACTGCTGATCACCGACGGCCGCTTCTCCGGCGCCACCACCGGGCTGTGCATCGGGCACATCGCCCCGGAGGCCACCGACGGCGGGCCGATCGGGCTGATCGAGGACGGCGACTCGATCACCCTGGACATGAACAGCCGCGAGCTGAACCTGGACGTGCCCGCCGACGAGCTGGAGCGCCGCCGCGCGGACTGGCAGGCGCCGCCGCCGGCGATCCGGGGCGGTGTGCTGGGCAAGTACGCAAAGCTGGTCAGCTCCGCCGCCGAGGGCGCCGTCTGCGGCTAGCGCTGTGGCGAATACGGCTGTGGCGATGCGGCTGTGGCGATGCGGCTGTGCGAACGCTGCCGTGGGGAATGCGCAGCGCCGGCGGCGGTGTGGGGACCGGCCGCCGGCGCTACTCGCCACTACTGCGTCTGGAGGGGAAGCGTCTGCGGGGATCGCCGTTTACGGCTCGCCGCCGACCGAGGGGCCCTTGTAGCCGACCAGCGAGCTGGCGTCCATGCCGACCTGGTAGCCGATCCCGGCGGCGATCTTGTTGGCCGCAACGACCGCACCGGTCGACCTGTTCTGGAACGAGAACGCCTTGTCCGGCTTGCCGGTGACGGTGTTGCCGGTGACCTTGACGTTCTGGATGTCGTCGATCTGCACGGCCTGGGACGCGTTCACGTCGCAGAAGTTGTCGGTGAAGGTGATGTTGGCGCTGCGGCCCTGGCCACTGCCGTCGCCGGCGCTGCTGTTCGGGCCCTCGGCGATCAGGCACTGGTTGTCGATCCGCTCGCACCTGTTGCCGTCGATGAGCACGTTCTGGCTGGCCGGGCTCTGCGCGTCGGTGGCGTAGCTCTGCATGCAGTCGGCGTGCGCCCCGCTGCCGTCCGGGCTGATGTCACTGATCGTGTTGTCCAGGATCTTCAGGTTGCTGCCGAAGAACCGCAGGCCGTCGAAGTCACCGCCGGTCGGGTGCTTGACCGTGTTGTTCCGAACCGTGATGTTGTTGCCGGTCAGTTCGATGCCGGGGGCCTCCGCGTTGACCGCGCTGAAGCCGGCCACCACGACATTGCTGCCGTCGACGGTGATGCCCTTGACCGGGGTGGACCCGTTGCCGACCACGGTGATCGGCGCGGCCGGGGTGCCGGAGCGCGACACCTGCAGCCGACTGCCACCCATGTTGCCGGTCGCGCAGATCTTCTGGCCCGGCGCGGCGGCGGCCACGGCCTGTTGGAAGCTCGCCGCACTGCTGACCCGCTTGGTGCAGTTGGCCAGTGACAACACCGAGCTGCCGGACCCGGCTCCCGCGTTCTGCGCGGCCCGCTTCGCGGCGTCGGCCTGCTTCTTGGCCCGGTCCCGCGCCTGGGCGGCCGGGTCCGTCGGTGACGCGAGCGGCGGCGAGGCCAGCGGCGGGGGCGTCGGGGCGGCATTGTGCGAGGTGTCGACATCGTTGTCCGGCGTCGACCAGAGCGACTTCCCGAAGCCGATCAGCGCGGTGATCCCGAGGACCAGCCCGACCACGGCACCCATGACCAGGACGATCATCCGGGTGCCGGGGCGGCCGGAGAACATCCGCCGGACCCCGGCCCGCTCCGGCCTCGGCCGGGCCCTGCGATGCCCGGCGCGCGGCTCGAGCTCGGTGACCTGCGCGGTCTCTTCATGCGACCGCGGCGCCGTGTCCGGGTGGAACACGGTGGTGGCGCCGAGGTCGGCGGCCGGCCGGATGCTGGCCAGTTCGAGCGGACCGGACAGGTGGAAGTCGTCGTCCGGCTCGTAGCGCGACGCCGAGTTGAAGCCTCCCGCCGACGGCTCGAAACCCGCGGTCGGCTCGAACTCACCGGCCGCCAGCTCGAAGCCCCTGCTCGCCTTCCAATCCGATGCCGGATGGAAGGCCGAGGCGTCGGTCGGTCCCACGGTCGGTTCGGCACCGGCGGCCGGCTCCGCGAGATCGACTGCGGCCTCGAACCCGGCGGTCGACTCCGCGACTGCGGCCTCGAACCCGGCGGTCGGCTCGAAACCGGCAGTCGGCTCGACACCGGCAGTCGGCTCGACACCGGAAAGCGGCTCGACACCGGCAGTCGGCTCGACACCGGGAGTCGGCTCCGCGATGGCCGCCTGGAACTCGGCAGTCGACTCGAGACCGGCAAGCGGCTCGACACCGCCGATCGGCTCGACACCGGGAATCGGCTCGACACCGGGGATCGGATCGACACCGGGGGCCGGCTCGGCCTCCACCGCCGGCTGGTACTCGGCGGCCGCCAGCTCGAAGCCGCGGCTCGCCTTCCAGTCCGACGCCGGGTGGAAGGCCGCGGCTGGCTGGGAAGCCGCGGCCTGCTCGTGGTCCTCGGCCGACGACCAGAACGACACCGGCGGCAGGCCCGGGTGCATCTGGCTGGCGTCGACCGGGGACAGGTGCCCGCCCTGCGGGGAGTCCTGCTCGGGTTGGAGATCTTCGAGTGGCCGGAGGTCCTCGACGGGCCACAGGTCGTCCACCGGATGCGGCTCGGTGTCCGACTGGAAGTCCCAGGCCGCCCGGAAGCCGACGGCGCGCTCGAACTCACCGACCGGTGGCAGCTCCTCGACCGGCCGGAGCCGGGGGGCCGGGCGCGACCGCTCCGCGCCCGACCGGGACCGTCCGGCGCTCTCCGGGTTCGCCACCGCGTGCCGACCGCTGTCGGACCACCTGGCCGGCAGCTGGCGGTCCAGGAGAGGGTCCGGGGCCGCGTCGACGGGTGAGCCGAGGTCACCGAAGTCACCCAGGTCACCGAGGTCACCGCTAGTACTCGGCCGGAGATCCGGGCTCAGCCCGCCGTGCCGGCCGCTCGGCTCGA
>DASYLM010000049.1:0-2954 GCA_036009565.1 Pseudonocardia sp. | reverse complement strand
CTGACGTCGCCGGTCACCTCGAAGTGGCCGAACGCGCCACCGCCCTTGGCGTGCGGCTGACGCTCCGGGATCCGCTCCCGGTTGAAGTTCGCCATCTGCTCGATCAAATAATGATCGTTCAACAGAATCGGACCATCGGGGCCCACAGTCAGCGAGAGCTCATCGCTCGCCACCGGGATACCGGCATCCGTCGTCGTCGGCTTGGGTTGCGTGCTGGTCATGATCGTGCCTCCTAAGGTGGGCGGGTCTACTTGTCGGTGGGGTTGAGCGCCCGGAACGCGAGCCCGGCGGCGACACCGGCGAGCAGCTCGGCAACCAGGTAGATCAGCGCCGTCCAGGGGAACAGGCCCATGACCGCGCCGCCGAGCACCACAGCCGGGTTGAACGCGCCACCGGAGATCCCACCGACGGCCACCGCACCGACCATCACGGTGAACCCGATCGCCAACCCGTAGAAGGAGTTGTCCGGGTGGTCCTTGCTGGTGGCGACGTTCAGCACCACATAGGCCAGGGCGAAGGTGAACAGCAGCTCCACCACGAACGCGGCCACCAGTGCGTGACCGGACAACGCCAGGGTCGTAGCCGAACCCGGAGCGACGACCGCGCGCACAACCAGCGCCGCCAGCACACCGGCAACGAACTGCGAGATCCAGTACCCGACGGCTTCACCGCCGCCGATCCGGCCCCGCACCAGCGCCGCCATGGTCACCGCGGGGTTGTAGTGTCCACCGGAGATGTGCCCTCCGGCGTAGATCATCACCATCAGAGCGGCGCCGATGGCCAACGGGGCAAGCGTGCTGCCGCCGCGCACGCTGGCGCCGACGGTGAAAACGAGGAAGAACGTCCCGATCAGCTCGGCACCGAGCTTGCGGCTAGTTACATGATCGACAACCCTGGTGGTCCCGTAGGGTGCCGCACCGAATGTGGTGGCCATTTCTTTTCCTCAGCTGCTGTCTCGGATGCACCCGCGAGCACGAGTGCGCAGAGGTAGTCGCCGGCCGGGCAACGAACCTTCCATCACCGGCGGAGACCTCGCTCACAGCCATCGCGCGCACCGCGTTGGACGAGCTTTCGGTCGTGCTCGACACTCCCGCCGAGTTCAACCGCGGCCGGGTTCTTCTCATGATCAAAGCCTGCTGAGGTTGCGTTGATCTTTAGCACCCCACGCCCGCGCCTGCCCGACCGCTCGCCCCCCAGCTTGACCTGGAGTGCGCTCCAAGAGGGAAGCTGGGTCCATGGAGAAACGCGTACTGGGACGGCAGGGCCTCGCGGTGTCGGCGCTCGGCCTGGGTTGCATGGGCATGAGCTTCGCGTACGGCGAGCCGAACGACGTGGAGTCGGTGGCGACCGTGCACCGCGCACTGGAGCTGGGCTGCGACTTCTTCGACACCGCCGAGGTGTACGGACCGTGGACCAACGAGGAGCTGCTCGGCCGGGCGCTGGCCGGCCGGCGGGAGCAGGCGGTGATCGCCACCAAGTTCGGCCACGACCTGGACGAGAACGGGCAGCGGCACGGGTTGAACAGCCGCCCGGAGCACATCCGTGAGGTGACCGAGAAGTCGCTGCGCCGGCTGGGAACCGACTATGTGGACCTGCTCTACCAGCACCGGGTGGACCCCGAGGTGCCGATCGAGGACGTCGCCGGGGCGGTCGGCGAGCTGATCGAGGCAGGCAAGGTGCGCTACTTCGGGCTGTCCGAGGCCGCGGCGGCCACCATTCGGCGGGCGCACACGACCTTCCCGGTCTCCGCGCTGCAGTCCGAGTATTCGCTGTGGGAACGGGGCCTCGACGACGAGGTGCTTCCGGCGCTCCGCGAGCTGGGCATCGGGCTGGTGGCCTATTCGCCGCTCGGCCGGGGCTTCCTGACCGGTACCGCGGTGCGCGCCGAGGAGTACCCGGCCCACGACTACCGCCGCAACGACCCCCGGTTCCAGGGCGAGCACTTCGACCAGAACACCAAGGCCGCCGATGCGGTCCGCGAGCTGGCCGCCGCCAAGGGTGTGACCGCCGCCCAGTTGGCCCTGGCGTGGCTGCTGCACCAGGGCCAGGACATCGTGCCGATCCCCGGTACCAAGCGGCGCACCACGCTCGAGGAGAATCTGGCGGCGGCGGACATCCAGCTCACCGACGCCGAGCTGGACGAGCTCAAGCTGCCGGTCGCCGGCGCCCGTTACGCCGACGCGATGCTGCGCGCGGTCAACCTCTGAGCCGGGCGGCGGGCCCCACCGGCCCGTTCTAGGTCAGCCCCCGTCCGGGGCCGGGGAGGGCCGGGCGGGGGACGTGGCGATGCGGCCACAGTACGTTGACCACCTGCTCAGCGAGGTGTCCGCGATCCTCCTCGGCACGCAGGAACGCGGCGTAGTAGCTGCCGAAGCACATGGTGGCGATCGTGTGGACGTCGACGTCGGCACGCACCTCGCCGCGTTCCCGCAGGTTCGCCAGCACGCCTTCGACCAGCTTCACCCTGGGTTCGACCGCGTGCTCGACCACGACCGCGAGCAGTTCCGGGGTGCGGATGGTCTCGGCCATGAAGTTGCCCATCAGCACCATGGCATCCGGGTTGAAGTAGCACGGGTCGACCCGGCGGACGGCTTCGGTGAACGCCTCGAGGGGCGACAGCTCCTCGAGGCGCGGGTTCGGGTAGGTGTCGCCCTGGGCGCGGAACCCGTAGTCGAGTGCATCGATGGTCAGCTCCAGCTTGCCTGCCCAGCGCCGGTAGATCGTAGGGCGGGACACCCCGGCGTCGGAGGCGATGTCGGCGATGGTCATGGCCGAGTAGCCCCCCAGGACCAGCCGGCGGCGGGTGGCACGGCGACGACCCCCGCCCGAGGAGGCACACCGTGGGAGCCACCGCCGAGGATCTGATCGAACGCAGCATCCCGTTCCTCAACGAGATCAAGAACCGCACCGCGGGTGCCGAGCTCGAGCTCTGGCTCAACGAGAAGCACGGTCCC
>DASYLM010000048.1:0-1945 GCA_036009565.1 Pseudonocardia sp. | reverse complement strand
AGCCCCACCTCGGGGACGATTGCGGCGGTGTCCACGAACGCCAGCAGGTCGCGCAGCTCGTCGAGAGTTCCCATTGTGGAACCGATCACACGAAGCTGCAGGAAGAACAGCCGCTGCAGGTCAGCGGGCGGGTTCGGGCCGCTGGTCGAGCCGGAGCAGACGATCACGCCACCCGGCTTCAGGGCGCGCAGGGAGTGGCTCCAGGTCGCCTCGCCGACGGTCTCGAAGACCCCGTCGACCTTCTCCGGCAGCCGCTCGCCGGAGGCGAAGGTGGCGTGCGCGCCCAGCTTCTCGGCGAGCGCCCGCTTGTCGTCGCCGCGGCCGGTCACCCAGACCCGCAGCCCGGCCGCGCGCCCCAGTTGGATCAACGCGGTGGACACCCCGCCCGAGGCGCCCTGCACGAGCATGGTCTGCCCGGGGCGCAGTCCGGACTTGGTGAACAGCATCCGGTAGGCGGTCAGCCACGCGGTGCCCATGCCGGCGGCGCGCACGGCGGACAGTCCGGCCGGCTTGGGTACCGCGTTGCGTGCGGGCACCACCACGGTGTCGGCGAAGCTGCCCTGGTGTTTCTCGGTGAGCAGGCTGCGGCGCGGGTCGAGCGTCTCGTCGCCGGTCCAGCTCGGGTCGCTGATGACCGAGTGCAGCACGACCTCGGTGCCGTCGGAGAGCGTGCCGGCCCCGTCGCAGCCCAGGATCATCGGGAACTGTTCCGGCTTGATGCCGACGCCGCGCAGGGTCCAGATGTCGTGCATGTTCAGGCTGGCCGCGGTGACGTCGACGGCCACCCAGCCGTCCGGTACCTCGGGCTCCGGGCGGTCCCCGACGGTGAGGGAGGCGATCGGGTCGTCACGGTTGGGCTCGGCTGCATAGACGGCGAACATGGCCTCGACGGTAGTACGCGGGGCGTCGGTCTACCCTGTGGGGCGTGTTGCGTTCGCTGGCCGACTGGTGGGATTCGGTCGAACTCTGGATCACGCAGTTGGCGTTCCCGTTCCAGGTCGTGCTGGCCATCGTGGTGTTGCTGCCGCTGTGCGGTGGGGTCGCCGTGCTCGCCGACCTGGCCTCGGACAAGGTGGACGGCTGGTGGGCCCGCTGCCGCGGCGCCCGGGGCGATCGCCCGGGGAGCTGACCGGGTGTCCCGTGCTGATCGCCGGTCCCGGGGCCGGCCGCCGAGTCGGGCGCCGGGCCGACGGCTGGGTCGGCGGCTCCGTCGACGACCGGGGCGGCGGCTGACCTGGCTGGTCGGCCTGCTCGGGTTGGTGGGCGCGCTGCTGGTCGGGTGCTCGGCCGGTACCGCTACCTCCACCGCCCAGTCGCTCGCCGGGCCGAGTGCGGCCTCGGCCGCGCCGGCCGGCTGTCCCGCGCCGTCGGCGAGCGCCCCGGGGGCGACGGAGTCCCACCTGCCGGTGCGCTCGCTGTGTGCGCTGCCCGTGCAGGTCGCCCAGGTGTGGCGGACCATCCAGACCGGCGGGAAGTTGACCTACTCGCGGGACGGCATCGTGTTCAACAACGCCGAGCACCTGCTGCCGGCACACACCCGCGGCTACTACCACGAGTACACCGTGCCGACGCCGGGTTCCCGGGACCGCGGCACCCGGCGGTTGATTACCGGCCAGACCCGTGAGGTGTACTACACGGGCGATCACTACGTGTCTTTTGTGGTGGTCGACCCGACCGCTGTTGCCGGCAACTGAGCCCATTACCTGCTGCATTTTGCGTAGCGGGGGCAGGGACCGCCACAAATAGAGTGGCAGGTAGTCCCCGGTCCTGTTCGGTGCGCCCCGGCGTCCGGCACTTCGCCCGCCTCAGCGTCGTCGAGCACGGTCGTCCAGCACGGTCGCCGAGCACGATGGGGCCGCGAGCGCAAGCGCTGCTGGGGTTCAGCGCCGGCAAGACTTCGGCCGGCGGGCCTCGGCAGCGCCGCCGCGGCCGCCTAGGGTTCTCT
>DASYLM010000047.1:0-2813 GCA_036009565.1 Pseudonocardia sp. | reverse complement strand
CTCAGCTCGCCGCGCCGGGCGCGATCGACGGGCCGCCCGGTGGCTGGGGCCGTAGCGCGGTCGGTGTCTCGGTCAGTGTCTCGGTCAGCGCTCCGCGACTCGGGTCCCTCGGTTGCCGCGCCGGTGTCTGACATGCCGCGCACTCTAACCGGTGGCCGTCCGGTGCCGGTTGGGAGTGCGCGCCGGTGTCTGCCACCGGGTGCCGACGGCATCGGTCGCGCCGAACACACCGTGGTCAGCGCCTATGGTGGACAGGTGACACCCAGACGGCCAGGCCCGGCGCGCTGGCTCTGGTACGCGGTGGGCGGCGGCCTGCCACCTCGGTACCGGGAATGGGTGTTCCAGGACGCGACCCGGGACGGTTGGCGGCCGCGGCAGTTCGTCCGGTCGTTCGTGCAGATGGTTCCGGTTGCGGTGCCGGTTCTGCTGCTGGTGCCCGGTCCACTGTGGATCCGGCTGGCCGCGATCCTGCTGGGCTGGTTGGTGGGGCTGCAGTACGCGTTGTACTTCATGGACGAGTCGGTCGAGCGTCGGGTACTGAAGGCCGGCTACCCGGTGGGCGCGGCACAGGCGGCGCGGGACGCGTTGCACGCCGACGAGCGCGCGGCGGCGGCCGCGCGGTATGCGGAGCGCTACCGGTCCGGCGGCAGCTAGGCCGGCCAGCTGCGACGGCCCAGCTGTGGCGGCGAACTAGACGGGCCAGCTGCGGCGCGAACTAGGCCGGCCAGCTGCGGCGGTCAGCTGTGGCGGCGAACTAGGCCGGCCAGCGCCCCTGCTCGACGAACACCGCTTCGTCGTCGCCCGGCCACTCCGGAACGGTCAGCAGCAACGCCCGGAACGGCTCCGACCCGACGGTGCGGAACTGGAACCGCGACCCGGCGGTGATCCGCAGGCTGTCGTCCGGCCGCAGCAGCCGCACATCCTCCCGCCCGCCCGAGGCGCGCCAGAACTCCGCGCCACCGGCCAGCACGAACCACACCTCGTCCACCGTGCGGTGCCGGATCGGCCGCGACACCGCACCCGGCGGGAAGCTGCAGTGCGCCATCCCGCCGCCGGGGTGGCCGGTCACCCTGGGCAGCTCGTGCACCACAGAGCCGTCCGGCGCGAGGACCGACCTGGCGTCCGCCAGCGGCAGGTAGAGGAACGGGTCCGGGTCGCCTGGTGAGATCGGTTCGCTCATCAGTTCTCCGCCCGCACCCGGTCCGCCTCGGCGCGCAGCGCGTCCAGCACCGCGCGCACCGCGGGCCGCACCAGCACGCTGCGCCGGGCGATCACCTCGACCAGCCGGGCCGCGCGAACCCCGGAGAGTGGCCGCCGCACCAGCCGCCGCCCGCCCCGGTCATCGGTGGAGTACCTCGGCAGCAGGGCAATGCCGTGCCCGGCGGCCACCAGCTCCTCGGTGACGCCGAAGTCGTTGATCCGCTGCACGATCCGGGGCTCGGTGCCGGTGCGCAGGGCGATGGAGCGGAGTACGTCGTCCACCGGGAACCCCTCCTGGACGCTGATCCACGACTCCTCGGCCAGGTCGACCAGCCGCAGCCGGCGGCGACGGGCCAACCGGTGCCCCGGCGGCAGCACCACGTCCAGCGGTTCCCGCAGCAGGTGGGTGACCTCCCAGCGGTCGGTGGCGAACGCCGGAGCGTGTTCGTCGCGGTGCGCGACCACCAGGCAGAAGTCGGCCGCCAGCCCGGGGACCTCGGGCGGGGTCATGTCGATGTCGGTGAACCGCGGCTCGACCTCGGGCAACTCGGCCACCCTGCGCAGCAGGCCCGGTAGCAGCAACCGGGCGGCGGACTGGAACATCGCCACCCGGACCACCCCCCTCGGCTCGGAGCGGTAGCTCTCGACGGCGGCGTCCGCGCCCGCGAGCGCGGCCAGCACGGTGTCCGCGTGCCCGGCCAGCTCGCGACCGGCCTCGGTGAGCCGCAGGCCGCGGCCGACCGGCTCGGTCAACGCGAGCCCGACCTCGTCCTGAAGCGCCCGGAGCTGCTGGGAGATGGCGGACGGGGTGAATGACAGCGCCTCGGCCACCGCCGCCACCGAGCCCCGATCGGCGAACTCACGCAGCACGCGCAGCCGACGGACATCCATGAAGAGATACTAAACAGTATCCGGAGATAATATTGATTGTCTTTTGAGTCGTCAGCGCGGACGTTGGACCTGTGACGTTCAGAGATCGGATGCTCGCGGTCGTGGTCGCCGCCCTGTGGGGCGCCAACTTCCTGGCCATCCACTACGGACTCGACCACTTCCCGCCGCTGCTGCTGGCCTCGGCGCGGTTCCTGGTGCTGGCGATCCCGACGGTGCTGTTCGTGCGGCCGCCGAAGATGCGCTGGCGCTGGCTGATCGGTTACGGCGTCGGCTTCGGCACCGTGCAGTTCGCTTTCCTGTTCCTGTCGATGGCCAACGGACTGCCGACCGGGCTCGCCTCCCTGGTGCTGCAGGCGTCCGCCCCGTTCACCGTGTTGCTCGGCGCCGTGCTGCTGCGCGAGCGGTTGAGCCGCCGGCAGTCGATCGGGATCGGCGCCGCTGTCGCCGGGCTGGTTGTCATCGCGGCGGCCCGCTCGCAGGTGGCGCCGCTGCTGCCGCTCGGACTCTGCCTGCTCGGCGCCCTGGGTTGGGCGCTGGGCAACCTGTGCAGCCGCAAGGCCGAGTGCGATGACCCGCTGCGGTTGATGCTGTGGATGTCGGTGGTGCCCCCGGTCCCGCTGTTCGCGTTGTCCTGGTTCGTGGAGGGGCCGCACGAGATCGGGGCGGCGCTGGCCGTCGCGGTGACCCCGGCCGGCCTGCCAGGGCTGGCCGCGCTCGGCTAC
>DASYLM010000046.1:0-3099 GCA_036009565.1 Pseudonocardia sp. | reverse complement strand
CGACCAGCTGACCGGCGGGCGCCGCCGTCCGAGTTCCGTCGTCGAGCTCAACGTGGTTCTCTTTTGATCAAGGTGGAAACCAGAACCACGTTGAGTTGATCAATCGCCGGCCGCCGGGCCGGGTGGGCCGACCGCGTCCAGGCCGCGGGGAGCAGGTCCGCGACCCCTCGGCCGGCTGACCAGCGGGAGCGGTAGCGTCGGGGCATGACCTCCCGCCTCAAGCCCGGCGACCCGGCGCCGACTTTCACGCTGCCCGATGCCGACGGCAACCCAGTATCCCTGGCCGACTACCGCGGTCGCCGCGTCGTCCTCTACGCCTACCCGGCGGCCAGCACGCCCGGTTGCACGAAGCAGGCCTGCGACTTCCGGGACAGCCTGGCCGAGCTCAACGGAGCCGGCCTGGACGTCATCGGCATCTCCCCCGGACAAGCCGGCGAAGCTGGCTAAGTTCCGCGACGCCGAAGGCCTGACCTTCCCGCTGGTCTCCGACCCGGACAAGACGGTGCTCATCGAGTACGGCGCGTTCGGCGAGAAGCAGATGTACGGCAAGACCGTGACGGGGGTGATCCGCTCGACGTTCGTGATCGGCGCGGACGGCAACATCGAGCTCGCCCAGTACAACGTGCGGGCTACCGGGCACGTCGCCAAGCTGCGCAAAGACCTGTCCGTCTAGAGCGTGTCCCGCGGCTCATCCAGCCGACTTCGCGGCGCCCAAGCTGCGCCTCGCGGCGTTGTCGTCGCGGCCGACACAACAGCGGTATCGGCCAATCCGAGGACGACACAAGCCTTGCGATGCATCCACCTGGATCACCGCGCAGCTCGCCATAGATCCACCGGACACGATCTAGCCCAGCCGGGCAGGGCACTCCTGGTGCCGGCGGCGGGATTCGAACCCGCACTGACGGCCACCTAAAGACCGCGCCTCTGCCGTTGGGCTACGCCGGCGTTGCGGGGACAGAATACTCAGCCGCCCGCAACTCCGGTGCCAGCGGCGCAACTCCGTCTGCCCCGGGGGGCCCCGCTACGGTGGGAAACCGTGCAGCCTGAGTCTGACCAGGGTCTGCTCGCCCCGATCTGGGCGGGCAGCGTGGCCGAAGCCCGCACCGGGGACGGTGCACTGATCCGCGCGATGCTCAGCGCCGAGTCCGCGTTGGCCCGTGCCCTGGCCAGCACCGGACTCGCGCCGGTCCGGGCCGCCGAGGTGATCACCCGGGTGGCCGCCGAGCTCAGCATCGACCCGCGCGCGCTCGCGCTGGCCGCCCGCTCCGGCGGCAACCCGGTGATCCCGCTGGTACGCGAGCTGCGCGAGGCGGTGGCCGCCGCCGACCCGGACGCCGTCGAGTGGGTGCACCGGGGCACCACCAGCCAGGACGTCCTGGACACCGCGTTCATGACGGTGTCCGCCGCCGTGCTCTCCGACGCGGTGCTCCCCGGTCTGGCCGGCGCTACCGAGGCGGCCGCGCGGCTCGCCGCCGAGCACCGCGAGACCGTGCTGGCCGGGCGCACGTTGACCCAGCACGCGGTGCCCACCACGTTCGGGGTCAAGGTGGCCGGCTGGTTGTCCGGGTTGCTGGACGCCGACGAGCGCTGCCGGCAGGTCCGCGCCAAGTTGCCCGCGCAGCTCGGTGGCGCCGCCGGCACCCTCGCGGCGCTGGATGGCCCGAGGGTGGCGGTGGCGGAGGCCTTTGCCGCCGAGTGCGGGCTCACCGCGCGCGAGACGCCGTGGCACACCGTGCGCACCCCGGTCGCCGAGTTGGCCGGCGCGCTCGCACTGGCGACCGGGGCGTGTGGCAAGGCCGCGCTGGACGTCACCGTGCTGGCGCAGACCGAGCTCGGCGAGCGGGCCGGTGACCCGGGCGGCGAGTCGTCGGCGATGCCACAGAAGCGCAACCCGGTGACCGCGGCGCTCGTGGTGGCCGCCGCCCGCGAGGCACCCGGGGCGTTGGCCGGCCTGCACCTCGCACTGCTCGCGGAGAACGAGCGCCCAGCCGGTGCCTGGCACGCCGAGTGGCAGCCGTGGCGGGCGTTGCTGCGGCTCGCCGGCGGGGCGGCGGCGGGCACCGCGCGACTGCTCGGCGACCTGCGGCCGGACCCGGCGGCGATGGCCGCGACGGTGCGCCGGGGCGAGGGCGCGCTGCTGGCCGAGCGGCTGGCCGGGGCGCTGCGCCCGGAGTTGGGCACCGGAGCGGCGGCCGCCGTGCGCGAGGCGGCACTGGGCGGTCGGCTGCCGGCGCTGCTCGCCGAGCACGGGCTGGACGACCCGGCCGGTTACCTGGGCGCCGCACCGGAGTTCGTGGACCGCACGCTGGCCCGCTACCAACGGCACATCGGAGGGAATGCACATGGAGCTTGACCAGGTCGGACTCGCGGTCCGCCGCGAGGTACTGGGCCCGAAGCACGTGGACGCGGCACTGGCCAATGCGGACGGGTTCACGTCGGACTTCCAAGAGATGATCACCAAGTACGCCTGGGGCGGTATCTGGGGCCGTCCCGGACTGGACCGCCGGACCCGCAGCGTGATCACCTTGACCGCCCTGGTCGCCGGCGGGCACCACGACGAACTGGCCCTGCACGTGCGGGGCGCGCTGCGCAACGGGTTGAGCAGTGACGAGATCGCCGAGGTCCTGATGCAGACCGCGATCTACTGCGGCGTGCCGGCGGCCAACGCGGCGTTCCGGGTGGCCAAGGACGTCATCGCCGAGGAAGCGGCCGGCTGAGTCGCGGAGCCGGTTCAGGTCCGTTCCGGGCCGCTCCAGGCCGGACCGGCTCCGGTCCGGCTCGGATCCGGCCCCAGTCCCGCTCCAGTCCAGCCCCCGGGCCGGCTCCAGTCCAGCCCCCGGGCCGGCTCCAGTCCGAGTCCGTTCCGGGTCCACTCAGTCCGGCCCCCGGGCCGGCTCCAGTCCGAGTCCGTTCCGGGTCCACTCAGTCCGGCCCCCGGGCCGGCTACAGTCCGGGTCCGTTCCAGTCCGGCTCCGGGCCGGCTCCAGTCCGGCTCCTGGCCGGCTCCGGGCCGGCTCCGGCCGGTCCGGCTCGGATCCGACCGGGCGGGTCGGGTCGGGAGGCGGGCTTGCG
The DNA here is from genome assembly GCA_036009565.1 of Pseudonocardia sp. Classification (GTDB taxonomy): domain Bacteria; phylum Actinomycetota; class Actinomycetes; order Mycobacteriales; family Pseudonocardiaceae; genus Pseudonocardia. Next base: position 27 of record DASYLM010000046.1, on the reverse strand, counting down.
CCGAGATCGACACCAGGGCTGATCCCG
>DASYLM010000045.1:0-9250 GCA_036009565.1 Pseudonocardia sp. | reverse complement strand
TGCTGTGGCTTATGTGACTTCACACTGTGTCGCGGTCGATTGGCACGAACCGCTAGGCGGCACGGATCACCGGAACTTGCCTGAGTCGAAGGTGACGCCGGCCCGCACGGGGACCTGGTCGGGGGAGGGGTCCTGATGCGGGAACGACGTGCGGCACGGCTGCGGGCGCGGCGCCGGGAGCTGACCAGGAACCGCCGGGACCGGGGCCGGGGCGTGCTGCCGAGGATGGCTCCGGACAGCGGTGCCCTGCTGCAGCGCCGGCACGCGCTGGTGGTGGCCGGCCTGGTCGGTGCGATGGTGCTCGCGGTGGCCGGTGCCCGGTTCGCGGGCGCCTCGGACCACGGGACGACAGCGTCCGGCGAACTGGCCAGCAACGTGTCGACGACGGCGGTGCTGCCTAAGGCTGACTCACAGCCGACCCCGCCTGGCGCGGACGCCGGTGCCTCGCCGGACGCGAACTCCTCCCCGGACGCCGGCTCGACGCCGGACCCGGGCTCGACGCCGGACGCGAGCTCCTCGCCGGACTCGGCCAGCGGCTCGACACCGGACTCGGGTTACCTGCCCGCGGACGCCGGATCGCCACCGGCGGACGCGCAGCTACCCGCGTCGCCGGCCGGCGCAGACCCGCTGCCCGCGCTGCCGTCGCCGTCCGTCGCGCCGGCCCCGCCGGTCGAGGCCAGCCCCCCGTCGGTGCTGCCACCGGCGCCGATCGCTCCGGACCCAGGCTTGCCGGCCGGCGTTCCGGCCGGTCTGCCGGCCGTCCCGGGCGGACTGCCCGCCGTTCCCGGTGGTCTGCCCGCGGTTCCCGGCGGCCTGCCGGCGGTGCCTGGCGGTCTGCCGGCTGGTCTGCCCGCGGCTCCCGGTGGGCTGCCCGCTGTTCCTGGTGGTCTGCCGGCGGTGCCCGGTGGTCCACCGGCGGTGCCTGGCGGTCCGCCGGCTGGGTTGCCGGCCGCGCCGGCTCTGCCGGCTGGGTTGCCGGCTGGGTTGCCGGCCGCGCCCGCTCTGCCGGCTGGGTTGCCGGCCGCGCCGGCTCTGCCCGGGGGGCTTCCCGCTGGGTTGCCGGCTGGGTTGCCGGCGGCGCCCGCCCTGCCCGGGGGGCTTCCCGCTGGGTTGCCGGCGGGGCCCGCGCTGCCTGGTGGGCTGCCGGCGGTACCCGCCGCTCCGGCCGCGGCGGCCGCGCAGGCCTTGCCGCCGGCGGCGCCGGTGGCAGACAGATTGGCCGGCTCGGACGTGACCGGCTCGGACGTGACCGCCTCGGAGGTGACCGGCTCGGACGTGACCGGCTCGGACCGGGCCAAGGATCTGCCGGCCGCACCTGAGCCGCCCGCCCCGCCGGTGCCTGGGGTGCCCTCCGTGCCTGGCGGGCTTCCGGTGCCGGGTGGTTTGCCGGTTCCGGGTGGTTTGCCGGCTGGTCTGCCGGCGTTGCCGGGTGGCCTTCCGGTTCCGGCTGGTCTGCCGGCTGGTCTGCCGGCGTTGCCGGCTGGCCTTCCGGTTCCGGCTGGTCTGCCGGCTGGTCTGCCGGCTCTGCCCGGTGGCCTTCCGGTACCGGCTGGCCTGCCGGCTCTGCCTGGTGGTTTGCCGGTGCCGGGCGGTCTGCCGGCTGGGCTACCCGGTGGTCTCCCGGTGCCTGGCGGCCTTCCGATTCCTGGTGGGCTTCCGGTACCGGCTGGACTGCCGGCTGGACTGCCGGCACTGCCCGGTGGTCTCCCGGTGCCTGGTGGGCTTCCGGTTCCCGGTGGTCTGCCGGCTGGTCTGCCGGCTCTGCCCGGTGGTCTCCCGGTGCCGGGGGCCTTCCCGCCAGCTCCCGCACTGCCAGGTGCGGCCGCTCCGGCGGCACCCACGGGCAGCTAGTAGCGCCCTCAACTGTGCATGCTCTGCCGCGAGGCGCCCTGTCGGCGCTTCGCGGCAGAGCCGTTTCCGCTGAGCGACCTGAGGTGACCGACGCTCATGCCGGGGACTCGCGGTCATGATCGACAGTCCCGCCCTCCGCTACGGTGCGGAAGTCACAGTCGGTGACCGGGCAGATTGTTCAGGCCGCTGGCCTGGGGCCGCGACGCCTCGAGGGTAACCTGAGTCCGGATCTCAGCGGAAAATACCGGACTGACGTTGGTATCGGTGACAACCGGTGCGCCAGGGTCGACACGAGGCCGCCCGGTCGGTGACGCCGCGTCACCCCCAGATCACGGCGGTGGCTGTGCCCCCGCCCTGAGTCCGCGCCACCTGGCGTGCCCGCCCCGGCCCGGTCTGGTGGGTGCCGGTCTGGTGTGTGCCGGTCTGCCGTGCGCCGGTCTGGTGTGTGCCGGTCAGGTGTACTCCATGACCAGCACCGCGGCACTGGCCGGGGCGAGCGCCAGGTAGCTGTGCGGCACGTCGCCGGCGAAGCACGCGTAGTCGCCGACCTCGAGTTCGACCTGCTCGTCGACCGGGCCGCAGCGGACCCGCCCGGCTGTGATGACCAGGTGCTCCACCGTCCCCGGTAGGTGCGACTCGGCGACCCGGGCGGCGCCGGGCTCGAGCGCGATCACGTGCAGGTCCCGGCGCGCACCCGGCGGACAGGTCGACAGCACCGTCGCGCTGTACGGCGCCTCGGTGGACGGGATGGCCGGGCCGGCGCCGGCCCGGATGACCCGGACCGGTTGCGGCTGCGGGTCGACCACCCGGCTGAACGGCACGTCGAGCGCCACGGCCAGCGCCCACAGCGTCTCCACGCTGGGGTTGCCGTTCCCGGACTCGAGCTGTGACAGCGTCGACTTGGCGATGCCGGCCCGCCTGGCCAGCTCAGTCAGCGAGAGCCCGGCCCGGTCGCGCTCCCGGCGCAGTGCGCGGGCAATCAGGGGAATCGGGTCTGTTCGTTCCACTGGACTCTCTGTTCGACTTGACGAACGGCCTCGGTCATGTTCAGCATAGGGGACTATGTGTTCGATTTGGCGAACGACCCCCCGGGAGGACCTACGCGACGCGGTCGCACTGGGTGCGGCGATGGTCGTGGTCGGGGCGTCCTTCGGCGCACTGGCCGCATCCGCGCACGTGCCCCTGCTGCTCACGGTGGCGATGTCGGTGTTCGTGTTCGCCGGCGGGTCGCAGTTCCTCGCGGTTGCGGTGATCGCCGCCGGTGGCGCGCCGCTGGCCGCGGTGCTCGGCGGCCTGCTGCTCAACCTGCGGCACCTGCCGTTCGGACTCGCGGTCGGTGGTTTCGTCGGCCGATCCTGGCCGGCCCGGCTGCTGGGCACGCATCTGATGGTCGACGAGGTGATCGCGTTCGCCCGTTCCCGGCCGGACCCGGTACGGGCCCGTCGCGCGTACTGGCTCCTGGGCGCGTTGATGTTCGTCGGGTGGAACGTCGGGACGCTGCTCGGTGCCCTGGCCGGCACGGCGGTGCCGGACCCGAGCCGCTTCGGGATGGACGCCGCGTTCCCGGCGGCCCTGCTCGCGCTGCTGTTGCCGGCGCTGCGGGAAGCGGATGCGGCCCGGGTGGCGCTGCTCGGTGCGGCGGCCGCACTGCTGGTCACGCCCCGGGCGCCGGCCGGGCTGCCGGTGCTACTGGCGTTGGCCGGCCTGGTCGCCGCGGGGCGTGCACCGAAGGACTCCGAGGTGATGTCGTGACGGGCTGGGCGGTTGCCGCGCTGGCCGCTGGCACCTACCTGACCCGGCTGTCCGGTCTACTGCTGCGCCGCCGGCTGACCATCCCGGTCCGGGTCCGCCGGCTGCTCGACCTCGGCGCGACCGCGCTGCTCGCGGCACTCGTGGCGACCGCCGCGTTCACCCAGGGCGGGGGCTTTGCCGGGTGGGCCCGGCCGGCCGGGGTCGCACTCGGTGTGCTCGCCGCCTGGCGCCGGGTGCCGCTGGTCGTGGTGGTGCTGGTGGCGGCCGGGGGGACGGCGGCGCTGCGGTTGCTCGGCGTGTCCTGATCAGGAGAGCAGCAGGGCCGCGGTGGGCACCGCGACCAGTGCCATCGCGGCGAGCCGGGATGCCGCGCGCGCCGCCAGGGACGACCGGTTCGGCCGGTGGTCGAGGCGGTCCAGCCGGCCGCTGACGGCGGCGGAGAACGAGGTCAGGGTGGCCCGCGCGGCGCCGCCGCCGACCTGTCGCAGCGCACCGGCGAGCGCGAGTTCTCCGACGCGGGCCCTCGCCACGTCGTCGGCCCGCATCTCGACCAGGGTCGCCACCGCGAGCTGGGCCCGCGCCATGCCCGGTACCCAGGGCGCGGTGGCACCCCAGGCGACGAACGGCAGCACCACCAGGTCGTGGCGTTCGCGCAGGTGGGCGCGCTCGTGTGCGAGTACGGCGGCCAGCTCGGCGGGGGAGAGGGCGGCCAGCGTGCCCTCGCTGACCACGAGCCGGGAGCGCAGCCCCGGCAGGCAGTACGCCACCGGCAGCGGGTGGGCCAGCACCCGTGCGCCGGCCATCGCGGGCCACGGGGTGGCGAGCACGTCGAGCAGGTCGCGGTGCCGCCGCCGGGCGCGCAGGGTGCGGACGGCGGCCAGGCCGAGCACGCCGAGCAGCCGCGCGGCCAGTGCGAGGGAGGCGGCGAGCGCGAGCAGCTGCCACCCCCCGAGCCCGGCCGGCCAGTCGCGGTGGCGCAGGTGTTCGGCGAGCTGACCGGCGGCGACCGGGAGCGAGGAGCCCAGCGGGGCCAACCCGAAGCTCACCCCGGCGCCCAGCAGCGCGAGCCCTCCGGCCAGCCCGACGGCCTGCCACAGCAGCAGCGCGCCGGTGGGATCGCGGGCCGGCCACCGGGCGGCGGCCAGCGCCCGGCTGACCGGTTCGGCCAGCAGCACCCCCAGCACGAGCAGTGCCGCCGAGGTCGGGATCACCGCAGCAGGTCGCGCAGCGCGGCCTGTTCCTCCGGCGGCATCCCGCCGAGGAAGCGGACCAGCACCGCCCCGCGATCGGGCGCGCCGTCGAGCGCGTCGCGCATCAGCGTGGCGATGTGGTCCTCCCGGGTGCCGGCGGCCTGGTACCGGTGCGCCCTGCTGTCCCGGGTCCGGCTGACCAGTCCCTTGCGCTCCAACCGGCCGAGCACGGTGAGCACCGTGGTGGTGGCCAGCTCCCGCTGCGCGAGCGCATCCTGCACGTCACGCGCGGTGCAGGGCTCCGACGCCGCCCACAGCACGTCCATCACCGCGCGCTCGAGCTCCCCCAGGCCTGCCATCCCGCTCCCCGTCCACCTACGTGACTGCCGTCATTCTACAAGATGTAGAACTTCTACCGCGTGTAGAAGTACGCTGGGCCCATGATCGACGACCTGACCGCCGCCCGGGAGCAGATGGAGCTCTCGCTGAGCTTCCACATCGTGTTCGCCGTACTCGGCGTCGGAATGCCGTGGCTGATGCTGGCGGCCGAGTGGCGCGGGCTGCGTACCGGTGATGCGCGCTGGACCGCGCTGGCCAAGCGCTGGTCCAAGGCGGTGGCCGTGCTGTTCGCGGTCGGCGCCGTGTCCGGCACCGTGCTCTCCATCGAGTTCGGTGTGCTCTGGCCGGCGTTCATGGCCCGGTTCGGTTCGGCGATCGGGCTGTCGTTCACCCTCGAGTCGTTCGCGTTCTTCATCGAGGCGATCTTCCTCGCGCTCTACCTGTACGGCTGGAAGCGGCTGAGCCCACGGGTGCACCTGCTCACCGCGGTCCCGGTGGCGGTCGGCGGAATGGCCTCCGCGCTGTTCGTGACGACCGCGAACGCCTGGATGAACGGCCCGGTCGGCCTGGTCGCCGGCCCGGGCGGCGGGCTCGTCGCCACCGATGCGCTGGGACCGTTCCGGGCACCCACCGCCGGAGCGCAGATGGTGCACATGGGCCTGGCCGCGCTGATGTGCACCGGCCTCGCGGTGGCCGCCGTCTACGCGTTCGCCATGCTGCGCGACCCCGCCCGCCGCGACGGCTACCACCGGCGCGGGCTGGCCGCGGGCGCGGTGCTGGGGCTGGTCAGCGCCCCGCTGCAGGTCCTGGTGGGGGACTGGGCGACCCGGGTCGTCGCGGACGTGCAACCGGCGAAGTTCGCCGCGATGGAGAGCCTGCCCCGCACCATGGACGGTGCCCCGTTCCACGCCGGCCCGTTCGAGATCCCGAACGCGCTGTCGCTCCTGCTGCATTTCGACCCGAACGCGCGGGTGGTCGGGATGGACGCGATCGCGGCGCCGGACCGCCCGCCGGTGTCGGTGGTGCACTGGTCCTTCCAGATCATGGCCGGCATCGGGACGGCACTGGTGGCGCTCGCCGCCTGGGCGCTCTGGCTCCACCTGCGGCACCGCCGGGGCCGGCGGCACGGCCGGAACGTCCCGCACCCCACCGCCCGGCGGGGTTTCCTGCTCGCCATGGTGGTCGCCGGGCCGGCGCCGTTCGTTGCGCTGCTGGCCGGCTGGGTCGTCACCGAGGTCGGACGACAGCCGTGGATCGTCTACCGGGTGATGCGGGTTCCGGAGGCGCTGACCACGCAGACCGGCCTGGCCAGCTACCTCTACGTGACGGCGGTCGTCTACCTGGTGCTCGCGGTGGCGCTGGTGGCGATCCTGCGCCGGATCGCCCGCGGTGCGACCCCGCCCGACCCGGCGCCCATGGCCGCGGCCCGGGACGAGGTGCCGGCGTGAGCGCGCTCGACGGGCTGGGTGTTGTGATCTTCGTGGGGTTGGCCGCGTACGCGGTGCTCGGCGGGGCCGACTTCGGCGCCGGCCTCTGGGACCTGAGCAGGGACCGGGCGCAGCGCGACCTGGTGGCGCGCGCGATGGCGCCGGTCTGGGAGGCCAACCACGTCTGGCTGATCTTCGTGGTGATCACCCTGTTCACCGGGTTCCCGGGCGCGTTCGGGGTGCTGTCCAGGGCGTTGGTCGGCCCGGTCTCGATCGCGCTGCTGGGCATCGTGCTGCGCGGCGCGGCGTTCGTGTTCCGCCAGTACGGCGCGTCGCCCGACCCTGATGCCCCCGTCGGCGCGGGCCGGCCGGTGCGGGGTACCGCGCTGTGGGGGCGGGTGTTCGCCATCTCCTCGCTGCTGACCCCGTTCGCGTTCGGCGCCGCCGCCGGTGCGCTGGCCGGCGGCAACCTGCGCGCGGACGGCTCGGCCGGGCTCTGGCGGCCGTACCTGGCGCCGCTGCCGGTACTCGCCGGGCTGCTTGCGGTGACCTGCTGCGCGTACCTGGCGGCGGTGTACCTGAGCCGGGACGCCGAACGGATCGGCTCGCCGGCGCTGGTGTCCCGGTTCCGACGGCGGGCGCTGGGTACCGGGATGCTCGCCGGCGGGCTCGCGTTGGCCGCGCTGCCGCTGTTGCCGCCGGCGCTCGGGGGTGAGCTGCGCGGGGTGGGCCTGCCGGCGGTCCTGGTGTCGGCGACCGGCGGGGTGCTCGGCCTGGTGCTGCTGTGGCGCCGCCGGCACGCGCTGGCCCGGGTCGCGGCGGCGTCGGCGCCGGCCGGTCTGCTCGCCGGCTGGGCCCTCGGGATGCACCCGTGGGTGTTGCCCGGCCAGGTGCTGCTCGCCGACTCGGCGGCGCCCCCGGCGATCGCCGGCCCGGTGCTGGTCGTGCTGCTCACCGGACTGTTGATCATTGCGCCCTGCTATGTGTTCATGCTCCGGGTGTTGCGCGCCCATCCGGACTGAGCGGCTGTCCCGGTGGGGTGGGTCGAACGGGGTGATCGTGGCCAGAGCCTGCGCGTCCTGGTGAGCGGGCTCAGAATTGGGCGATGACCGCGACCCTGGACACTGCGTCCCACGAAGACGCGAAACTGCACAAGACGCTGGGCTACTGGTCACTCGTGGCCACCGGGCTGGGCAGTGTCATCGGCTCCGGCTGGTTGTTCTCGGCGATGTACGCGGCGCAGTCCGCCGGCCCCGCCGCGCTGATCGCCTGGGTGATCGGCGGCGTGTTGATGCTCGCGGTCGCGCTGGTGTTCGCCGAACTGGGCATCGCGCACCCGGAGTCCGGCGGGCTGGTGCGCTACCCGCTTTACTCCAACGGCAAGCTCGCGGCCAGCATCGTCGGCTGGAGCATGTGGGTCTGCTACCTGGGCAACCCGCCCACCGAGGCCGCCGGCGTGCTGCAGTACGCCAGCTCGTACCTGCCGGGGATCTACCAGGGCAAGCAGCTGACCGGCCTGGGCATCCTGCTCGCCATCGCGCTGATGGCGGTCTTCGTGCTGATCAACTACTTCGGCGTGCAGCTGTTCGCCAGGACGAACAACGTGGTCACCGCGGTCAAGATCCTGATCCCGACCATGACCGTCGTGCTGCTCATCGCATCCGGGTTCGACGGCGGCAACATCAGTGGTCACGGCGGGTTCGCCCCGTACGGCTACGGGGTCGCGCTGGGCACCATCGCCACCGCCGGCATGGTGTTCGCCTACACCGGGTTCCGCAACATCGTCGAGCTCTCCGGCGAGGTGCGCCACCCGCGCAGGCACATCCCGGCCGCCCTGGTCACCACGCTGCTGGTCACCATCGCGCTGTACCTCGGGCTGCAGCTGGCGTTCCTCGGCGCAGTGCCGGCCACCATGCTGGGCGGCGGCTGGCACGGCGTGAACTTCGACTCGCCGTTCGCCCAGCTGGCCATGATGCTCGGGCTCAGCTGGCTCTACTGGACCCTGATCGCCGACTCGATGCTGTCCCCGTCCGGCTCCGGCATCGTCTACACCGCGTGCAACTCGCGCAATGCGTACGGCCTGGCCAAGAACGGGTTCTTCCCCGGCTGGGTGCGGAACGTGAACCAGCGCTGGGGAGTGCCGAGGCGGGCGCTGATCCTGAACTTCGTGGTCGGGACCGTGTTCCTGCTGCCGCTGCCGAGCTGGCACCAGATCGTCTCGGTGACCGGGACGCTGGCCGTGTTCACCTTCTCTATCGGCTCAGTGAGCCTGCTCGCGTTCCGCCGGACGGGTGTCACCACCGCGGCGAACCGGCTACCCGGCCTGTCGGTGATCGCGCCGTTCGCGTTCGTGGTGAGCGCTCTGGTGATCTTCTGGGTGGACTGGCCGAACCTGGCGAAGACGATCCCGATCGTGGTCGTCGGCCTGGTCTGGTACGCGGTGACCTGGGTGCGCGGGCAACACGGGGTCGAGGAGCTGCGCGGCGGCCTGTGGCTGCTGGCCCACCTGGGCTTCCTCTACGTGATGTCCGCGATGGGCAGCTTCGACGGGCTCGGCCTGGTCCCGGCGCCGTGGGACTCGGTGACCGTCGCGGTGGTGTCGCTGGGCATCTACTTCTGGGGTACCGCGAGCGGCACCGCCTACCTGCGGGCGCACCCGGGCGTGATGCGCCGGGTCGACGAACCTGAGGA
>DASYLM010000044.1:0-19749 GCA_036009565.1 Pseudonocardia sp. | reverse complement strand
CAGCTTGTTCCGCAGGTAGAAGCCGACCAGGCCGAGCGGCGCGGCGAGCATGAACGGGATCCGCCAGCCCCAGCTGTTCATCGCCGCCTCGGACAGGGAGAGCTGGAAGGTGGTGGCCAGGGCCGCGCCGAGCACAAAGCCGCCGAGCGTGCCGAACTCGAGGAACGCGCCGAAGAAGCCCCGCCGTTTGTCCGGGGCGTACTCGGCGATGAACGTGGCCGCGCCGCCGTACTCGCCCCCGGTGGAGAAGCCCTGGATCAGCCGCAGCAACACCAGCAGGATCGGCGCCGCGACGCCGATCGTGTTGTGGCTGGGGATCAGACCGATCAGGAACGTCGCACCGGACATGAACAGGATCGTCAGCGAGAGCACCCGCTGGCGGCCGAACTTGTCACCGAGCGGGCCGAGCACGATGCCGCCCAGTGGGCGCAGCGCGAACGGGATGGCGATTCCGGAGAAGGTGAGCAGGGTGCGGGCGGCCGGGCTGCTGTCCGGGAAGAAGTTCAGCCCGACGCTGGTGATCAGGTAGCTGTAGATGGCGTAGTCGAACCACTCCACCGCGTTGCCCATCGCGGCGCCGGCGACGGCCCGCCGGACTAATCGTTCGTCGGGTTCGTTCTGTGCCGTCGAGTCGGCAGCTGTCGAGCTCATCGCGATCCCTTCACCGGCCAGGGTTCCCCCGAATCCGGGCCCCATATCCCTGATCTACCGCTTGATTTCTCTGGGCTGTACCCCGAATGGCTGGCCGTTAATCCCCGAGCCGGTCGCCGGATTCGTCGCCGCGGTCGGCCCGGGCGTGTCGCCGCGGCCCGTCGCCCGCAGCCGGCCCCGGTCGCCCACCCAGGCATATGCCCAGGTCACGGCACCGTCGCGGGGCAGCGTCAGGCGTATCCGCCGGTAGTCGGGTCCCTCGTACTCGTCCAGCGCCGGCAGCAGCCCGACCGGATCACGCAATGGGGTGAGTGTGCCGGGGACGTCCGGGTGCTCGCCGAGCAACATCGCCGGCCAGCCCAGCCCGGTGTCGTACCTGGTTCCGCGCGCGTGGGCGGCTCGGCCCGGCCCGGCGGCGTACGGCGCCACGAGCGGCCAGCCGGACCGTCCCGGTTGCAGCAGCCCGTAGCCGAACAGGGCGGCGGGCCACTGGTCCGGGTGCGGTGCTCCGGTCACCTCGTCGGCGTCCAGTCCGTCGGTCGCGGCGGCGGTGCCGCTCAGCCACCGCGCGTCCTGTTGGCGCAGCTCCGCGCAGCGCACCGGCGTGCCGGCCACCAGCAGCGGCGCCCGGACCGGCCCGGCGCCCAGGTAGCACCACGGGCGGTCGAACACCGTGCCGTCCGCGCCGCGTACCCGCCCGGTCCGCAACCGGGCCAGCCGGTACCGCTCGCCACGCCCCTCGCAGCGGTCCAGCACGGCGACCTGCGCCGGGGTGGCCAGCCACACCGCGTGCCGTTCGGTGACCGCGGGCGCGGCGGCCAGTACCGCCGGTCGCTGGCCGTCCCGGGCGCGCAGCCCGGCCGCCCACACCGCCGCGACGCCCTCGGTCAGCACGTCCAGCACGACGACCGGCCCGGTCAGCCCGAGTCGCCGGCGCAACCAGGTGATCTTCGACGGGCACCGGTTGGACCCGTAGCTCAGTACCGGCACCCGGGCCGCGAGGGGCGGCGCACCCCGGGCGGCCAGCCAGTCGTCCAGATCCTCGACGCGGCCGCCGTCGGTGCTGACCCGCCAGCCGGAGTGGCGGGTCGGGTCCGGGTCCAGCCCCCGCGCCACCCCGTCGAGGTGGACGAACGAGCAGTCCGGGGTGGCGCCGGGGTAGGGGTCGCCCGGGTAGTCGGCGTCGGTGAAGAGTTTCGTCGAACCGGGCACGCGATCTACCGTAGGCAGCGATGTCCCGGCGCGCGATCGAACTGGCTGTTCCGGCGTGACCCGCCGCCTGCTGGACCCGCCCGGTCAGAGCGCGTCACGGCGGCCGTTCCGGCTCCTGCTCGGCGTCTGCACCCTGGCCACCTGCGGCTACTCGCTGCTGCTCTCGGTGGTGCCGCTGTGGGTGTCGACGGGTGGCTCCGGGGCGTTCGGCGCCGGCGTGAGCACCGGGGTGTTCATGCTGACCACGGTGCTGACCCAACTCGGCGTGCCGTGGCTGCTGCGCCGGTTCGGCCACCGGCTGGTGCTGGCCGTCGGCCTGGCGTTGCTCGGTGCGCCGGCGCCGCTGCTCGCGCTGTCCGCGCAGCTGCCGCCGGTGCTGCTGCTGTCCGCGCTGCGCGGAGTCGGGTTCGGGCTGTTCACGGTGGCCAGCGGCGCGTTGGTGGCCGAGCTGGTGCCGCCCGCCGAGCACGGCCGCTCGACCGCACTGTTCGGGCTGGCCACCGGGGTGCCGCAGTTGCTGCTGCTGCCGACCGGGGTGGGCGTGGTGCAGCACTTCGGGTTCGCGGCGGTGTTGGTGGTGGCCGCCGTCCCGCTGCTCGGCGTGCCGCTGCTGCCGTTCCTGCGCACCGCCCCGGGCCCGCGCTCCACCCCGGCCACGGCACGGCCCGAACTCGACCCGCTCGCCTCTCCGGACCTGCTCGCCTCGCCCGGGCTCGTGCCGCCGCCGGCCGCGACACCGCCGCCGGCCGCGACACCGCCCGGGTCCGGAGCGCGGGCGAGGGGCTCGGTCGGCCCGGTGCTGGCGATGCTGGGCTGCGCGACCGCCCAGGGTGCGCTGATCACGTTCCTGCCGCTGGCGTTCGCCGGGCCGGGCGTGGTGGTGCCGGTTGCGCTGTTCGGGACCGCCGGCGGGGCGTTGCTGGGCCGGGTCGTGGCCGGTCACCTGGTGGATCGCCGTGGCCTGGGCGGGCGGCTGCTCGGGCCCGGGGTGCTGATCGCGGTCGTCGGTTTGCTCGCCGAGGTACTGGTGGCACGGGCGCCGTCGGTCGGCGGGGCGGTCCTGCTCGCGTCCGGTGCGGTGCTCGTCGGGTTCGGCTTCGGGCTGGTGCAGAACGACTCGATGGTGGCGCTGTTCGCGGCGGCCGGCGCGGCACGCTACGGCCGGGCCAGTGCGCTGTGGAACATCGCCTTCGACGCGGGTACCGGCGCCGGGGCGGTCGGGCTCGGCGCGGTGGCGGAGTTGTTCGGGTTCCGGGTGACCTTCGGCGCGGCCGCCCTGCTGCTGGTCCTGGTGCTGCCGTTCACCCGGGCCGGCCGCCCGAACCGCAGCTGAGCCGCAGCTGAGCCGCGGCTGACCGGTCGGGAGTGGCTGGCGTTGCCAGGACAGCGCCAGCCACTCACGACGGTCAGCTGCCGCGGGCGATCCATTCCTCCAGGTGCGGTGACTCGGCGCCGATCCGGGTGGAGTCGCCGTGGCCGGTGCGCACCTCGGTGTCGGCGGGCAGCGTCAGCAGCTTCGTCCTGATCGACTCGACGATCGTGTCGAAGCTGGAGTACGACCGTCCGGTGGCACCGGGCCCGCCGTTGAACAAGGTGTCGCCGGTGAACACGACGCTGAGCTCGGGCGCGTACAGGCACGACGAACCGGGCGAGTGCCCCGGCGTCTGCAGTACCCGCAGCTCGATACCGCCGGCCCGCAGCACGTCGCCGTCCGCGAGTTCGCCGTCCGGCTTGCGGTCCGGCCAGGTCATCTGCCACAACGGCGCCTCGGCCGGATTGAGCAGGATCGGCGCACCGAACCGGTCGGCCAGCGCCGGCGCCTGGTTGACGTGGTCGTCGTGCGCGTGTGTGCACACCACGGCCACCACCCGCCGATCTCCGACCGCGGCGGCGATGGCGTCGGCGTCGTGCGCCGCATCGATCACCAGCACCTCGGAGGAGTCACCGACGAGCCAGACGTTGTTGTCCACGTCCCAGGTACCGCCGTCGAGGGAGAACGTGCCGGAGGTGACCAGGTGCCCGATCGGGTCCGAGGCGCTCACAGCAGTACCACCGAGCGCAGCACCTCGCCGCGCTCCATCCGGTGGAAGGCCTCCTCCACGTCGTCCAGCCCGATCGTCTCGGAGACGAACTTCTCCAGCGGCAGCCGGCCCTGCAGGTGCAGGTCGATCAGCGCGGGGAAGTCCCGGCTGGGCAGGCAGTCGCCGTACCAGGACGACTTGGTGGCGCCGCCGCGGCCGAAGATGTCGATCAGCGGCAGCTCGAAGGTCATGTCCGGCGTCGGCACGCCGACCAGCACCGCGGTGCCGGCCAGGTCGCGGGCGTAGAACGCCTGCTTGAACGTCTCCGGCCGGCCGACCGCGTCGACGACCACGTTCGCGCCGTTGCCGTCGGTCAGCTCCTGGATCGCCTCCACCGCGTCGACCTCGCGGGAGTTCACCGTGTGCGTGGCACCGAAGTCCTTCGCCCACTCCAGCTTCCGGGGGTCGACGTCCACGGCGATGATCGTGGTCGCGCCGGCCAGCCGCGCGCCCGCGATCGCCGCGTTCCCGACACCGCCGCAGCCGATCACCGCGATCGAGTCGCCCCGGCCGATCCCGCCGGTGTTGATCGCCGCACCCAGCCCGGCCATCACCCCGCAGCCGAGCAGCCCGGCCACCTCCGGCTTCGCCGCCGGGTTGACCTTGGTGCACTGCCCGGCCGCGACCAGCGTCTTCTCCGCGAACGCGCCGATGCCCAGCGCCGGGGACAGCGCCTGGCCCGAGGCCAACGTCATCGGCTGCTCGGCGTTGAACGTCGAGAAGCAGTACCACGGTTGCCCGCGCTTGCAGGCCCGACAGGTACCGCACACCGCCCGCCAGTTCAGGATCACGAAGTCACCCGGCTCGACATCGGTGACTCCGGTGCCGACCGACTCCACGATCCCGGCCGCCTCGTGCCCGAGCAGGAACGGGAACTCGTCGTTGATCCCACCCTCCCGGTAGTGCAGATCGGTGTGGCAGACCCCGCAGGCCTGCACCTTCACCACCGCCTCGCCCGGACCCGGATCCGGCACCGTGATCGTCTCCACCGACACCGGCTTGCCCTTGGTGTGCGAGACGACCCCGCGTACCTCCTGCGCCATGACTCACTCCCGCGTGTGTCTCCGGGGCTTGGATGCCCATTGCCTGTGTTGGATGCCCATTGCCTGTCTGCCCGTTGCCCCGCCTGGTCACCGTCTGGAGCTCATGCGGCGGGCCCTATGTCTCCTCCGGCAGCGTGCCATGGTTGGCCGGCCAGCGGGGCCACCGGACGGTAGGTTTCCTCAATGATCGAACGAAAAGACGCCGGCTCGGTCGTCGTGCTGAGCATGGCGCACGGGCCGGTCAACGTGCTGGACACCGCGATGCTGCGCACAGTGAGCGAGACCTTCGCCGTACTGTCGGAGGAGCAGCCGGCCGCGGTGGTCGTCACCGGCGCCGGGCGGGCCTTCTCGGCCGGGGTCGACCTGCGCAGTTTCCTGGCCGGTGGGCCGGACTACACCACGGAGTTCCTGCCGGCTCTCAGCGATGCGCTGCTCGCCGTGTTCAGTTTCGACCGGCCGGTGGTGGCGGCGGTCAACGGGCACGCGATCGCCGGTGGCGCGGTGCTGGCCTGTGCGGCCGATGCCCGGGTGATGGCCGAGGGCAAGGCGCGCATCGGTACCCCGGAGCTGCTGGTCGGGGTGCCGTTCCCGAGGGTGCCGCTGGAGATCCTCTCGTTCGCGGTGGGGCCCAAGGTCGCCGGCCGGCTGGTGTTCGGCGGGGACACGGTGCCGCCGGAGCTGGCACTGGCCCTCGGTCTGGTCGACGAGGTCGTGCCGCCGGACGAGCTTCTGGACCGCGCGCTGGTGGTGGCGAACCGGTTGGCCACCGCGATCCCGGCGGACAGCTTCGCGATGAGCAAGACACAGCTGCGGCGGGACAGCCTGGAGCGGATCGCCCGGTACCGCGTCGATGAGGACCCGAAGGCCGAGGAGCTGTGGAACCGCCGCCGCGACGACGGCTGGACCGAGCGCTACCTGGGCTCGGTGACCGGAAAGGGTTGACCGGGGGTCAGTGCAGTGGTCGGGGGTCGCCGAGCGCGTCCCGGATGAGCGGCGGGATCTCCCGCTTGCCGAGGACTGTGCCGTTCTCGATGCCGACCACCACGTACACGATCCGGCCGTTAGTGGTCGCCTCGCCGTTGTCCCGGCGCACCTGGAAGTCCAGGGTGAAGCTGGTGCGGCCGAACCGGGACGGGGCGACCGCCACCACGATCGACTCGCCGAACCGCACCCCGGACCTGTAGTCGATCTCCGTGCGGACCAGCTGGACGTCGTAGCCGGCGGCCATCATCTCCAGGTACGGCAGCCCCCGGTGGTTGAGGAACGCCGTCATGGCGTCGTCGAAGTAGGTCAGGTACCAGCCGTTGAAGACCACGCCCTGGACGTCGACCTCCATGTAGCGCACGTTGACCGGGAACGTGAAGACCTCGGAGTCGGCGGGTGCGGCCATGTCACCGACATTAGTGCGCCGTCAGGCCGCCGGCTCGGGGCGCGCCTCGGGCCGGTGCCGGTCCGGGGGAGCGCTGAGCCGGTGAACGGGTAGTCCACCGGCGACGGTCGGGTAGTCGGCTACCCGTGACGCGCGGGGTGCGCCACGCCACGCTGGCTGACATGACCAGCACGCTAGGCAGTGGCAGTGGCATTGAGGTCGACATCCTGCGGGCCTCGATCGAAGGCCAGCTGAGTGCCCCCGGCTCCGCCGACTACGACGAGGTCCGCCGAGTCTGGAACGGCGATATCGACCGCAGGCCGGCGGTCATCGTCCGGTGTGCCTCCGCCTCCGATGTCGCGCTGGCGGTCGAGTTCGGCATCGCGCGCGGGCTGGAGATCGCGGTGCGCGGCGGTGCCCACAGCATGAGTGGCGCCAGCACCGTGGACGACGGCCTGGTGATCGACCTCAGCCCGCTGAACCGGGTGAGCGTGGACCCGGTGGCGAAACTGGTGCGGGTCGGTGGCGGCGCGCTGCTGTCCGACCTGGACGCGGCCACCCAGGAGTATGGCCTCGCGGTACCGAGCGGCATGATCAGCCACACCGGTGTCGGCGGGATCACCCTCGGCGGCGGCATGGGCTGGCTGACCAGGCTGGGCGGGTTGAGCATCGACAACCTGGTCTCCGCCGAGGTGGTGACCGCCGGCGGCCTCGTGCTGCGGGCTTCGGCGGACGAGCACGCCGACCTGTTCTGGGCGATCCGCGGCGGTGGCGGCAACTTCGGCGTGGTCACCGAGTTCGAGTTCCGGCTGCACGAGGTCGGCCCGACCGTGCACCTCGGGTTCCTGTTCTGGGGGCTCGAGCAGGGCGCGGAGGTGCTCCGGCTGGCCCGCGAGATCATCCCCGGCCTGCCCCGCCGGCTCAACGTGCTGATCGCCGGGCTGAACGCGCCGCCGGCCCCGTTCGTACCGGAGCAGTATCAGGGCCAGCCCGGCTACGCCCTGCTGGTCACCGGATTCGACAGCGCCGAGCAGCACGCCGAGGTGGTCGCCGGCATCTGTGCCGAGCTGCCGCCGCTGGTCGAGTTCTCGACCCCGATGCCGTTCGTGGCGGTGCAGCAGCTGTTCGACGAGGCGAACGCGTGGGGGATGCACTGCTACGAGAAGTCGGCCTATCTGGACGAGATCACCGACGGGGCGATCGAGGTCATCACCGAGCAGGTGCCGCTGCGCACCTCGCCGCTGTCGGTGATGCTGTTCTACCGGCTGGACGGGGCGTACTCGGAGGTCGGCGAGGACGACACCGCGTTCAGCGGCCGGCGGACGCCGAAGTACTCCGTGTTCATGGTCGGTGTGTGCCCGGAGCCGGAGCTGTTGGTGGCCGACCGTGCGTGGGCCCGGTCCTGCTGGGAGGCGCTGCGGCCGCACACCCCGGGGGTGGGCTGCTACATCAACGCGTTGACCGAGCAGGACGAGTCGCGGGTACACGCCGCGTACGGCGAGGCGAAGTACGAGCGGCTGAGCCGGATCAAGTCGAGCTACGACCCGGGGAACGTCTTCCACCGCAACCTCAACATCAAGCCTGGCTGATCCCCCCGGACCGGTGGGGCTCGGGCCCGGCCGACCCGACCGGTCGGGCCCGAGCCCGATCGGTCCGTGCGGTCGGCCGGGCTGGCTGGCCGGGGCCGCCGAACCGAGCTGGGCGTCAGGCCCGCCTGATCGGCGAGCCGACCAGGTCGGCCAGCGCGGCGCGGTCGGCCAGGCCCAACCGGGTGCAGGCCCGGTAGATGTGCCCCTCGACGGTCCGGACCGACACGTGCAGCCGCTCCGCGATCTGGCGGTTGGACAGGCCGGTGGCGGCCAGGCTGGCCACCTCGCGTTCCCTGGCGCTGATCGGCGGCGCGGTGCCGGCCCGCAGCGCCGGCGTGCGGGCGTCCTCGCAGCGCTGGGCGAGCGCACCGGCCCGCGCGCCGGCGAACGCGGCCGGCGCGGCGCGACCCTGGGCCCGGAACTCCTCGGCGGCCTGTGCGGCGCAGTCCGCCGCCAGCAGCAACAGCTCGGCCCGCTCCAACTCCTCGGCCACCGCGAGCAGCGCATCCGGGTCACGTGCCGCGAGGGCGGCGGCGTGCGCGGCCGCCGAGGGCGCGCGGGGCCCGTCCACCCGGTCGGCGAGCCCGGCCAGCGCGGCGGCCTGGCGGGTGTCGCCGAAGCACACGGCGGCGTGCCTGGCCACCACCTCGACCGCCAGCTGCCCGGAGGTGCCGGCGAGCTCGGCGGCCGCGACCGCCAGCTCGATGCTCTGCCCGACGGCGCCCTCGGCGGCCGCCACCCACGCCCTCGCCAGCGTTATCTCCGGTTCCAGGCAGCGCATCACCGGATGGCGGGAGAGTTCGGCCCTGGCCAGCGCATCCCGCGCCTGGGTCGCGTCGCCGGCCATGGCCAGCGCCTGCGCCAGTGTCGCCTCGAACAGCGCCGTCCAACCACCGCCGCTACCCGGGAAGAACGGGAGGATGGCGCGCAGCTGCCGGGCCGCCGTCCGGACCTGGCCGCTGTCCAGTGCGATCCGCCCGCCGGTGGCATCCCGGGCCATGGTCGCGTAGCGGCCGGGCAGCTCGCGCAGCCAGGCCAGGTGCTCGCGGGCCCGGCCGGGTTGCCCGGCCAGGCCCAGCCCGTAGGCCTGCCAGTACCGGACGTTGAACTGCATGGGCGCGGTCTCCGAGGAACTCACCGCGGCCGTCACCACCCGGTCCACCAGCTCGTCGAGGTGGTCGGTCCGCCCGCGCAGCGCGTTCGCGCAGACCACCGCGTAACCGGCCCAGGTGACCGCGAAGCTCTGCGCCGCCGGGGAATCGAGGACCCGGGTGCCGAGTGCGAGCCCCTCGCCCAGCCGGTCCAGTGCGAGCTCGAACATCGCCCGTACCCCGTCCAGGTGCTGGCGAGCCGCCGTGTCGCCGTCGCCGAGCGCCGCTACGGCCTCGTCGAGCAGCGCGATCGCCTCGGTCGGCCGACCCTGCAGGAAGCCGCTGTTCGCGGCGCGCAGCCCGGCCGCCCTGGCCCGCTGCTCGTCCGTCCCGGCCAGCGTGGCGGCCAGTTCGAGCTCCGGCTCCGCCTCGTCGGGGCGGACCGTCCAGGACAGCGTCAGCCCCAACGCGAGTCGCGGTTCGAACCCGCCGCCCGCATCGCAGGCCGCCCGGCACAGTCGTTCGGCCAGCCCCCAGTCCGACAGCGCGGCGGCCTCGGTTGCCGCGTCACCCAGCAGCGCCGCGTCCGCCGGGGTGTCGCTCTCCAGCGAGAGCACGGCCAGCCGCAGGACGTCGCCGGTGCGCCGGTGACCGGTCGAGGCCAGCGCGCGGAACAGCTCGCCCCGGCGGCGCCGCGCCCGCAGCGAGCCGGCCCTGGCGCGGACCGCCTCGCCGTAGAGCGGGTGCGCCAGCCGGGCCTCCAACCGCCGGTCGGCGAGCGAAACGACGATCAGTCCGCGCTCGGCGGCGGATTCCACCACCGGGTGCCCGACCAGCGAACCCAGTAGTTCCGCCCCGACCGGTTCACCGAAGGCCACCAGTTCCAGCAGCCGCCGGTCCTGCTCGGTGAGCAGCCCGATCCGGGCGTCGATCAGATCCCGCAGCTCCGGGCCGATCTCCGGCTCGCCGAGCCAGCGCCACTGCCCGTCGACCGGCGCCAGCCGCCCGGACCTGCGCTCCCCGGCGACCAGGTGCCGCAGCAGCAGCACGTTGCCCCTGGTCACCGCGAACAACCGCTGCCCGCTCGCCGCCTCCAACTCGTCGCCGAGTACGGACTCGACCAGTGCCACGGTGTCCCGCTCGTCGAGGCCCGGCACCTCCAGTCGCTCGAGGAGGGTGTCCTTCCACAGGGTGGTGACCGCATCCGGCGCCGGCTCGCCCTGGCGCACCGTCACGACCAGCCGGACGGTGCGCTCGAGCGCCAGCTGGTGCAGCAGCGTGGCGGACACGTCGTCGAGCAGGTGCGCGTCGTCCACCGCGAGCACGTCGACCGCGTCCCGCAGCGCGGCCCCGACCCGTCCGAGCAGGGTCAGCTCGGTCCCGCCGCCGGCTTCGGCGACGAGTGCGGCGAACGCCCCCAGCGGGATGTTGCGCGATGACGCGGTCGCGCCGACCCAGCGGGTGGTCCGGCCGCGCCGACCGGCATCGGCGGTGATCTCCCTGGCCAGCCGGGTCTTGCCCACCCCGGCGGCGCCCGCGAGCACCACGCCGCCGGACTCGCGCAGCGCGGCCACCGCCCGGGCCTGCTGGCCCGAGCGCCCGGTCAGCGGCCAGTCGCGGGGCATCCTGAGAGTGTCCCAAGAACGGGTGCCACTCGAAAGGTGTCCGGGCCGTCCGCCCGGTGGACCGGTCCGCCCAGTGGACCGGTCCCTGCCTGCTCAGCGGCTACCGGACGCGCTCCGGGGTCACCGGCCGCCGAGCATCCCACCCAGTACGCCGCCGAGGCCGCTGCCCGTGGTACCGGCCTGCTGACCGCTACCGGTGCCGCCCACCATGCTGCCGGCCGCCTCTTCGGACGGCTGCACCACGACGAAACCCTGGCCGGTGAAGCTCATGGTGAACGCCTCTCCGCTGCTGCGGCCGAGCAGAGTGCCGAGGCCCAGCTGGTCGGCCCGGTGGAACCCGGTGCGCAGCCCGGCGGACCAGCACACGGCGGCCTGCGGGTCGGCGTAGGTCGGCTGGTCCACGTTCAGCACCACCGGCGAGCCCTTGCAGGTGATCGCGATGCGGCCGGCGCCGGTGAACAGGCAGTTGAACAAGCCTGAGGTGGACAGCATGCCGGCGCCCTGCACCCGGTGCAGGTCCCAGCTCAGGGTGGGCTCGAAGGCGAGCACATTGGCGCCGTTGATGGTGAGCCCGTCGTTCTGGCCCTCGAGGTCGATGAGGAAGATGTCGGCGGCCCGGTCGGCGAGGAACAGGTCGCCCTGGCCGGTGGCCCGCATCAGGGGGATGCCCTCGCCGGTGAGCTGCTGCTTGATGAACTTGCCGATGCCGCCGGAGCCGAGGCCCTCGAAGTTCAGCTGGCCCTGGTAGGCCACCATCGCGCCCTGCCTGGCGATCACCTCGCCGTTCAGCGCGACCTTGAGCATCTTCGAGTTCTGCAGGGTCAGACCGGCCTTGGTGGTCTGCGCCTCCGCATGGCTGGGGGCGAAAAGGTCGCTGCGCAATGGGTCCTCCTCGGGACGAGCCGCCAGCGTAGGACAGCCGGGGCTTCGCTCAGGAAGGAAATTCGCCCAGCCCGTGCCGCTCGTGACCGGGCGGCTAGCCGGCGTCGGTGTAGCGCTCCCGGATGGTGCGGTTGATCGCGCGGCCGAACGCGGTCACCACGCCCTGCACGGTGATCGGCTTGATCCGGGTGAACAGCTCCCGCATGTGGGCCCGCTCGGCGACCGGCCGGCCCCGGTCCCGGTAGGGCTGCAGCACCTCGTCCTGGAACAGCCGCATCAGGTCCTCGGCCAGCGCCGCGGTGTGCCGGCCGATCAGCTCGTGCGAGCGGCGCAGCAGCTCAGGGCGCAGCCCGATGTCCAGGCTGACCAGCGCGGAGGCGAGCGCGGCCGCGCCGTGCAGCATGACGGTGCCGTCCTGTTGCAGCTCGAGCACGCCGAGGGCCTCCAGCGAGGCGAGCTCCTCCGGGCTCAGCTCGCGGCCGGCGCGGCGGTCCAGCTCGTCGGCGGTGACGGACTCCAGCCGCTCCGGCACCCACGGCGCGAGCAGCGCCCGCTGCAGCACCAGGTCCTCGACCGCGATGGTCTCCGGCAGGGTGGCCAGGAAGCCCTCGATGGCGGCCAGGGTGAAGCCGAGGCCGGTCAGTTCGGAGATCAGGTCCAGTCGACTCAGGTGGTCAGGTCCGTAGAGCCCGAGGCGGCCGCGCAGCTTCGGCGGCGGCAGCATGCCCTTGCCCGCGTAGAACCTGATGGTGCGCACGCTGATCCCGCTGCGGCTGGCCAACTGGTCGATGGTGAGCTCTTCAGTTTCAGCGGATGAGGCGGCGGTCACGGCAAGGAAGCCTACCGAGTGCTTGACCTATATGACAGTGCTGCTGTAACAAAGGAGCTGACTGCAATGCCGCACCCGAGCCTGGAGAGGTTCATCAGCTATGAGCACCGGTAGCTCTACCGGGGGCATCCCCGACGCGTTCATCTACGACGCGATCCGCACCCCCCGCGGCCGAGGCAAGGCCTCCGGTTCGTTGCACGAGGTCAAGCCCATCTCCCTGGTGGTCGGCCTGATCGACGAGATCCGTCGCCGGTTCCCGGAACTGGACCCGGCGACCATCGACGACCTGGTTCTCGGCGTCGTCTCGCCGGTCGGCGACCAGGGCGGTGACATCGCGAAGACCGCCGCGATCGCCGCGGGTCTGCCGGACACGGTGGCGGGCGTCCAGCTCAACCGGTTCTGCGCGTCCGGCCTCGAGGCGGTGAACACCGCCGCGCTGAAGGTCCGTTCCGGCATGGAGGACCTGGTGCTGGCCGGTGGCGTGGAGGCCATGTCCCGGGTCCCGATGGGCTCGGACGGCGGCGCCTGGGCGATGGACCCGGACACCTCGTACACCACCGGTTTCGTGCCGCAGGGCATCGGCGCCGACCTGATCGCCACGCTGGAGGGCTACTCCCGCACGGACGTGGACACCTTCGCGGTGGAGTCGCAGACCCGCGCGGCCAAGGCCTGGGCGAACGGCTACTTCGCGCGCTCGGTGGTTCCGGTGAAGGACCGCAACGGGCTGACCCTGCTGGACCGGGACGAGCACATCCGGGCCAACTCCACGCTGGACACGATGGGCTCGCTGCCGGCCTCCTTCGCGATGATCGGCGACCAGGGCGGTTTCGACGCCGTGGCGCTGCAGAAGTACCACTGGGTGGAGAAGATCGACCACGTCCACCACGCCGGCAACTCCTCCGGCATCGTGGACGGCGCCTCGCTGTGCCTGATCGGGAACGAGGCGGCCGGCAAGGCCGCCGGGCTCACGCCCCGGGCGCGCATCGTGTCCACCGCGGTCTCCGGCGCGGACCCGACGATCATGCTCACCGGCCCGGCGCCGGCCAGCCGCAAGGCGCTGGCCAAGGCCGGTCTCACGGCTGACGACATCGACCTGTTCGAGATCAACGAGGCGTTCGCGGCGGTTGCCCTGCGGTTCATCAAGGACATGGGCATCTCGCACGAGAAGACCAACGTCAACGGCGGTGCGATCGCGATGGGACACCCGCTCGGTGCCACCGGCGCGATGATCGTGGGCACCCTGCTCGACGAGCTGGAGCGCCGCGAGCTGCGTCGAGGCCTGGCCACGTTGTGCGTCGGCGGCGGCATGGGCATCGCCACCATCATCGAGAGGGTCTGAACACCGTGAGCGAGCAGAACGCGGTCCGCTGGGAGAAGGGCGCTGATGGCGTCGTCGTCGTCACCCTCGACGATCCCGGCCGCAGCGCAAACACGATGAACGACCGCTACAAGGCGGCCATGGGTGAGTGCGTCGACGCGCTCGCCAAGGACAGGGACAACATCACCGGCGTGATCATCACGTCCGCGAAGAAGACCTTCTTCGCCGGTGGCGACCTGGACAGCCTGATCAAGGCCACGCCGGCCGACGCGCCTGAGGTGTTCAAGAGCGTCACCGAGGTGAAGGCCCAGCTGCGCAAGCTGGAGACACTCGGCAAGCCGGTGGTCGCCGCGATGAACGGCACCGCGCTGGGCGGCGGCCTCGAGATCGGGCTGGCCACCCACCACCGCATCGGGCTGGATGCCAAGGGCGTGGTCTACGGACTGCCCGAGGTCACCCTCGGCCTGCTGCCCGGCGGCGGCGGGGTCACCCGGATCACCCGGCTGCTGGGCATCGCGGCCGGCTTCATGGGCGTGCTCGCCCAGGGGCAGCGGCACAGCCCGGCCAAGGCGCTCGAGGTCGGCATCATCGACGAACTGGCCGCGACGCCGGAGGAGATGCTGGACAAGGCGCGCGCCTGGATCGCCGCCAACCCGGAGGCGGCCCAGCCGTGGGACAAGCCGGGCTACAAGATCCCCGGGGGTGCCCCGGCCAGCCCGAAGCTGGCGGCCATCCTGCCGGCGTTCCCGGCCAACCTGCGCAAGCAGCTCAAGGGTGCGCCGATGCCCGCGCCGCGCAACATCCTGTCCGCCGCGGTGGAGGGCGCGCAGGTCGACTTCGACACCGCGCTGCGCATCGAGGGCCGGTACTTCGTGGAGCTGGTCGTCGGCCAGGTGTCCACGAACATGACCAAGGCGTTCTTCTTCGACCTGCAGGCGATCAACAACGGCAAGTCCCGCCCGGACGGCCACGACAAGTGGCAGCCCACCAAGGTCGCGGTGCTCGGCGCCGGGATGATGGGCGCCGGGATCGCCTACGTGTGCGCCCTGGCCGGCTGGGAGGTCGTGCTCAAGGACGTGTCGCTGGCCGCCGCCGAGAAGGGCAAGGAGTACTCCGAGAGCCTGGTCGCCAAGGGCGTCAAGCGCGGCAAGGTCACCCTGGAGAAGGGTGAGGCACTACTGCAGCGGATCACCCCGACCGACGACTACAACGACCTGGCCGGCGCCGATGTGATCATCGAGGCGGTCTTCGAGTCGGTGAAGCTCAAGCAGGAGGTGTTCCGGGAGGCGATGAAGGTCGTCGAGCCGGACGCGCTGCTCTGCTCGAACACCTCGACGCTGCCGATCACGGAGCTGGCCGCCGGACTTCCGGGGCGACACGGTGATTTTGTCGGACTGCACTTCTTCTCCCCGGTGGACAAGATGCCGCTGGTGGAGATCATCCGTGGCGAGCGCACCTCGGACGCAGCGCTGGCCAAGGCGTTCGACCTCACCCTCGGCATCAAGAAGACGCCGATCGTGGTCAACGACAGCCGCGGCTTCTTCACCAGCCGGGTCATCGGCACCTTCATCAACGAGGGCATCGCGATGATCGCCGAGGGCATCGACCCGCAGACCATCGAGCAGGCGTCCTCGCAGGCCGGCTACCCGGCCCCGGTGCTGCAGCTGATGGACGAGCTGACCCTGACGCTGCCGCAGAAGATCCGCAAGGAGTCCCGAGCGGCGGTCGAGGCCGACGGCGGCACCTGGGTGGAGCACCCGTCCGAGGCCGTGGTGGACCGGATGGTGGACGAGTTCAAGCGGCCCGGTCGCTCCGGGGGGGCCGGCTTCTACGACTACGTCGACGGTCAGCGCAGCGCGCTCTGGCCCGGGCTGCGTACCGAGCTCGGCGCCGACAACCACGACGTGGACGTGCACGAGCTGTCCGAGCGGATGCTGTTCGTGGAGTCGCTGGAGACGTGGCGCTGCGTCGATGAGGGCGTGCTCACCTCGATCCCGGACGCCAACATCGGGTCCATCTTCGGCATCGGGTTCCCGCCGTGGACCGGCGGCGTACTGCAGTACATCGACGGTTACCCGGGCGGCAAGGTTGGCTTCGTGGCCCGCGCCGACGAGCTGGCCAAGAAGTACGGTGACCGGTTCGCCGTGCCGGACTCGCTGCGCACCGCCGCCGTGAGCGCTGCCGGAGTCACCGCCGCGTAGGTCCGTCCAGGTCAAGCTCGTGGGTGGCTGGTGTTGCGAGGGCAACGCCAGCCACCCACGAGCTTTTTTCGGCCTCAGGTGGCGGGGTGGGATTCGACCTCGGCCGGCCCGCCGCGCTGCTCGGGCAGGGGCGCGCCCTCGGCGGTGCCGCCGTTCTGTTCGGGCACCTCGAGCCGGGACCGCGGCTCGCCGGCCGGGGTGTGCTCGGGCCTCGGTCCGGTGGCCCGCCAGGACTGGTTCACCAGCTCGGCGGCCACCGCGACGACTGTGGTGGCCTGCCGGTGGGCCTGCTCGCGCAGCATCCGGTAGGCGGCGTCCAGGTCGACCCCGTGGCGCTCGGCGAGCATGCCCTTGGCCTGCTCGATCGGACCCTGCCGGTCCAGCGCGGTGGTCAGGCTGGCGACCAGTGACGCGGAGTGCCGGTAGGCCTCGATGTTGCCGAGCGCGGCGCCCAGCACATCGGCCAGTGGGGCCAGCTCGCTGAGCAACCCGGTGGCCAGCGTGTCCATGGTGCGGCCGAACAACTGCAGGCAGCCGACCAGTTCGCCGGCGCCGCGGAGCGCCACCACCGCCGTCACCGGCAGTCCCACCCGCGCGGCGGCTTCGGCAAGGCCGGCACGGACGGACTGGGTGAGGTCTTCCAGGGCGGTGTCGCGGCCGGCCCTGATCGCGGCCGAGCCGATACCGAGGCCGAGTTGCTGCACCAGCCGGGTCAGCTGCTCAGCCTCCGGGTGCGAGGCGACCAGGATGCGCACCGCGCCGGTGGACCCGTCGAACACCACGGCGGCGCAGCCGGCGAGCCCGCAGAGGTGGGTCAGCTGCCCACACACCCCGCGCAGCAGGGCCTCGGCGTCATGCTCGGTGACCGAGGTCGTGGCCACTCCGAGGACGAGCTCGGCAAGCCCGGGGCGCGGCTGCCTCGGCCCGTCGCGCCACCACGAAGGGTCGGGCGCGTGGTTCGGCGGGGCGGACATGCCGACGGTCCTTTCCGGGGGGCCGCGACGGCGAGCGCGGGAGAATACGAGCCAACGCGCAGCATGACTGAACGTGACCGATCTGTACCGTAGCGCACGCTGGGGGACGCGGAGATATCACCCGCTCGTGTGTATTGAGGATAGCCTGAGTATCGGGTCGGCGCCCCTGGTTGAGCGGGTCCGGCGACCCCGGAAGTGGTCTGCGGTCGGCTGGTCCCGCCGCCGGCCGCAACCCACTCCCTCCTGGGCGATCTAGGCTGTCCCCGATGTCCGATCAGACTCGACGTGGGCCTGGCCGCCCACGCAAGGTGCCCGCCGGGGAGCAGCGTGCGCAGGTCCTGGAGGCCGCCCGCCCGGTGTTCGCGCGGGCCGGTCTGCGGGGGGCGACCATCGAGGAGATCGCGCAGCGCGCCGGGGTCACCCGGCAGGCCGTCTACGAGCAGTTCGGGGACAAGATCGCGCTGTTCGACGCCGTCGTCCTGGCCGTGATGGAGGAGCTGGACACGCTGTTCGGCACGCCTCCCGAGCTCGACGCCGAGCTTGACGACAGGGCCTGGGTGCGGGCCCACTTCGGCCAGGTGCTGCGCTACGTGGACCTGCATCCGGATGCCGGGCAGCTCGTGCAGGAGGCGATCCGCACCCGGGATCCGGTGCTCACCCAGATCCGGCGGCGGGTGACGGCGGTGTACGTGGAGTCGCTGCAGCGGAGGTTCGCCCGACGCGGCATCCAGCTGGGGCGTTCGGCCGAAGCGCTGATCACCATGGCGGTCGGCATGGCGGAGGCTCTGAACGCCCTGTCCTGGCGGGGCGACCGGCCGGACACCGAGACGATGATCGACCTGCTGACCGAGTTCACCGTCGGGGGCATGACCGCGATCACCGCCGGCTCACCGGAGCTGCTCAAGAAGCTGGACTGACCTCGGTCAGTCGGATCGGGTCATGAACTCCCGCACCCGCCTGGCGGTCAGGTCGAGATGGCGTCGGCTGGCCACCCGGGCCTGCTCGGGATCGCGGGTGCGGAAGCTGTCCAGCAGCTCGCTGCAGGGTGGGGTGCCGCCCGGTATCGATGCGGGGTGCATGGCGAGCTGGTCCAGCAGGGCCCGGACACAGCGGTCGGTCTCCTGCCAGAGCGGTCGCAGCACGCGCAGATCCCACGCGGTGGCGGCCGGGGCGAGCAGCCGGACGTGAAACTCGCGGTGCGCGCGGTAGAACTCGTCCGGATCGACGCTGGTGTCGTGGTAGTCCGGGATGATGGCCGCCAGCTCGTCGAGGTCGGCGTCGGTATGCAGCAGGCAGGCATGTGCACAGAGCTCCGGCTCGATGAGCCGGCGCATCCGGAAGATGCCGCCGAGCTCGGCCAGGTCGCGGCGGCTGGGCCGCTCGGTCGGGGCGGGTGCGGATTCGCCCGGTCCCCGGGGCGAACCGCCGGACTCGTTGCTGATGACGCCGCTGATGACGCCGCTGGTGACGTCGCTGGTGACGTCGCTGACGACGCCCAGCCTCGGTATCGACACCGCGCGCTCCACTCGTCGTCCATTCCCGAAGTCGCTGACCGGGGCCTTGTCCGCGCGTTCGACAGAAGGGTGCCCGGTCCACACGTTCGACAGAAGGGTGCCCGCTGCGTCGGTCAATCGGGGACCTTTTTCGTCAATGCTGTCGGAAATATAGGGTCATCGCGTCCGGCGCTGTCAAGTCGTAGCCGGTCGGGCCTGCTCAGGCCCTCAGGCTGGCCGCCCGCGCCATTTTCGCTTGACGCCGAAAGATCGGGCGACTAGAACATACTCACGGTATGTGAACGCGCTGTCGACGTGGTCAGCGGCAGGGAAGGCGAGGGCACCCGATGTCGGAGACCGTCACAGAGGTCCAACCGGGGTACGTGTTCAACCCGTTCGCCCCGGGGTTCGCCGACGATCCCTATCCGCACTACGCCGAGCTGCGGGCCAAGGAGCCGGTCCACCGGCACCCGCTGGGTTTCTGGATCCTGGGCCGACACGGCGATGTGGTCGCGCTGCTGCGGTCCAAGAACTCGGTGGAGGACCGCAACATCGGGCCGAGTCCGGTGGGCGAGCTGCGTGCGGCGACCGCCGGCGAGGACGGCCGGGGCGCCGCCGCATCCATGCTGGACCGGGACCCACCTGATCACACCCGGCTGCGCAAGCTGGTCAGCAAGGCCTTCACCGTGCGGGCCATCGAGGCGCTGGAGCCCCGGATGACCGAGCTGGTGGACGAGGCGCTGGACCGCATCGAGGCGCGGATCGCCGAGGAGGGTCGCGCCGACCTGGTCACCGAGCTCGCCTATCCGCTGCCGTTCACGGTGATCTGCGAGATGCTCGGTATGCCGGACACCGACCATGCCCGGCTGCGGGAACTGGCCGGCACCCTGGTCCGCTCTCTCGAACCGGTGACCGATCCCGAGGTGATCGCCGCGATCGGGGCGGCCGACCAGGAGCTGTCCGCGCGGATCGCCGAGGTCATCGCCGACAAGCGCGGCTCTCCCGGTGACGACCTGCTCACCGCGCTGATCCAGGCCGAGGACGACGGCGACGTCCTGAGCGACGAGGAGCTGGTCGCGCAGGTCGTGCTGCTGTACGTGGCCGGCCACGAGACCACCGTCAACCTGATCGCCAACGGCGCCATCGCGCTGCTGCGCAACCCCGGCCAGTTCGCCCTACTGGCCGAGCGCCCCGATCTGGACGCGAATGCCGTCGAGGAGCTGTTGCGCTACGACAGCCCGGTGCAGCAGTCCCGGCGGATCACCGTGGCGCCGTACGAGGTCGGCGGCCGGGTCATTCCGACCGGGTCCTTCGTGATTGCCGGGCTGGCCTCCGCGAACCGCGACCCGGAGTTCTGGGGCCCCGACGCGGACCAGCTGCACCTGGACCGG
>DASYLM010000043.1:0-20162 GCA_036009565.1 Pseudonocardia sp. | reverse complement strand
GGCGGGTAGTGCTCGCCCGATGTGTGCCGCGCCGGCCCGGTATGTGCCGCGCCGGGCCCCGTGTGCCGCCCGGTGTGCCGCGCCCGCCCGGTGTGCCGCGCCCGCCTGGTGTGCTGGGAGGCCCGACTCGCGCGGCACTCGCTGGCGGCTCGGGGCGGGCGAGGCTAGCGACTCGCGGGAGTCGGCCGGGCCGGCGCCGGGGTGGCGGGGCTCTCGCGGACGGCTTCGCGCTGCAGTGCTCGGGCCGCCCAGCGCATCACCTCGACGGTCTCCGCCTCGCCGAGCCCGCAGGCGTCCCGCGCGGAGACCATCGCCTCGACACCGCACACCAGCATGGTGGCCATGACCAGGCGGCGGTGCTGGTCGGCGGGCAGTACCTCCGCCAGCGGTGCGAGCGCGACCTCGACCGACTCCAGCCGGTGGCTGCCCCGGATCGGCACCCGGTCGCGCTCCGGCACGTCGACCTGGGACAGCCAGCGCTCCAGGACCGCCTTGAGCACCGCCCGCCACAGCGCCTCGTTCTCGAACTGGAAGTCGGTGATCGTTCTGACCACCGCGTCGATCCGTTCCTCGGGATCTTCGGGGAGGGCGGCGAGCACGGCGTCGATCTTCGGCTGGGCCTCGCGGGTAGCCATCTCCAGCATGAGCGCCTGGGTGTTCGGGAAATACCGGTAGGCGGTGGCGGGTGAGACCAGCGCCGCCTCGGCCACCTCGGCCATCGTCGGCGAGTGGCCCCGCTGACTGAGCTCGACCGCGGCGTCGACCAGCGCGCGCCGGGTTCGCTGTTTCTGATTGGCCCGACCCGTCGTGAGGCAATTGTCTTGACGTGAGAGAGCCATCTCATGACGATAACACTCTCGCACTGACGCTCTGAGGGGATACCAGAACATGCAACCTGCCGAGATGGACGAGATCATGGCGCGGCACTACGCCGCGGAGGCGGCGCACGACATGGATGCGCTGATGGCAACGCTGACCGACGACGTGATCCACGACGTGGTCGGCCACCCGACCCCGGTCCTGCGGGATTCTGAAGCGATCAAGGCCCGCTACGCCGAGTTGTTCGCCGACCTGGGCGACGAGCGGGTGGAGCCGCTCCGACGGCTCTACGGGAACGACTTCATCGTCGACGAGGCCATGATCACCGCGCGGGCCACCGGGATGATGCTCGGCATCCCCGGCGGCAACCGGCAGGTGACCTTCCGGCTGATGCACGTCTGCGAGTTCCGGGACGGCGGGATCAGCCGGGAGAACGTCTGGATGGACGTGGGCGCACTCCTGCAGCAGCTGACCGCGACAGCGCAACCGGTGGAGTCGGCGGCGCACTGACCGGAAGCCACAACCAGCCCGATCGGCGGTCGGACCGAGGGGGGTCGCCGGCCGGGCCGGCCGGCAGCCCACCCGGCCGTCGGGTCAGCTCAGCGCTCGAGCTGCTCGGCAGCGGCGGCGAGGTAGCCGCGCAC
Source organism: Pseudonocardia sp. (assembly GCA_036009565.1). GTDB lineage: Bacteria > Actinomycetota > Actinomycetes > Mycobacteriales > Pseudonocardiaceae > Pseudonocardia. Next base: position 18,699 of record DASYLM010000043.1, on the reverse strand, counting down.
GTTGCGGGCGGTCTCGGCGATCGAGTCACCGCCGAACTTCTCCAGCACCGCGTCGGCCAGGATCAGCGCCACCATGGCCTCGGCCACCACGCCGGCGGCCGGCACCGCGCACACGTCGGACCGTTGGTGGATGGCCTGCGCCGCCTCGCCGGTGGCGACGTCGACCGTCTGCAGCGCGCGGGGCACCGTGGAGATCGGCTTCATCGCGACCCGGACCCGGACCGGCTCGCCGTTGGTCATGCCGCCCTCGATGCCGCCGGCGCGGTTGCTCAGCCGGGTGACCGGGGCGCCGGGCACCATCTCGTCGTGCGCCGCGCTGCCCCGCCGCCGCGCGGTGCGGAAACCGTCGCCGATCTCGACGCCCTTCATGGCCTGGATACCCATCAGCGCCCCGGCCAGCCGGGCATCCAGCCGACGGTCGGAATGCACGTAGCTGCCCACCCCGACCGGCATTCCGTACGCGATCACCTCGACCACGCCGCCCAGGGTGTCGCCCTCGCGCTGGGCGGCGTCGACCTCGGCCACCATCGCCTCGGTGGCCGCCTCCGTGTACGCCCGCACCGGACTGGCGTCCACCCGCTCCAGGTCGCCCGGGCCGGGCAGCTCGCCATCCGGCGCCTCGACGGTCCCCAGCTCGACCACGTGGGAGACGATGTCGACACCGAGGCCCTGACGCAGGAACGCCTTCGCCACCGTGCCCAGCACCACCCGGGACGCGGTCTCCCGGGCGCTGGCGCGCTCCAGCACCGGCCGGGCGTCGTCGAAGCCGAACTTGGTCATGCCGGCCAGGTCGGCGTGGCCCGGGCGGGGCCGGGTGAGCGGGGCGTTGCGGGCCCGGTTCTCGATCAGCTCGAGATCGACCGGGTCGGCGGCCATCACCGTCTCCCATTTCGGCCACTCGGTGTTGCCGATCCGCACCGCGACCGGGCCGCCCTGCGTCAATCCGTGCCGGAGCCCGCCGATGACCTCGAGCTCGTCGGCCTCGAACTTCATCCGGGCACCCCGGCCGTAACCCAGCCGGCGGCGGGCCAGCTCGGCGGCCAGCTCCTTGGTGGTGATCTCCACGCCGGCCACCATGCCCTCGAGCACCGCGACCAGCGCCGGACCGTGCGATTCACCCGCGGTTATCCAACGCAACACCACTAAATCCTCTCACGCGCCGACCAACCCGCCGCCGGTGCCGGCGGCGGCGAGCACCAGCCACCCGGCGGCGAGCATGGCCGGGCCGTGTGGCACTCCGCCGGCCCACCCGCGGCCGGTCGCGCGCGTCCCGGGTGGACCGGCTCTGACCGACACCGTCCGCCCCCACACCGTGCTACTGAGCCCCGCCCTGACCTGCACAGTCCACATCAGCACCGCTCGACCCAGCGCCACCCCGACCGTGAGCAGCGAGGCCAGCAGTGCGCCCACCAGCACCGCGGCGAGGGACAGCGCCCCCAGTCCCGCACCCAACCCGGCGGCGAGCTTCACATCACCGGCGCCGAGCGCGGCCGGGGCGAGCACCCGCACCGCGAGGTACCCGCCGGCCAGCACTCCGGCGCCGAGCACCGCCCTCAGCACCGCCGCACCGCCCAACGGCACCGCGAGCAGCAGCGCCGCCGGCAGCGCCGGCAGGGTCAGCGCATCCGGCAGCCGCCCGTGCAGCACGTCGACCGTGCCGGCGGCCACCGCCAGCCAACCGAGCCCGAGCAGCAACGGCAGCAGTGCCGGAGCCAGCCTGCCGGCCGCCCACCAGCAGCCGCTCGCCGCCCACAGCGCGCCCACCAGCAGCTCGCAGTACGGCGGCGGTACCAGCGCACCGCGCCGCAGGCGCCCGAGTAGCCAGCGGGCCAGCGCGCCGGCCAGCATCCCGAGCCCGCCGAAGAAGACCAGATGTGCCATGTCCCGAGCGTGCCCGGGCCGCCGGTCGCTGTGCCGGCGGTGCGCCGCGATCTGTGGACAATTCAGGGTGCTGTGGACAACTAGAGGGTCGGTGGTGCCCGGCAACGCCGGGATGTCCGACCGCTCCGCTACCGTGCCGCCGGCACCGCGTGGGCCGGACCGCCCGGGCCGCCCAGGTCGGAACCTCCCGGTCCGGCCGCGTCGGGGCCGCGCCCGCCCGCCGAACCCGAACCGCTCAGCACCCGGGACAGGGCCACCGGGTCGCTGCCCAGCGCGACCAGCAGCCAGCCCGGGCCGGCCAGCTCGTGCCGGGCCCACCGCAACCCGGCGCACTCCCCGACCGGCGGCCCGCTCACCAGGGCGGCCGCCAACGGTCCGCCCGCCGGGGCCGATGCCGCACCCGGCAGCGCCGACGCCGAAGCCGTACCGGCGCCGAGCACGGTGCCGACCAACCGCTGCCCGCCGGTGCCGGCCGGGCCGGTGAGCGCCGGATCCGCGCCGTCCAGCAACGTCGTGTGCCGGACCAGCGCGGCACCCGCGTAGTCCGCCGCGAGCACCCCCCGGTACCGCCCGCCGCGCTGCCCGTGCCGGCCGAGCTGCACCTGCTCCCGCACCACGGCCGCGGCGCCCTCGGCCAGCGTCAACCGGAACGTGGCGTGCAGCTCGGCGCCGTCGCACACCACGGTGGGTTCGGGCAGCCAGTGCAGCCGGGCACCCTCGTCGAGTTCCGCGGTGACGGTCCAGAACGCCGGTCCGGAACCCGGACGGCCGGGCTGGGCCACCGTCGCGGCCGCCGTGGCCACGGTCAGCTCGGTGCCGGCGGCCAGCCGGATGTGCAGGTCGAGCTGGTCACCGCCGAGCGGGCCGCCGGCGGCCTGCACCAGGTGCACCCTGGCCGGGCCGGTGCGGCGCAGCACGACCGGTGCTTCGGCCCGCCAGCGGATCCGCTGCCCGGGCGCGACGTCCAGCTCGCCGGTCGCCTTCACCCGACCAGCACGGCCCGGCGCTCGCGTACCCACCGCACCACGTCCGGCACGTCGGGCCGCTCGCGCAGCGACGTGAACAGCGTCGGCCGACCGTCCCGGACCCGCTCCGCGTCGGCTCGCATGACCTCCAGGTCGGCGCCGACCAACGGGGCCAGGTCCACCTTGTTGATCACGAGAAGGTCGGACCGGATCACCCCGGGCCCACCCTTGCGGGGCACCTTGTCCCCGCCGGCCACATCCACCACGAAGATCTGCGCGTCGATCAGGCCGTAGCTGAAGGTGGCGGTCAGGTTGTCCCCGCCACTCTCCACCAGCACCAGTTCCGGGTCGTGCGCCTCGATCAGCTCCTCGACGGCGGCCAGGTTGGCGGTGATGTCGTCGCGGATGGCGGTGTGCGGGCAGCAGCCGGTACGCACCGCCCTGATCCGGTCGTCGGGCAGCACGGCGTGGCGGCGCAGGAAGTCGGCGTCCTCCTCCGTGTAGATGTCGTTGGTCACCACCACCACGGAGAGCTCGTCGCGCAGCTGTGCGCACAGTGCCGCGACCAGCGCGGTCTTGCCGCCGCCGACCGGACCACCGATGCCGATCCGGAAGCCGCGGCGCGGTCCGGCGGGCAGCGTACCGGCGAAATGATCATGACTGACGTTGTCAAGATGCAAAGAGGGTCACCTCCGAGGTGTGGTGCAGTTCGGCCAGAATCTCCGGCAGCGGGGTGGCGGCCGAGGGCAGCAGGTCGGGGTCGGCGGCGGCCACCGCCAACGCGGCGGCCTCGCTGGCCTGTGCGGCCACCCGGTCGGCCAACGGGGCGAGCGACGCCTGCACCGCGGCGGCCCCCAGCGGGTCGAGCCCGAGCAGCCGGACGGCGGCCGACGCGGCGCCGCCGGCCAGGTGGTGCAGTGCCAGCGCGGCCGCCTGTTCCGGGTCCGCGCCGGCAGCGGCCGCCGCGGCGCCGAATACCAGCGGCTGGTGCGGGCGCCCGAGCGCGGCGAGCTCCCGCAGCGGCGGGTACGCCGGCCAGGCCCGCCCCGAGGTACGCAGCAGCGCCGCGCCCTGGGCCCGGGACGCCTCGCGCAGCGCCGCCGACGGGGTACGCGCATCCAGCGCCGCATCCCAGCGCGCCCACCCCCGTGAGTGGTATTGGTCGCCCTGGCGACCGATACCACTCACAGGGGCCGCGATGAGTGACGCGGCGGCAGCGAAGGAGGCGGCCACCAGGCCGGCGGTGCGGAGCCGGGCGTCGAGGAACAGCGCGAGGTCGTCGGTGCTGGTCAGCAGGCCGCGGTCGACCAGCGCCTCGACACCGCCGGAATGCCCGTGCCCGCCGGCCGGCAGCCGAGAGTCGGCCAGCAACAGAAGCCCGGCGAGCCTCACCACCGAGCCCCCCCAGCCCACCGCTCTGTCATGAGAACAGCCATGAGAACAGCCATGAGAACAGCCATCAGAACAGGAAGTAGCGCTGAGCCATCGGCAGCTCCACCTGCGGCGCCTCCTCCGCCACCTCGCCGTCGATCCGCACCGTGAACGTCTCCGGGTCAACCTCGATCCGGGGCAGCGCGTCGTTGTTCGGCAGGTCGGCCTTGCGCACGCCCCGGGTGTCCTTCGTCGGCACCAGCCGCCGCCGCACCGCGAGCCGGTCGGCCAGGTCGGAGCCGTCGGACAGCGCGCCGGGGGCCACGAAGTGCACCGACGTGTCGGAGGCGCCCTCCGGCGAGGCCCCGAACATCGGCCGGGGCAGCACCGGCTGCGGGGTCGGGATGGAGGCGTTCGCGTCGCCCATCGCGGCCCAGGCGATGAAGCCGCCCTTGACCACCAGGGACGGTCGCACCCCGAAGAACGCGGGCTGCCAGAGCACCAGATCGGCCAGCTTGCCGACCTCGATCGAGCCGATCTCACCGTCGAGACCGTGCGCCACCGCCGGGCAGATCGTGTACTTGGCCACGTAGCGCCGGGCCCGGTTGTTGTCCGCCGCGCCGTCGCCGGGCAGCGCGCCCCAGCGCTTCTTGCCCACGTGCGCGGTCTGCCAGGTGCGCAGGATGACCTCGCCGACCCGGCCCATCGCCTGGCTGTCGGACCCGATCATCGAGATGGCGCCGAGGTCGTGCAGCAGGTCTTCGGCGGCGATGGTGGACGGCCGGATCCGGCTCTCCGCGAACGCCAGGTCCTCCGGCACCGACGGCTTGAGATGGTGGCAGACCATCAGCATGTCGAGGTGTTCGGCCAGCGTGTTGACGGTGTGCGGGCGGGTCGGGTTGGTGGAGCTGGGCAGCACGTACGGCTCGCTGGCCACGGTGATGATGTCCGGCGCGTGCCCGCCGCCGGCGCCCTCGGTGTGGTACGCGTGGATGCCCCGGCCGGCGATCGCGGCCAGGGTGTCCGCCACGTAGCCGGCCTCGTTCAGGGTGTCGGTGTGGATGGCCACCTGGACGCCGGTCTCGTCGGCCACCCGCAGGCAGGCGTCGATCGCGGCCGGCGTGGAACCCCAGTCCTCGTGCAGCTTGAAGCCGGACGCGCCGTTGGCGACCTGTTCGCGCATCGCGTCGAGCCCGACGGTGTTGCCCTTGCCCAGCAGCGCCACGTTCAGCGGCAGCGAGTCCATCGCGCGCAGCATCCGGGCCAGGTACCAGGCGCCGGGGGTCACCGTGGTCGCCTTGGTGCCGTCGGCCGGCCCGGTGCCACCGGCGATCCAGGTGGTCACCCCGGAGCCGATCGCCTCGGGCGCCTGCGTCGGGCTGATCAGGTGGACGTGGCAGTCGACCGCGCCGGCGGTCAGGATGAGCCCGTTGCCGGCGATGATCTCGGTGCTCGGGCCGATGACCAGCGCGGGGTCGACGCCGTCCATGATGTCCGGGTTGCCGGCCTTGCCCAGCCCGACGATCCGCCCGTCACGCACCCCGACGTCGGCCTTGATCACGCCCCAGTAGTCCAGCACCAGCGCACCGGTGATCACCAGGTCCGGTGCCCCCTCGGCGCGCGAGGTTCGGGACTGGCCCATCGACTCGCGGATCACCTTGCCGCCGCCGAAGACCACCTCGTCGCCGCCGCGCGGCCCCTGGCAGCGGTCCTCGGTGACCTCGATCAGCAGGTCGGTGTCGGCGAGGCGGACCCGGTCACCGACCGTCGGCCCGTACAGCTCGGCGTAGCGCGCCCGGTCGATCTCCCAGCTCATGCGTCACCCTCCGAAAACGACAGCGACGACACCGGCGGCACCGACACCGGCGGCACCGACGACGGCGGGTCCGGCAGCCGCAGCCCGGGCACCGTCGCGGTACCGCCCAGCGGGGTCAGCGCGACCACCCGCTGCACGCCCGGCTCGAACCGGACCGCGGTGCCGGCCGCAACCGCCAGCCGGCGCCCGTGGGCCGCCGCGCGGTCGAACGACAGCGCCGGGTTGACCGCCGCGAAGTGGTAGTGCGACCCGACCTGCACCGGCCGGTCCCCGGTATTCACCACGGTGAGCTCCAGGGTCTCCCGGTCCACCACCACGGGACCGGCGGCCAACAGGTACTCCCCCGGGACCACCGGGTCGGCCCCGGGGGTCCCGGGGGTCGGCCCGGCGGAGCCCGCAACGGCGCCACCCAGGTCGCCACTCAACGGATCGGCGCCGCTCACTGGATCGGCCGGTGCACGGTGACCAGCTTGGTGCCGTCCGGGAACGTCGCCTCGACCTGCACCGAGGTGACCATCTCGGGCACGCCGTCCATCACGTCGTCGCTGGTCAGCACGTGCTGGCCGGCGGCCATCAGGTCGGCGACCGAACGCCCGTCCCTGGCCCCCTCCAGCACGTAGGAACTGATCACCGCGACCGCCTCGGGGTAGTTCAGCCGCAAGCCGCGGGCCCGACGCTCGGCCGCCAGGCGGGCCGCCAGGTGCAACAGCAACCGCTCCTGCTCATGCGGTGACAACAGCAACGCGATCTCCCTTCGCCGCCGGGAACGCTAAGCAGCCGTTGTCACGGCGAGATTTCCGCGGTGTTACGGCAGCGCGCGCTCCGACGTCCCCAGACCAGATCCGTGCGGCGATCATGCACTACCGCCCCACCGGCCACGCTCGGGTGGCGCCCGCCGGACCTGCCGGACGAGGGAGCAACCTGTCCATTCCGGGGGATACCCGGGGCCCCGGGCCGGCCCTAGAGTTCTCCCACCGCCGGCCTGCCAGGCCACAGGGCTCCCCCAAGAGCCCTGCCGTCCCCAGCGGCGGGCCGGCGGCCCAGAGCTTCAGGTGAAGCTGGTGGCCAGTACCCGCCGGGTGGTGGGTGGTCATCGGGATGGCCATACCCTCGGCCGCCAGGTCGCGGGGAGGTTCAGCACCTGGCCCTGGTTGCGCAGTCCAGCGCGGCGGCGCCCCACCCGGTCCCGGTGAGCCGCAGGGGCCGCCGGGGCGGGAAACGTGGCGCGGCATCGGACTCCCTCCTCCGAGGGCCGAACACCCGGTTAGGAGAGGGGAACTAATCTCGTCGACCGGACGAGGCCCAGCCGATCGGCCGCCGGGCCGCGGCTGCGCGCCTGCTACGTTTCGTTCCCGGCGAGCTGATCTCGCGCCTCCCCCGCTGCTTCGAACCTCGGGAATCGCCTGTGAGTTGGTTGTCCTCGGCCTTCATCGACCCGGCCGTGCACGAGCTCTTTCCGGACTACCGGGCGAGCCTGGTGCTCGCGGAGAACCTGCAACCCGGGCCGAGCGACGAGGTCAGCGAGAAGCTGTTGGCCGACGCCGAGTCCCACTACCGGGGCGGTGCGGCCTGGGACGAGCACCCGCACATCGCCGCCTGGCGGGCCGCGTTCCGGGCACTCGGCAGCAAGCCGCAGCGGTTCCGGCCCAGCGTGGACGCGCTGCTGCGCCGGGTACCCGACGGGCTGCCCAGGATCAACCGGCTGACCGACGTCTACAACGCGGTGTCCATCGCCCACGTGGTGCCGGTCGGCGGCGAGGACGTGGCCGCGTACCGGGGGCCGCTGCGCCTGGTGCGGGCCACCGGCGAGGAACAGTTCGACACGGTGGCCGGCGGCGAGCCGACGACCGAGCACCCGGATCCGGGCGAGGTCGTGTGGCGCGACGACCTGGGTGTCACCTGCCGGCGGTGGAACTGGCGCCAGTGCGTGCGCACCCGGCTCACCACGGGGACCACGCACGGCGTGTTCATCCTGGACGCCCTCGGCGCCATGCCGGACTCCGACCTCGGGGCCGCGACCGCCGCCATGATCGACGCCCTGCGCGCGACCAGCCCCGACGCCGAGATCACCACCAGGACGCTCGCGCCCTGACCCCCCGAGTCGGAGCCCTCGGCACCCCGAGTCGGGTCCTCCGCATTCCGCATGGGCGTGGCCGTGCCGCATGGGCGCTCCTAGCGCGAGCCGACTCCGCCGGCCGCCGGGGCGCTCGGGGACGCGAGTGCGGCGGCCATCGCGGCCCTCGGCGCCGGGCGCCCGGTGAACTGCTCCACCTGCCCGAACGCCTGGTGCAGCAGCATGTCGAGGCCGGTGGCCAACTGCCCGCCGGCCTCGGCGACCGCCGTGGCCATCGCCGTCGGCCACGGGTGGTACGCGACGTCGAGCACGAACGCGGCGCGCGCGGCGGCGGGCGCGCAGTCGTCGGCCACCCCGGGCGGCACCGTGCTGACCACCAGGTCGACCCCGTCCACCCCGGGCAGCCGGGGATCCCACCCGATCACCTGGGCGGCCAGCCCGAACCGGCCGGCGACCGCGATCGTGCCGGCGGCCCGCTCCGGGGTGCGCACCATGAGGGTGAGGTGCTCGATGCCGAGCTCGGCGAGCCCGGCGACGGCGGCGTCCGCGGTGGCCCCGGCGCCGATCACCAGCGCCCGGCCGGACCGCGCGCCCGGCCAGCCGCGTTCGGTGAGCGCCCCGGTCACCCCGTCGATGTCCGTGCAGTCCGCCCGCCAGGCCCCGTCCGGCAGCCGGACCAGCGTGTTCGCCGCACCGACCGCCACCGCCCGCTCGGTGCGCAGGTCGGCGCGCGCCAACGCGGCCCGCTTGCCGGGCATGGTCACCGACAGCCCGGCCCACTCCGGGCCCAACCCGTCCACCAGGCCGGGCAGCGCCGCCCCGTCGCACTCGATCGCGTCGTAGCGCCAGCCGTCGAGCCCCAGTGCGGCGTACGCGGCCCGGTGCAGCGCCGGCGAGCGGGAGTGTCCGACCGGCGAACCCAGTACCGCCGCCCGCCTCGACCCCGGTTCCGCCGCCAACTCAGAACGCCCCGGCGGAGATCGCGGCGCTGACGTTGCGCTGGTGCTCCGGCAGCGTGGTCGCGAAGCACGACGTGCCGTCCTTCTGGCAGCGCACGAAGAACATCCACGGGCCGGCGTCGGGGCGCAGCGCGGCCTGGATGGCCCGCTGGCCGGGGGCGCCGATCGGCGTGGGCGGCAGGCCGTAGTTGAGGTAGCTGTTGTACGGGCCGGCGCTGTGCCGCGCCCCGTCGCTGGTCCGCACCGACTGCAGGTCCAGCGGGTAGTTGACGGTGGAGTCCAGCTCGAGGCGGACCCGGTCACCGAGCCGGTTGTAGAGCACCTGGGCGATCTTGCCGAAGTCCGGCGTGATGCCTTCCTTCTCCACCAGCGAGGAGATCACCAACAGCTGGTACGGACTGAACTTGCTCTGCCCCGCCATCGAGGTGACGCCGAGCGCCTCGTACTGGGCGACGGAGCTGGTCACCAGGGTGCGCAGGATGTCCTGGGCGGAGCTGCCGGGCCGCACGTCGTAGCGGCCGGGTGCGATCAACCCCTCCAGCCGGCGTCGCGGGTCCGCCCTGCTGACGTCGCTCAGCGCCCAGCCCGGCACCCCGAGCTGGCTCGGTGCGGTGGTCGCCATCGCGTTGTCGAGCTGCTCCGGGCTCACGCAGGTGCTCGCGCCGTTCAGCGTGGTGCAGCTGGCCCTGGAGATCAGCGACAGCGCGCCGGGGGTCACCGTGCCGTCCGGACCTCGGGTGTCGTCCAGCTGGACCCCACCCTTGATCTCCAGTTGCCCGACCCGCGACGCCGGGTCGAGGATCAGCCCGACGGCGTCCGCACCGGACATCTGCAGCCGCAGCCGGTAGTAACCCGGTTGCACGGACCGGGCCCGGGACTCGTCGTCGGCGGCCGCGCTGGTGAAGGCCTTCGCGCTGCGCACCACGTCCTGCGCGGCCAGTTCGACGGCGATGGCCCTGGTCGTGTCGCCCGCGTTGACCTGCACGATCACGTCGCCCCGGCCGGGGCCGTCGTAGTCCGGCGCGGCGAACAGGGACTGGTAGAGCAGGTAGGCGCCCACCCCGACGATCGCGGCGAACCCCGCGAGGACCAGCAGCGGGCCACGCCGACGACGGCGGCGCGAACCGGGCGGGCGGGGGCCGCCGCGACCGGCCGCCGGCGACGGACCCAGCGCGCCGGTGGGGACCGCACCGCTCGGTTGCACCGGTCGGTGGCGGTCCTGTTCGTTCGGCCGGTCCCGACCGTTCGCCCGGTTCGGTCCGTGGACCCGGTCCTGGCCGTTCGCGCGGTTCGGTCCGTTCGCCCGGTTCGGCTCGCTCTCCCGCGGCGGGCCGGTCCGGGCGGCCTCCGGGTCGTCCGTACGCGCCCAGCCCCGGACCGCCGCCAGCGGCTGCGTCTCGTAGTCCCGTTCAGCGCCGTAGTCCGGCTCGGCGCCGCGGTCCGGCTCGGCGCCGTGGCCCGGCTGGTCCGGGGCGCCGCGCCCGGGGCGGTCCCACGGGGGCCCGCCCGGTCTGGAGTCCACCCCGGTCACCCGCCGCCGACCGTGCGCCGGGAATCCAGCCAACCCTGCAGGATCTCCACGGCGGCGGCCTGGTCGATGACCGAGCGCTGCTTGCGCCCTCGCACACCGCGCTCGCGCAGCGCCCGGGTGGCGACCACGGTGGACAGCCGCTCGTCGGACATCTGGATCGGCACCGAGAGGTGGCCGGCGAGCAGTTCGACGTACTGCCGGGCGGCCGCCGCGGCTGGGCCTTCCCGGCCCGCGAGCGTGCGGGGCAGCCCAACCACCACCTCTACCACCTCGTACTCGACGACGAGCTCGGCCAGCTGACGGAGGTCAGAACCGTCCCTCTCGTCCCGTCGGAGAGTAACCAGCGGGGTCGCCAAAAGCCCACCCGGGTCACTGAGGGCAACCCCCACCCGGACCGAACCGACGTCGACCCCGAGCCGCCGACCTGGCTGGCTCACCCCGAGGCACGCGCGCCGGCCGCGGCACCGCCGTCCCGGAGCGCGGCACGCAACGCGGTCACCGCCTGCGGTACGCCGGCCGGGTTGGTCCCGCCGCCCTGGGCGAGCTCGGCCTTGCCGCCGCCGCGGCCGCCGATCGCGGCCGCGAACGAGGGCACCAGCTTGCCGGCCGCGAGGCCGTCGCGACGGGCCGCCTCGGTGGTCGCCACCACGAACGAGAGCTTGTCGCCGGCCGAGCTGAACAGCGCGACCACGCCCGGCCTGGTGCCGAGCCTGCCGCGCACGTCGCTGGCCAGGGCGCGCAGGTCGTTGCCCGGCACGCCGTCCGGCGCGGCGGCCGCCACCAGGAGGACGCCATCGATGTCCTCGGCGCCGGCGGCCAGCGCGCCGGCCGAGGCGAGCACCGCTTCCTCGCGGTGCTTCTCCAGGTCGCGCTCGGCGTTGCGCAGCCGCTCGACCAGCCCGGAGATCCGGTCCGGCAGGTCCTCCGGGCGGGACTTGAGCTGATCGGCCAGCTGCGAGACGAGCAGGTGCTCCTTCGACATGTACTGGAACGCGTCGAGCCCGACCAGCGCGTCGACCCGGCGGACGCCGGACCCGATGGAGGCCTCGGACAGCACCTTGACCAGCCCGAGCTCACCGGTGCGCCCGACGTGGGTGCCACCGCAGAGCTCGCGGGAGTACTCACCCATGTCGACCACCCGGACCCGGTCGCCGTACTTCTCGCCGAACAGCATCATCGCGCCGAGCTTGCGTGCCTCGTCCATGGAGGTCTCGTACGCCTCCACCTCGCGGTTCTCCTGCAGGACCGTGTTGACCTCGTCCTCGATGTCGCTGAGCGCGGCCGGCGCCACCGCACCGGTCGGCGAGGTGAAGTCGAACCGCAGCCGCCCCGGCGCGTTGAGCGAACCGGCCTGCGCGGCGGAGGTGCCCAGCGCGTTGCGCACGCCGGCGTGCACCAGGTGGGTGGCGGTGTGCGCACGGGAGATGGCGGCGCGGCGCCCCTTGTCGACCTCGGCCACCACGGAGGCGTCCAGGGTCACGGTGCCGGCGGTGACCACACCGCGGTGCACCCGCAGCCCGGCGACCGGCGACTGCACGTCGTCGATCCGCACCGTGAAGTCGCCACCGCGCAGTACCCCGGTGTCGGCCTGCTGGCCACCGGCCTCGGCGTAGAACGGCGTGCGGTCCAGCACGACCTGCACGACCGAGCCCGCCGAGGCGGCCGCGACCGACTGGTCGTCGACGAGCAGCCCGACCACGGTGGCCTCGGCGCTCAGTGTGGTGTAGCCGAGGAAGTCGGTGACGCCGTGCATGTCCAGCACGGCGCGGAACACCGACGCGTCGGTGTGCCCGACCTTGCGGGCGGCGGCGTCGGCCTTGGCCCGGTTGCGCTGCTCGTTCATCAGCGTCCGGAAACCGTCCTCGTCCACGGACAGGCCGGCCTCGCCGGCCATCTCCAGGGTCAGGTCGATCGGGAAGCCGTAGGTGTCGTGCAGCGCGAACGCCTGGTCACCGGCCAGCTGGGAGCCGCCGGCCTTCTTGGTCCGCTCGACCGCGAGGTCGAAGATCCGCGAGCCCGAGGTCAGCGTCTGCAGGAACGCCTCCTCCTCGGCGCGCATCACCGCGGAGATCCGCTCGAAGCCGGACGCCAGCTCCGGGTAGGACGGTGCCATCTCGTCGCGGACCACCTCGGCGAAGGTGCCGAGCACCGGCTCGTGCACGCCGAGCAGCCGCGCCGACCGGACGATCCGGCGCAGCAGCCGACGCAGCACGTAGCCGCGCGCCTCGTTGGACGGCGTGACGCCGTCACCGATGATCATGACGCCGGACCGGGCGTGGTCGGCGATCACCCGGAACCGGACGTCGTCCTCGTGGTCCGCCCCGTAGCGCCGCCCGGACAGTTGCTCCGCGCGGGCGATCACCGGGCGGACCAGGTCCGTCTCGTACACGTTGGCGACACCCTGCAGCAGGTAGGCGACGCGTTCGATGCCCATCCCGGTGTCGATGTTCTTGTTGGGCAGCTCACCGATCGGCGGGTACCCGTACTTGGGGCTCTGTGGACCCCGGATGTCCTGCATGAAGACCAGGTTCCAGATCTCCAGGTACCGGTCCTCGTCGACCACCGGGCCACCGTCGCGGCCGTGCTCGGGGCCCCGGTCGTAGTAGATCTCCGAACACGGGCCGCCCGGGCCGGGCACACCCATGTCCCAGTAGTTGTCCTTGCCGTCGCGGCGTTGGATGCGTTCCGGCGGCAGGCCGGCGATCTGCTGCCACAGCCGGATCGCCTCGTCGTCGGTCTCGTAGACGGTGACCCAGATGCGGTCCGGGTCGAAGCCGTAGCCGCCGGCGTCCTGCGACCCGGTGACCAGGTTCCAGGCGTGCTCGATCGCCCCGGCCTTGAAGTAGTCGCCGAAGGAGAAGTTCCCGGCCATCTGGAAGAACGTGTTGTGCCGGGTGGTCTTGCCGACCTCGTCGATGTCGCCGGTGCGCACGCACTTCTGGATCGACGTGGCACGCGGGTACGGCGGCGGCGCGTCACCCAGGAAGTACGGCTTGAACTGCACCATCCCCGCGTTCACGAACAGCAGTGTCGGGTCGTCCAGGATGAGCGACGCACTGGCGACCCGGGTGTGTCCGGCGTGAACGAAATGATCGGTGAAACGGCGGCTGATCTCGTGGGTTTCCACGGTGGCACTCTCTTGAGGTCGGTCTAGCTGGCGGTACGGATAGGGACGGCACGGCTGGTACGCGACTGTGCCGGGTCAGAGCTGCAACGGGGCAACGCCGACAGCACAAGCGTAGGCGGCAGAATCGAGGCTAACCCCGATCTACCGCCCCGGGCGCTCGCCGCCGGGCCGGTTGCCCCGCGCTCGACATGCCGGGCAGCGGCAGACCGGTGCGCCGCTCGACCATGTCGGTGAGCTCGTGCTCGCGCTCCGACATGCCGGCACGCACCTCGGCGCCGAACGAACCGATCGCGGCGGCCAGCTCACGCAGACCGTCGCCCACCTGCTCGCCGACACCGGCCGGGGTGAGCCGCTGGGCGGCCTCGGCGGCCTTGCGGGTGAGGACCACCCCGGTTGCCACGCCGAGGCCCAGCCAGAACAGCCGCTTCATTACTTGGCGCTCCGCCGCCGGGACCGCCGGGACTTCCCCCCGCCGCTCTTGCTGGCCTTGCGCGCCTTGATCGCCTTGGACACTCCGTAGGAGAACGCGGCGGTCTTCACCAGCGGGCCGCCCATGGTGGCGGTGAACAGCGAGGCCAGGGCCGAGACGTTGCCCGTCACCGAGCGCGCGTTGGTGGTGATCCCGTCGACCCGCTGCAGCTGGGTGTTCACGTGGGTGATGGTGCGGTCCGCGTTCTGCAGCAGTGGGGCGCTGCCCTCGTGCGTCTTGCGGATCGCGATGGTCGCCTCGTCCAGCGTGCGACCGAGCTTGATCAGCGGAATCGCCAACAGCACGACCAGCAACACAAAGGCGCCAGCGGCGATCAACGCGGCAATCTGCCCTGCCGACATGGCGCGCCTCCCCCAGTTCGGGTCAGTCAATAAATCCAGGCAGGCCAGCCGTAGTCGTGGCCCCTGACACAGCGCGGTCAGGCTACCGCCCCCGCCCACGTCACGGCCGCGCGACCCGGTGGAGGTCGAGATCCACTCGAACGGGCGGAGCGGGCAAACCGAGGCGGACCCGCCGACGCGATGATCTTGGTACGAACCGGCTGTAGCCGCACTCTGGGACCGTGCTCGAACGCGCCGGCGCCGTGGTCGGTCTGCTGCTGTCCCTGGCCGTCACGACCGGGCCCGGGCCGGGGCCCGCGCCGGTCCCCGGACCGCCGCCGGCCAGTGCCTCGACGCCGGAGCCCAGCGCTCCGACGCCGGCTGCCGGCGCTCCAACGCCCGGCTCTGCGATGCCCGGCTCTGCGATGCCCGGCGCTCCAACGCCCGGCGCTCCAACGCCCGGCTCTGGGATGCCCGGCTCTCCGGCGCCGGCCCCGGTTGCGAGCGCTCCGACGCCGGCTCCGGTCGCCGGCACTCCGGCGGCTGGGCCCGAGTCGATGACGGTCGCCGGCCCGGTGGCCGGCCCGCGCCCGGTGGAGATCCCGGACCAGCGCAGCGACACCGTGACCGCCTTCCGGCACCCCGACGGCGCACGCACCGTGGTGTTCTCCGCCGGGCCGATCCGACTGCACCGCGGCGCCGCCTGGCTGCCGGTCGACCTGACCCTGCACCGCGATCCGGACGGCGGTATCCGGCCGACCGCGCACCCGGACACGCTGTGGCTCTCCGGCGGCGGGCACCCGGCCGACGCGGCGGCGGTCCGCGGCCCGGACGGCAGCAACATCGCGTTGCCCTGGAACGCCGCGCTGCCGGCACCCCGGTTGACCGGCAGCCGTGCCGTCTACCCGAACGCGCGGCCCGGCGCCGACCTCGTCATCGAGGCCACCCGGACCGGTTTCGTGGCCACTCTGGAGTCGGTGACCGGCACCTCGACCCCGCTGGGGCCGGCAGCCGCGCCCGGGTCCGCCCACCAAACCGCGCCGGCGGCCGCCGCGGCCGCGCCGGCTCCCGCATCGAGCCCGGCCGGGGCCACGGCGCCCGCCACACCGCCGGTCACGTCGGCTCCCGCCGCTACCCCGCCGGTCGCGGCCGCTCCCGCCGCCACCCCGCCGGGCACGTCGGCTCCCGCCGCTACCCCGCCGGTCGCGGCCGCCGAGCCGGCGCCGCCCTCGGTCCTGCCGCCGGCGCCGATGGCGGAGGCACCGGCCGCCTCGACCGCTCCGGCCAGGCCGGCCAGGCCGGCCACCGTGCCCACTCAGGCCACGCCGGACACCCCGCTTGCTCCCGCCACGCCGGCCACCGCGCCCACTCAGGCCACGCCCACGGCCGCGCCCACACACGGACCCGCGGCCGGACCCGCTGCCCGGCCGGCCGTCGCACCGCTCACCCTGCGGGTGACCCCTGCCGGTGCGACCACCGACGCGCTGCCGGCGGCCACGACGCCCGAGCTGATGGCCGGTCCGCCCGGCGCGCTCGCGGCGAAGGCGGTGCTGAGCCGGGTGGTGGCCACCGCGACCGGTCAGCTCACCCTGCCGTTCAGCACGACGGTCCAGAACACGGTGCGCGGCGGCGACCTGTCCGGCGACCCCGACATCAAGCTCGGCAGCTACGACGGCCACTCGGTGGCCAGGAGCTTCCTGTCCTGGGACCTGTCCCGACTGCGCGGCCAGCGGGTGATCGCGGCCACCCTTCGGCTCTACGCGGACTGGTCGTCGTCGTGCCGGGCCAGTGGCTGGGAGGTCTGGTCCAGCCCGCCGGTCGGACCGGCGACCCGGTGGGCCAACCAGCCGGCCGGCGACCGGGCCTGGGCGAGCAGCACCGCCACCTTGGGCCACGACGCGCACTGCCAGCCCGGCTGGACCACCGTCGACCTGACCGACCTCGTGAAGGGCTGGGTCCAGGCCGGCGCGAGCACCGGCACGGTGCTGCTGCGCGCCACCGACGAGGCGGACCCGCAGAGCTGGAAGCGGTTCAGCTCCGGTGCCGGGCCGAACGTCCCGGCGCTCGGGGTGACCCTCGCGCCATGACCCGGCCCAGCGCCGGACCGGGCTCAGCTGTCCCAGGCCTGCACGGCGAGCTGGCGGGTGATGAGCCCGTCCCGCAGGGTTGCGACCGTGGCGCACAGCACCGCCGTCCCGTCGGCGTAGCGGCAGCGCTCCACGAAGGACATCCGGTCCGGGGCGGCCATCAGGTCGGTCACCTGGTGCGTCATGTCCCTGGCCGCGATGTCGTGCAGCAGCGCGCCGATCTGCTCCGCGCCGCGCAGCACGGTGGGGTTCGACGGCGGGTGGTCGCGGTCGACGATGGTCAGCTCGGCGTCGGCCGCGTACCCGGCCAGCTGGGCGGTGGCGTCGCGGCTCTCGATGGCCCGGCGGAACGCGGTCACGTCGATGGTGGTGGTGGCGGTCATGGCTGTTCTCCTGACGGTCGGTGGTGCGGTGGAGGGGTGGTCGGTCAGTAGGGGCGGGACTGGCGGACGTCGAGGTTGCGGAACTTGGGCTCGCCGTCGCAGATCGCGCGCAGCTCGGCCAGGAACGTCGCGGTGGCCCGGTGGCCGGAGTTGGCCATCGCCTCCGGGTAGCCGGGGAACTCGACCACCGCCAGGTAGCGGCCCGGGCGGTCCCGGTCGGCGGCGAGGATGGACCACCGGGTGGTGCGCGCGGGGCCGATCGTTTCGGCGAACCGGTCCTGGATGCCGTCGTACTCGGCGATCCGGTCGGTGTTGAACTCGAAGATCTGCACGAAGGCGCCGGGCCCGGACACGGCGGCGCTCACGGCCGGGCCTCGAACACCAGGTTGAACGGGGTCTGCGCCGCGCGGCGGAACTCGCTGAACCCGGCGTCCAGCACGACCTCGCGGATCGCCGCCTCGCCGGCCTGGGCGCCCAGCGCGTAGCCGCCGTCCTGGGAGCGGGCGTTGGGCAGGCACAGGTAGCTGGAGAAGGAGTAGAACGCCCGCCCGACCGGGTTCAGGTTCTCCTCGACGGTGTCCCCGGCGAACGGCTCGACGATGAGCCAGCTGCCGTCGCCGGCCAGTGCCCGCCGGATGTGCCCGGCGGCGGCCAGCGGGTCGCCCATGTCGTGCAGGCAGTCGAAGGTGGCCACCAGGTCGTAGCCGGTACCGGCGAACGACTGTGCCGAGGCCACCTCGAAGCCCACCCGGTCGCCGACCCCGCTCTCCGCCGCGCGCTTGCGGGCCAGCTCGATCGACGTCTCGTGGTAGTCGGAGCCCACGATCGTCGCGTTCGGGTACCGCTGCGCGAGCAACACGGTGGACGCGCCGAGCCCGCAACCCACGTCGGCGATCCGCCCGCCGGCCAGCAGCTTCTCCTCCACACCGGTCAGCGCGGGCAGCCAGCTCGACGTCAGGTTCGCCAGGTAGCCGGGGCGGAAGAACAGATCGGTACCGGTGAACACGTCGGTGTGGTGCTCGTGCCACGCCATGCCGGCGCCCGTGCGGAACGCCTCGGTGACCTGCGACTCGGCGCGCAGCGCGCCCAGCGCCAGCACGAATGCCCCGGGCAGGTACACCGGGCCGTTCGGGTCGGCCAGCGCGAACGCCTGCTCGGCGTTCAGGCCGAACCGGCCGGACGCGGCGTCGTAGTCGACGTAACCGCCCGCGGCCTGGCCGCGCAGCCACTCGGTGAGGTAGCGCGGGTCCGCCGGTACCCGGTCGGCCAGCTCCTCGGGGGTCGCCGGTCCCTCCGCGAGGGCCCGGTACAACCCGAGCCGGTGGCCGGTGACGATGTTGCCGGCGGCCATGGTCGCCCCGAGATCGCCGACGAATCGGCCGAGAAACTCAGTCAAACGCTGTTCGTCCACTGCCATGACGGGCTCCTGGTGGGTTGTGGGTCGGACACCGGGCAGGGGGCTGAGCATCGGCGGACCCCGTCCACGCACCGTCAACCCAGCGTCAACGGACCGGCCCACTGCCTCCGTTCGGCGGAGACCACCCGGGGCCACCCGCCGCTATCGTCGGCTCGTGCTGCGGGTGCGCCTGCTCGGTGAGCTGCGCGTGGAGCGGGACGGCGCCGAGGTGCCGCTGCCCGCCTCCGCCGCGCGCGTGCTCGCCTACCTGGCGCTGCGGCCCGACGCGGGCGACCGGG
>DASYLM010000042.1:0-4216 GCA_036009565.1 Pseudonocardia sp. | reverse complement strand
GAACCAGCTTGCCCGAGCTGATCAAATCGGTCATGGGGTGGCTCTGCGCCGGGATCAGGCGTGCGACCACTGTCCCGCGGTCGGTGATGTCGACCTGCTCACCACGCTTGACGCGGGCCAGTACACCTGCTGTGTTCTGGTTCAGCTCGCGCACCGGCACATCAGACATAGCCTGACCGTACTACGATTTAGTACTACATGATGTCGCACACGACCGGGTGGACGCGGTTCGGCTGCCGCAACGCCGGCACCGGTGAGGTAGTGTCGGCCGCGCCCGGTGAGGGTGGGTCAGGGGACCCCGCGTTCCTCCTCCCCCGCCCGCACGCTAGGTCGCGCGTTCCTCGCTGACCTCCTCCAGCGAGATGCCCTGGGTCTCCGGGCCGAACCGCACGGCCACCGCCATGATCAGGTACATCACTCCGACAAGTACGAACATGCCGAGCGCGCCCTCGGCGTCCACGATGGCCCCGGCCAGCAACGGCACCAGCGAGGCGGCCAGCAGCGCCACCGTCACCGAGGCACCGGTACCGAACGCCCTCAGCCTGGTCGGATACAGCTCCGGCGCCCACACCCAGGTCGTGGTGTTCAACAGAATGAACATCAGCTGCAGCGCACCGCCCAGCGCTAGCACCATCGCCAGACTCGCGGACGCGCCGAACGCGATCGCGACGGCAACCGCGACGACCGAGCCGTAACCGAGCACCAGCCGACGCTTGAAGCGATAGCCGAACACACTGGCCAGCACCGCACCGACCAGCCCGCCGATGTTGATGATCGTGGTGTAGGCCAGTGAGGTGGACACGTCGAGCCCTCGCGCGACGAGCACGGTCGGCATGAACACGGTGATGGTCACCTGGGCACCGAACGTCATCGCGGACACCACCCAGATCACCAGTGTGTTGCGCGCCAGCTGACCGTGGAAGATCTCGGACAGCCGCACTCGCTGTCGGGGCAGCCTGGTGCCCTCGGCGGCCTGGATGTAGCGGGTCACCGGCATTCCGGGTACCGGGCGCAGCCGGTTCGCCGCAAGCCTGGTCAGCACCCCGTTCGCCTCCTCGACCCGCCCCTCGACCAGCAGGTAACGAGGTGACTCCGGGAGGAACCAGCGATACACGAACACCAGCAGCGCGGGCAGTGCCAGCACGCCGAGAAGCCAGCGCCAGGCCAGCGTCGGGCCGCCCAGCACCGTCTCCAGCGGGCCGAGCACCAGGGCGGCCAGCGCCGAGGAGGCGAAGATGCCCAGACCGCCGGCGGCGACGTTCACCGTGGCGACCGCGGCACCCCGGAACTTCGTCGGCATGAGCTCCGCGACCAGGGTGAGCCCGGTGTTCAGCTCACCGCCGAGCCCGATGCCGACGATGAACCGGGCGACGAGCAGCCAACCGAGACCGGGCGCGAACGCCGCCAGCAGCGCACCCAGGGTGTAGAGCGCCAGGTTGTACATGTAGGTCACCCGCCGCCCGTAGCGGTCCCCGGTGATCCCGGCCACCAGCGACCCGATCGCCATGCCGGTGAAGGTCAGCGTGGTCAACAGCCCGACCTGGGCGTTGGACAGCGACCACTGGGTGGCGATCAGCGGCGCGGCGAGGCCGACGTTGTACTGCTCGATCGCGTCGAACAGGGCGCCGAACGCGACCAGCACCAGGATGAGCACGTGGGCCCGGCGGAACGGGATGTGGTCCAGCGCCGCCGCGAGCTCGCGGCGGGCGCGGTCCCTGAGCTGCTCGAAGCGGTTCGACTCGGCCGAGGTCGTCATGGCTGCTCCGGATCAGGTGAGTAGGTGGCCAGGGATCGGCGCGGCGTCCAGCGCCCGCCCGACCGGGCCCGGATCGTGGAAGCCGCGCTCGTCGACGACGACCCGACCCGAACTGATCACCACTGAGGGCCAACCAGCGAGCTCCTCGCCCTCGTACGGGGTGTAGTCGGTCTCCATGTGCAGGTCCGCGACGGTTGCGGTCCTGGTGGCGTCCGGGTCGAGCACCACCAGGTCGGCGTCGGCCCCGGGCGCGATCACGCCCTTGCCGGTCAGCCCGTTCAGCCGCGCCGCGTTGGTGGCGAACATCGCGACGAAGCGCTCCACCGGCATGCCCCCGCGGCGCACGAGCTGGGTGAACGCCACCGGCAACCGGGTCTCCACCCCGGGCAGCCCGTTGGGCATCACGCGTACGTCGTCGGAGTGCTCCGACTTCTGCGCGGTGTCGTAGCAACAGTGGTCCGAGCCCAGCGTGTCCACGTCACCGACGAGCGCGCGGGCACGCAGGGCGGCGACCGATGACCCGGAGCGCAGCGGTGGGCAGCAGACGAACCGTTCCGGGTGCTCGCCGGTGTAGCTGCGTTCGTCCAGGTACAGGTAGTGCGGACAGGTCTCGGTGTAGGCCCGCACTCCCCGGCGCCGCGCGGCGCGCACCAGGTCGACGGCCGCCGCGGTGGTCTGGTGCACGAAGTACACCGGGGCGCCGACGTGTTCCGCGGTGGCCAGTACCTGAGCCACGGCGGCGTTCTCGGCCAGCTCGGGACGGGTGAACGCGTGGTGCCGGGCGTCCGCCCGCGCCGCCGAGGCCGCGATTTCCTGCGCATCCTCGATGACGTGGTTCGCCTCGGCGTGCACGTAGGCGATGCCACCGTTCGTGTGCAGCGCGCGGAGGACTTCCAGCACCGTGTCCGGCTGGGCCATCACCGCGTTGCGGTAGGTGGTGAACAGCTTGATGGTGCGCACCCCGAGCTGGGCCATGCTCTCGATCTGCTTGCCGGTGGTGTCGTCCCACTCGACCACGCAGCCGTGCAGGGCGGTGTCGCACCGCGAGGCGCCGGCCATGTCCCTGCGTTCCTGGACGGCAGCCAGCGGACTCTGCCCCGGTTCCGGGATGGCGAAGTCCACGACGGTGGTGGTGCCGCCCCAGAGCGCCGCGGTGCTGGCCGAACCGTAGTCGTCGAGCTGCTGGTAGAGGCCGAGCCGTTGGCCGATGTGGCAGTGCGGGTCCACCCCGCCCGGGATGACCAGCTTTCCGGTGGCGTCGACGGCGCGCCGGTGGGGCGGGAGCGGCAGCGACGGATCCTGGACGGCGAGGACCCTGCCCTGTCCCACCACCACGGTGGCTACGCTCCGGCCGCCCGCGTTGACCACGGTGCCGCCGTGCACGACCAGATCGGCCGGTTGCGGAAGTGACATCGTTCGGTGCTCCTCGTCAGCTCGGGTTCGGGGCGGCGTGGCTAACCTCGGGATGGAAGATCACGGTGTCGACCGAGGTCAGGTGCTCGCTCATGGCCTGCTCGGCTCGGTTGGCTCGGCCATCGGCGATCGCCGCGAGCACCTGCTGGTGCTCGCGCAGCTGGCCCTGCCTGGCAGCCAACGAGCTCACCGCGTGTTGGTTGACCAGCAACCACAGCGGGTGGGTCTCGGCGTTGACGAACTGGCCGACGATGCCGGCCAGCAGCGAGTTGCCGCAGCCCAGTGCCACCTCGGCGTGGAAGCGCAGGCCCAGTTCCATGAAGCGCGACAGCTGAGCCGGCTCCGCGACGATCTCGGCGGCCTCGTCCAGGTCGCGGGTCAGCGCGCGCACCCGGTCGGTGTCGATGTGTCGCGCGGCCAGCGACGCGACCACCGGTTCCAGTGCGCGGCGGGCGTCGATCAGCTCGCGGGGGGCCACGTCCAGTGCCGAGCCCTCTATGCCGGTTACCCCGGAGTGCGGGCCACGAACGTAGGTGCCGTCGCCGTGGCGGACCTCGACGGCACCGATCAGCTCCAGCGCCAGGATCGCCTCGCGAGCCGTTGCGCGCGAGACGTCCAACCGGGTGGCCAGCTCGCGGTCGCCGGGCATCCGGACACCGGACAGGTACTCACCCTGCGCCATCGCGGTGAGCAGATCCTGCGCTACCGACAGGTACAGGCGTCCCGGCCTAGATTGGTCGGACCTCTTCATGGCGAGAGGTTAAACCAGTATCGGGTCCGATGCCAGCGACGAATGCTGCCGGTCGACCGCCGCCCGGGGAGCCATCGATCCGGGTCATCAGCAGAGTGGCAGTCAGGAGCATGCACCCCAATAGCCCACGGTGGGCCGACTGTGCGGCTGTCTGATCGGCCTGGATCCGGCCCCAAGCACTGCGAGCACCTGACTGACACACCCCGCCGAGTTGCCCGGGCGTATGCCGGGACGCTGACGCCGAGGGACTTCGACGTGGAGCGGGACGGGTTGGATCAGGCGGGGCGCCGCACGGT
>DASYLM010000041.1:0-13678 GCA_036009565.1 Pseudonocardia sp. | reverse complement strand
TGGTCACGTGTTTCTCCACCTCCTTCAGATCGGCAGCGGTGCGACTATTCCAGATCAACCGCCGCCGACACGCACCGACAGCCCGAACCACCCGACCGGTTTTCGCTGGCCATCCCCGGTCGGCGCCACCTACCCTCGACGACCGACGCCCTCGGCTGGGCTTCGTCCGGCCCGGCAGCGGGCCCCGGCACCTCCGATCGGTCAGGAGCGGTGCATTGGGTGGCTCGGACGCAACGGCGCGTGGCGAACTCCCGGACCCGGTCGGGGTCATCGAGCCGACGGCGCGGACCAGCGCCCCGGTACCGAGGCGGACTCCCGTCCCGACCCCGGCCCGGATCATGGAGCTCACCCGGGGTTACTGGGCGACCAAGACCCTGTTCAGCGCCGTCGAGCTGGGCGTGTTCGCGGCGTTGGCCGACGGTCCGGCGTCGGCCGAGGAGCTGCGGGACCGGCTCGGCCTGCACCCCCGCGCGGCGCGCGACTTCTTCGACACGCTGGTCGCGCTGGGCATGCTCGACCGGGACCAGCACGGCTACCGCAACACCGTTGAGACCGGCCTGTTCCTCGACCCGGCGAAGCCGACCTACATGGGCGGGTTGCTGGAGCTGCAGAACACGCGCAGCTACCCGCTGTGGGCGTCACTGACCGAGGGGCTGCGCACCGGGCAGCCGCAGAACGGGTCCGGGGCACAGGACATGTTCACGGCGCTCTACGCGCACCCGGAGAGCCTGCGCGAGTTCCTCGCCGCGATGAGCGGGGTCAGCCTCGGCCCGGCCACCGCGCTGGCCGACAAGTTCCCGTGGGACCAGCACCAGGTGTTCTGTGACCTCGGCGCCGCCCAGGGCATGGTGCCCGCCCAGCTCGCGCTGCACCACACCCACCTGCGCGGGATCGGCTTCGACCTGCCGCCGGTCGGACCGGTCTTCGAGGAGTTCATCGCCGGCCGGGGGCTGAGCGACCGGGTGACCTTCCACGGCGGCGACTTCTTCACCGATCCGCTGCCCGCCGCGGACGTGTACGTGCTGGGCCGCATCCTGCACGACTGGGGGTTGCCGGCCAGGCGCCTCCTGCTGCGCCGGGTCTACGACGCTCTGCCCGACGGCGGCGCACTGATCGTCTACGACACGATCATCGACGACGAGCGGCGGGTCAACGCGGTGGGCCTGATGATGAGCCTGAACATGCTGCTGGAGACCCAGGACGGCGCCGACTACACCGGTGCGGACTGCCAGGGCTGGATGGCCGAGGCCGGGTTCCGGGAGAGCTACGTGCGGTATCTGGTCGGCGCGGAGTCCATGGTCGTCGGCCGCAAGTAGCCGGGGCGTCCCCCGCCGGCGGGAGGCCCGGCGGCCGGCCCGGTCGACGAGCCCGGTCGGCCGGCGCGGTCAGGACTCGGGGATGCGGTGTGGCACGAACGCCGCGCCGTCGTCGGTCACCAGGCCGGTCGTCTCCCGGATACCGAGCCCGGCGGCGTCGTCCCCGACGATCCAGGCACCCAGCGCCGGCCGGAACCCGTCGAACTCGGGCAGCGGGTCGAACAGCTGGTAGACGTAACCTTCGTCGCCGTACACGCCCCCGGTCTGCACCTCGGAGCCCGGCGAGACGATCGAGATGTTCGCGCCCTCCCGGCCGAGCCTGGGCTTGCGGACGTACTCGGTGAGGATGCCCGGGTTGTCCAGGAACGCCGGCAGCAGGTTGGGGTGCCCCGGGTACATCTCCCAGAGCACCGCGAGCAGCGCCTTGTTGGACAGCACCGACTTCCACAGCGGCTCGATCCAGAGCATCTCCGGCAGGCTGCGCAGTGCGTGCTTGCCGAACTCGTCGCTGAGGATCCACTCCCACGGGTACAGCTTGAGCAGCGCGGCGATCGGTGCCTCGGCGAGATCCACGAAGCGGTCCAGGGCGGCGTCCCAGCCGAGGTCCTCGATGGCCAGCCCGACGGTGTCCAGGCCCGCCTCGGCCGCGGTCTCCTGCAGGTAGGCGGTGGTGACGTGGTCCTCGCCGCTGGTGTCCGCGCTGGACCAGGTGAAGTGCAGCTCGGAGCCGGGCAGCGCATCGGCGATCGCGGCCCAGCGCGCGACCAGCTTCTCGTGCAGTGAGTTCCATTGATCGTCGCCACCGTGGGTGTCCTTGAGCCAGTGCCACTGCAGGATGGACGCCTCGAGCAGCGTGGTCGGGGTGTCCGCGTTGTACTCCAGCAGCTTGGCCGGCCCGGACCCGTCGTAGCGGAGGTCGAACCGCCCGTAGAGGTGCGGGTCGGAGCGCTTCCAGGACGCCGCGACGCCCTCCCAGGCCCACTCCGGCAGCGCGAAGTCGCGGAACCGCTCAGTGGTCACCACGTGGTCGACGGCCTCCAGGCACATCGAGTGCAGCAGCTCGACGTCGGCCTCGAGGGCCAGGATCTCGTCCATCTCGAACACGTAGTGCACCGACTCGTCCCAGTACGGCCGGGACACCCCGCCCACGCCGCGACCAGGGCTGTCGTAGACCATGCCCTGCTCGGTGATCCGCTGCTTCCAGTCCGGCCGGGCCGTACCCGTTTCCCGACGCATCAACTACCGCTTTCTCGGCGCATCAGCCGCCACTGGACCTGCCACCGGAGGAACTGCCACCGGAGGAACTGCTGCCGACGCCGAACCCGCCGCGCTTGACGCTGGACGAGCCGACCTTGCTGTCCGACGCGGCGCCGGGCGACCCGCCGGCGATGGTCCGGCCGGACGGGGTGGTCACGGTGCCGTTCCTGGGCACCGTGGTGGTACCGCCGCTGGCCACCTGGCCGACGTTGCCGGAGCCGCCGTAGTTGTAGTGGTACTGCCCGCCGCCGCCCCCGATGAAGATCGGGAAGAAGCCGCCGCCGAAGCCGCCGGAGTGGTACTGCGAGGAGTTCGCGGCCGGCTGCACGCAGTTGTTGTCGTCCACCACCACGTTCTTGTCGTCCACGCAGCGGGCCTCGGTGGTGTCCGGCTGGGAGATCGCGTAGCCGATCGCGATCAGTGCGGCCACCCCGACGGTCGCGCCGCCGCCGATCATCACCCGCTTGCGGGTCTTCGCCTTGCGTGCCTCGTCGGCGAGGCGCTGCTCCTCGGCCTCCTCCTCCTGGCGCTGCGCCTGCAGGCGGGCCCGGCGCTCGGCCAGGGTGGGCTCGCGAGGGGTCGTCGAGTCCGGGTCCTGGTAGCTGACCCGACCCGGGCGGCGCGCCGGCGGTGGCTCGGCCTCCCCGGTCGACCCGGTCGGCTCCTCCGCTGTCCCGGCCGGTCCTGCTCCCGTCCCGGACGGTCCGGTCGCCGCGGTCGGCTGCCCGCTCGACCCGCTCGGTTCGGCCGGTTCGGTCGAAGGCAGCTCGATGGGCTCCGGCGCCGGCGGCTCCGCTGCCGCGGTCGGCTCTCCGCCGACCGGATTCGACCGCCGGGGCTCTTCCTCGGTGCTCATGGCATCACCCCAGCGCGAACCGTACCGTCCGGGTCCCGGTTTCCGGCACCGACCGCGCCGGATCCGGGGACCGACCGCTCACCGGCCGCGGTGCCGTCGGTCGCCGCCCCGCCCGGCGCCGCCCCGGAAACGGGGCCGCTACCTGGACATTTCGCAGCACAACAGGAACCGACCAGCGCGCCGCGGCCCCCCGAAATGGGTTCCCCCGACCGGGCAAAGGCATGATGAGGCCCGACATGGAGCCGACCGCTGGCGCCTCGCGCGCACACCGATCGCCCGGCCGAGCCGGCCGGGCGGGCCGGATCAAGCTGGGTCCACGCCATGTCGGCATCGTGGTCGGCCTGCTCATCGGCGCCGCCGTCATGCTCATCGTGGCCACCCTCAACGACGTCGTCGGTGCCCGCGTCCCGGTACTCAGCACGCTGGCCTCCGCGCCCATCCCGGACAACGAGCGGCCGCTCGCCGAGCGCACCCCGCCGCCGGCCACCCCGGGCACCTGCCTGACCTGGCAGCGGCCCGACGCGGCTGATGCGATCCTCGTGGACTGCGCCCACCAGCACCTGTTCGAGCAGGCCGGCCCGGTCCAGCTCACCGATTTCAAGCCGGGCGCCACGATCCCGAACAACGACAAGTTCCGCGAGCTGGTCAACGAACGCTGCGCGCCGCTGGTGGTCAACTACCTCGGCAACAAGTACGACCCGTTCGGCGCGTTCCGGGCCGGTGCGCTCAAGCCGTCGCAGAAGAGCTGGAACGGCGGCGACCGGACGCTGCGCTGCGGGCTGCAGCGCTTCTCCCGGTCCGGCGCGCTCTATCCGATCGTCGGCAAGGTGGCCACCCAGGACCAGGCCGACGTCCGCCCGGCCGGCACCTGTCTCGGCATCGACGGCCGGTTCATCGGCGACCCGGTCGACTGCTCGCTGCCGCACGCGGAGGAGTCCGTGGGAGCCGTCGACCTGAGCCAGAAGTTCACCTCCGGCAAGTTCCCGGCCCCCGGTGACCAGGACGGGTTCCTGCAGCCGCAGTGCACCAAGCTCGCCGGCGGCTACGCCGGCAGCGCCGACGTGATCACCAGCAAGCACCTGGTGGTGATCTGGAACAACGTCACCCAGCAGTCCTGGGCGGCCGGCACCCGGCGGGTGGCCTGCAACCTGGCCGCCGTGCTGCCCGACAAGAGCGGGTACGCGCCGATCACCGGCAGCGTCAAGGGCCCGGTCCAGGTCGGGGACAAGCCCGCGGCGCCGGCTCAGCCGGAGGTCCCGCCGGGCGCACCGGCTCCCGGGGCGGGCGCCGGCGACGACTCGGACAGCGACGGCCCCGCGTCCCAGGCACCGCCGCAGGAGCAGCCGTCCATCGCCCCGGTGCCGTTGCCGGCGAACCCGCTGCCTGCCCTGAGCGGCGGCAACGGCAACCAGGGCGGCAAACCGCCGGCGGGCCCGCTCGGCGGCGGCGACAAACCACCGGCCAACCCGCTCGGCGACAAGCCACCGGCCAACCCGCTGGGCAACGAGCCGGCGTTGACCAAGCCGGCCGAGGCGAGGAACAGCACACCCGGCTGAGTCGCGCCCCAGGTGCGTGCTCTAGTCCGGGGTCTGGTCCCCGGCGCCGCCGGTGCTGTCCCCCGGCACCGGCGAACCCTCGTCCCAGGACTTGAGCAGCCAGCCGCCCTCCCCCGCCGAGCCAGCACCGTCCAGCGGGGCCAGCACCACCCGGCCGGCGTTGGGCACGTACCGGGTGTCGGCGTACTCCCCGATCAGAGCGCCGGCCGCGAGCCGGATCGCGGCACCATGACTGACCAGCACCAGCAGCCGGTCCGGGGTGTCGGCGTGCCGCGCCCACAGCTGCGCGACCGTCGGCAGGAACCGTTCCCGCAGCTCGAGCGCCGACTCCCCGCCCGGCAACCGCCGGGTCAGGTCACCGTCCGCCCACGCCGAGTAGACCTCGTCGAACATCTCCCTGGCCGCCTCGTCGGACCGCCCCTCCAGGTCGCCGCAGAACACCTCGTGCACACCGGGGACCACCTCGACCGTCAGCCCGCGCCGGGCGGCCACCGGCGCGGCGGTCTGCTGGGCGCGCACCGCGGTGGAGGCGTAGACGGCGGTGATCGGTTCGACCGCCATCGCCGCGCCGAGCGCCTCGGCCTGGCCGCGCCCCAGTTCGTTCAGCGGCGGGCCGGGCGGCCTGCTGTCCAGCGACTTGAGCACGTTCGACTCAGTCTGCCCGTGCCGCACCAGCACCAGCAGCGGGCCGCTGAGCCCCGCCGGGTTGGCGGTCGGGTCGGCGGCGCTCATGCCAGCCTCCCGGCGCGCACGCCGTCCAGCCAGCCGGCGGCTGCCGCGAACCGGTCCGCCTCGAGCTCATGCGCCGGGGGCGCGCCGACCAGGCCGCCGTTGACCGCCGACACGCCGGCGGAGCCGCCGGCCCCGGTAGCGCCGTTGACGCCACCGTCGGGTGCCGCGCTGCGCGGGTACGAACCGAGGTAGCGCACCCGCAGGCAGCGCCGGTGCAGGGCGGCCAGCGCCTCGCCCATCGCCGGCTGCGCCACGTGCCCGGTGCAGTCCAGGTGGAACCAGTACTCGTCGCGCCGGCCCTTGATCGGGCGGGACTCGATCCTGGTCAGGTCGACGCCGCGGACCGCGAGCTCGTTGAGCACGGCGAGCAGGGCGCCGGGGCGGTTCTCCGTGGTCGCCGCGAGCGTGGTGCGGTCCAGGACGGTCGGCGCCGGGGGCGGCCCGGGCGGGCGAACCAGTACGAACCGGGTGACCGCCGCGGCGTTGTCGGCGATGTCGTCAGCCAGGATCTCCAGCCCGTGCACGATCGCGGCGACCGGTGCGGACACCGATGCGTCGACCTCACCCCGGGCGGCCTGCGCGGCGGCCTCAGCGGTGGAGCTGGACATCAGCACGGTCGCCTTGGGCAGGTTCGCCGCCAGCCAGTGCCGGGTCTGGGCCTCCCCGTGCGGGTGCGAGGACACCGTGCGGATGTCGTCCAGCGCGGTGCCGGGCCGGGCCATCAGGGCGAACTCGACGGCCACCTGCGCTTCCCGCACGATGACCAGCGGCGGGTCGGCGACCAGCGAGTCCAGCACCGCCGGCACGCCGCCCTCGACACTGTTCTCGATCGGCACGCAGGCCGCGTCCGCCTCGCCGTTGCGCACGGCGGCGAGCGCGGCGGTGGTGCCGACGCAGGGCATCAGCTCAGCACCCTGGGACTCGGGCAGGCTGAGCAGCGCCTGCTCGGTGAATGTGGCACGGGGACCGAGGAACGCCAGACGGGGCACGCCGTCGAGCCTAACCGCCCCGGCGGCCTCGCCCGGGCGGGTCCTGAACAATGCCGCTCGCCTACGCTGGCCGGGTGCGTGAGGTCCCGGAGCTGGTACTGGTGGCGGTCGACGAACCGATGGCCTCGGCCTGGGACGAACTGGTCGCCGGCCGCCCCTGGGTGCGGGTGTTCCGCGGCTCGGTGACCGATCTCGAGGTGGCCGCCGTGGTCAGCCCGGCGAACTCGTTCGGCTGGATGCGCGGCGGGATCGATGGCGTCTACTCCCGGTGGCTGCCCGGCATCGAGGACCGGGTGCGGGCGGCGATCGCGGCCGAGTGCGGCGGCGAACTGCCGGTGGGCCAGACCGTACTGGTGCCGACCGGTATCGAGCCGCCCGCGCCGGCCTGGCTGATCAGCGCGCCGACCATGCGCCAACCCGGGGAACGCCTGGACCGCGCCGGCACCGCCGCGGGGCTGGCCGCCCGGGCGATCCTGCGACGCTGGCGCGACGGCGTGCTGCCGGACGGGCGGCCGGTGCGGGATGTGGTCGGCTCGATCGCGTTGCCCGGCCTCGGCACCGGCGTCGGCGGCCTCGCGCCGAAGACCTGCGCGCGCCGGGTGGCCGAAGCACTCGAGGAGCTGTTCGGCTGACGCTCCCGCGCGGCCGTGCCCGGGATCGGCGCGGCCGGGTTAGAGCAGGCCCAGGTTGGCGAGTTCGGCCGCCGGCTCCTCGGCCGGGCCGCTGCCGCAGCGGGCCAGCAGGCCGCGCACGGCGCCGCCGGCGGCCTCCGACAGCCGAGCCACCTCGCGGACCAGCACTTTCGGGTCGGTCTCCGACAGGGCGCCCCGGACGTCACCGTTCACCAGCGCCCTCGCGACCCCGACCAGCAGGTTCAGCATGCCGTGGTCGGCCCGGCCGTTGCCGTCGTCGCGGCGCACCGCGTAGGGCACCCCCAGGCTGGTGGTGAACCCCGCCGGGGCGCCGTCGGCGGCGGCTACGAAGTCGGCCACCTCGTCCACCGAGGGCACGTCGGAGGGACGGGGGCCGCCGCAGCGCAGCTTCGGGGTGCAGCCGTGCTCGGACACCCGGCGCACCGCGTCCAACCACTGGGCGGTGTCGCCTTCGAGCGGACGGCGCGGCTCGACCACCGGCAACACGTCCTCCGGCACGAACTCGGACACCCGTTCCAGCCAGGTCGAGTCGACGTCCGGCGGCGCGGCGGTCTCCACCGTGCACGGGGTGAGCAGCGAGTCCCGCGACAGCACCAGCGACAGCGCCTTGGGCACCGAGCCCAGGCCGGTGTCCACCACCAACGAGATGTCCACCGGCTCGCTGGGAGCCAGCTTGGCCAGCTGGCTCACCACCTCGGGCAGCCGCGACACCGGGCAGACCAGCTGACCGGCCATCCCGCCGTAGTGGCCGTCCCGGGTCTTCAGGTAACGGCTCAGCACATCGTGGACGGGCGGGATCAACTGCCTCGGCAGCAACAGGGTGGTGTCGTCGACGAGGTGAGCGAAGAGAGCGGGGATCGGAACGGCTGCACCCCCAGGTTCGCCCTCGCGCACGGTCGACACCGATCGAACCTATCCGCTCGGCCGAGCTATTCCAAAACGGCTGCGCACGGGCCCGAGGGTGTTCCGGACACTCCCATCGGGGGTATCGCCAGCCACTTCAGATAGGTTAGGCTCACCTAAGAATCTGGGAGGTGTACCTGTGGGCAGTACCCGACTCCGCCGGCCGCTCGCGCCGTCCAACGCTGAGCGCGCGCGCAGCATTGCCAGCCGAGGGGGCCACGCCGCCGTCGTTGGCCTGGATCAGACGCAGCGGGTCGTGCCGCTGCTGCACCACCTGGATCCGGACGGCGCGGCGACCCTGCTGCTGCCGACTGATCATGAGCTGATGACCTGTGTACGGGAGGGTCCGCGAAGCGGCCTGCCCGCCATGCTGGAGCTCACCGACACGGCACCGGTCGCGCTGCGCGAGCCGGTCCGAGGGCTGCTGTGGATCAGCGGCTGGCTGGTGGCGCCGGGACCGACCTATGCGCGCCGACTGGCTCTCGACGTCGCCGAGAAGCGGCCGCACCCGCGACTGCTGGACCTCGGCCACGGCGCCAGCCTGCTGCGACTGCGCCCCGGCTCAGCGGTGATCGCCGACGCGGAGGGCACCGGTCCGCTGGCACCCGCCGAACTCTCGGCCGCCTCGCCGGACCCGTTCTGCCAGTTGGAGAACGGCTGGCTGCAGCACCTGGAGGAGGCACACCCGGACGTGTTCTCGTCGCTCGCCCGGCACCTGCCGGAGCCGCTGCGGCAGAAGTCCGGCTACCGGATCCGCCCGCTCGGGGTCGACCGCCTCGGCATCCGGCTGCGCGTGGAGGCCGAGGACGGCGACCACGACGTGCGCCTGGCGTTCGAGTCCTCGGCGGAGACCGCCGAACAGCTACGCACGCAGGTCGGGCTGCTGGTCGGCTGCCCCTTCCGGGCGGCGCACTGAACGTCCACCAGTGCGGCGGCTCGAGGGCGGGGGCATGTCGCGCACCAGCTTGGTGACCTTCCGCTCGGCGTAGAAGGACACAAACGGGATGGTGCCGGCCAATGCCACCAGTAGCGCACGCACCGGCCGCCACCGGCACCGCTCGGCCAGCACCAGCGAGCAGACCACGTAGGCCATGTAGAAGAACCCGTGCAGCGCACCCACGATCGCGACAGGCTGGTGGTTGTTCGCCAGGTAGTCGATCGGCATCGCTATGCACACCAGCACCACCAGCCCGGTGCCGGTGACGTAAGCCATTACCCGGTAGGCGTTGAGCGCAATCCTGCGGCTATCCACGCCAACGAGCCTACGCCCGGCAGGGATTGACTCACAGCAGGACCCACAGAGATCTAAGACTTCACAATGTAGTGACACTGTTTCGCTCGAGCTGCACCAGTCACGTAGAAGATGGCGCACGATTTTCCGTGTACTGGAATCGTTCGAATTCCTCTGACATCACGAAAAGTGTAGTGGTCGCAGGTGTTCGAGATCGGCCCTCGGTCAGTGCGGTAAACCTTCCCGGTATCGTCCTCGTACTGAAAGTCGATCCGCCAGTTACAGAAGCCGTTGCCGGCGATACCTGGGCCTACGCTGTCCACCCCGGCATTCTCAGCCGTGACCGTCAGGCCCTTGCCGCGGCTCCGGTGAGTAAAGAATGAACCGGTAGGGAATAGATACCTCGGCCCCTTCAAAGCTGTACTCGAACCCGCCTATCGGCGTAGACCCGACGGCGTCGGCGTACGCCGGGGACGTAATAGCAAAAATGTGCACGATCACTAGCAGCGCAGCCAGGAGAAGTCGGGCACGCGCACGCATCAGAACCCCGTCCAATGTCCAGGATTCACATCCTGACAACGTCGGCGGGTTTAGGTGGGCGAACGGCGGGCGCTAGCACGGACGGAGTAACACCGAAGACGCACCCGGCGACTTGACCTTAGAAGTCCGGGCGCTGCCTAACGGCCGCGGGCGGCTTCGGCTTCACGGTCGCGGACGGCGAGCGCGGCGAGCATCCGGTTGTACGCGGCCAGCTCCGGGTCGTCGTCCTGTTCGTCGGCCGGCTCCTCGGCAACCCGTACCGGCTGCTCGGCGCGCGGCGGCGCCGACTGCTCGGGCACCGACGGCGGCTCAACAGGCTCGGCCGACCCGACTGCGCCCACCTCAACCGTGTCCGATGCGACCGTGGCCGACCCGACTGTGTCCGACCCGACTGTGTCCGACGCGACCGACTCGGCCGACCCGGCTGCCTCGAACTCAGGCCCGAACTCGGCCTCTTCGTCCAGCCGCTGGGACTCTAGCCGCAGCATCCGCCACCACATCACCGCGAAGAACACCGCGAACAGCGGCCACTGCAGCGCGTAGGCCATGTTCTGCAGCGAGTGGGTGACCTCCGCGCGGCCCCACTGCCACTGGGCGAGCAGCAGGCAACTTGCCACCGCGACGACCACCAGGACATGCCCGAAGACCCAGCGGGGGGCGAACACGAACCGGCGCACCGGACCAGCGTAGCCGCCAGGTAGCGTCGGTCCCCGTGACGGGCGGGCTGCGCGACTGGCTGACACCGCGCGGGCCGTCCGATCCGACTCCCCTCGGCGGACCGGACCGCCGGCTGATGACGGCCGAACTGTGGGTCGTCTTCGGCATCACCCTGGGACTGTCCGGGATGCGCAGTGCACTGTCGCTGCTGCAGTCCGCACTGCAGGGGCCCCTCGCCAACCAGCGGGTCACGCTCAACGCGCCGGCCGCCACCAACCCGTACATCGACCTCGGGCTGCAGCTCAGCTTCGTCGTACAACTCGTCGGCTGGGGTGCTCTCGGCGGCTATCTGCTGGTGCGGGCCGGGCTGACGCTGCGCGACATCGGGCTGGACCGGCGCCAGCCCCTCCGGGACGCGTTGCTGGCGGTCGGCCTTGCCGCGCTGATCGGCATCCCCGGGCTCGGGCTCTACCTGCTCGCCAGGGCCGCCGGACTGAACCTCACCGTCCAACCCAGCACCCTGACCGACACCTGGTGGCGGCTGCCGGTACTGATCCTCTCGGCGGCCGGCAACGCCTGGGCCGAGGAGGTGCTGCTCACCGGGTACCTGCTGACCAGGCTGCGCCAGCTGGGCTGGTCACCGAACCGGTCGGTTGCGGTGTCGGCGCTGGTGCGCGGCTGCTACCACCTCTACCAGGGGCTGGGTGGCGGGGTGGGCAACCTGGTGATGGGCCTGGTCTTCGGCCGGGTGTGGCAGCGGACCGGCCGGCTGTGGGCGCTGGTCGGCGCGCACACGCTGCTGGACGTGGTGGCGTTCCTTGGCTACGCGCTGCTCGCCGGCCACCTGTCCTGGCTGCCCTGACCGATCAGGCGTTCACCTCGTGGGTGGCGACCGTCCAGGCCTGGGCCTGCTCGCTCAACGTCACGCCGAGCCCGGGACGCGCGGACAGGTGCATCCGCCCGCCGGAGATCTCCAGCCGCTCGTTGAACAACGGCTCCAGCCATTCGAAATGCTCCACCCATGGCTCGCGTGGGTACGCCGCCGCCAGGTGCAGGTGGATCTCCATCGCGAAGTGCGGGGCCAACTGCAGGTTGTGGTGCTCCGCGAGCGTCATCACCTTGAGGAACGGGGTGATCCCGCCGATCCGGGGCGCATCCGGCTGCAGGATGTCGGCCGCGCGGTGCCGGATCAGCTCGGCGTGCTCCGCGACGCTGGTCAGCATCTCGCCGGTGGCGATCGAGGTGTCGAACGCCGCCGCGAGCGTGGCGTGACCCTCGGCGTCGTAGGCGTCCAGCGGCTCCTCGACCCAGACCAGGCCGAACTCCTCCAGCGACCGGCACATCCGGCGCGCGGTCGGCCGGTCCCACTGCTGGTTCGCGTCCACCATCAGCGCGACGCCGTCGCCGATCCGCTCCCGCACCGCGCCGACCCTGGCCAGGTCGGTGGCGTTGTCCGGGTGCCCGACCTTGATCTTGATACCACCGATGCCCGTCTCCACCGAGGCGACGGCGTTGTCCAGTACCTGTCCGATGGGGGTGTGCAGGAACCCGCCGGAGGTGTTGTAGCAGCGCACCGAGTCGCGGTGCGCGCCGAGCAGCTTCGCCAGCGGTAGGTCGGCGCGCTTGGCCTTGAGGTCCCACAGCGCCACGTCGAACGCCGCGATCGCCTGCACCGCGAGCCCGGAACGACCCACCGAGGCACCGGCCCAGACCAGCTTGTCCCAGATCTTGGCGATGTCGCTGGGGTCCTCGCCGAGCAGCACCGGCGCGATCTCCCTGGCGTGCCCGTACTGACCGGGTCCACCGGCCCGCTTGGCGTAGCTGAACCCGATGCCGGCGTGGCCGGACGCCGTGCTGATCTCGGCGAACAGCATCGCGACCTCGGTCATCGGGCGCTGCCGGCCGGTGAGCACCTTGGCGTCGCTGATCGGGGTGGCCAGCGGCAGGGTCACCGAGGAGATCCGCACAGCCGAGATGCGGTCGCCGGTGCCACCGGCCCGGGCGGCGGTCGACGGAGCGATGGCAGTCACATTTCGGAGGCTAGGGCCGGCGGCGATACCCGTCCAGGATCGGTTGGGCATCGGTCGATACCCGGACGACATAGCCTCGAGCCTCAAGCCCCGAGCCTCGAGCCTCGAGCCTCCCGCCGAGCGGTGGGCGGCCGGATCGACGCCGCCACCACCACCAACTCCGCCGCCGCCGACGGTGACCACCCCGGCCTGCTGGGCCGGGTCGAGGGTGCACGACGTGCGGTTCGGGCAGCGGGCCGGGCGGGACGTGCTGCCCGGCGTCAGCCTGGACATCGCGCCCGGCGAGCGGATCGCGGTGGTCGGCCCGTCCGGCGCCGGCAAGTCCACCCTGGGGCGGCTGCTGGCCGGGGTGAACGCGCCCCGCGCCGGGTCGGTCACCGTCGGCGGGGTCGAGGTCGGTGTCCTGTAGCTCGTCCGTGCCGGCGAAGGACCCGGCGGGAGTGCCAGCCGCGGCGTCGCCGAGGACGTCAGGCGGGCCGCTGGTGAAGGCGCCACGCCGTCCTCAGGACACTAGGCTCCACGACGTGAGTCAGGCCGAGGACACGACACTGCCCCAACCGCCCAGGGTGGACAGCGAGGTCGGCCGGCTGCGGGCCGTGCTCCTGCACCGGCCGGGGGCCGAGCTCACCCGGCTCACCCCGCGCAACAACGACCAGCTGCTGTTCGACGGCATCCCCTGGGTGGCCAGGGCACAGGAGGAGCACGACCGGTTCGGCGCCGCCCTGACCGAGCGCGGCGTCGACGTCCTGCTGCTGGGCGACCTGTTGGTCCAGGCTCTCGCGGCGGACGTGGACGCCCGGGAGCGGGGCATCGCGAGCGTGCTGGACGAGCGCCGGCTGGGACCGCCGTTGGCCAGCCTGCTCGGCGACTTCCTGGCCGACCTGCCGCACGACGAGCTGGCCGGCGTGCTGATGGCCGGGCTGACGTTCGCCGAGCTGCCCGGTGGGTCGACGTCCGG
>DASYLM010000040.1:0-5338 GCA_036009565.1 Pseudonocardia sp. | reverse complement strand
GAGCGCAAGGACGGCGGCAAGACGGGCAGCTGGACCCGGCCGGACGATCGCTGATGGGCGCGCCCGAAAGCCCCGCGGCCGCGCTGGATGCCGCCGGCAGCCCCGCGCCTAACAGTCCCGCGCCCGGCAGTCCTGCGCCCGGCAGTCCTGCGCCCGGCAGTCCCGCGCCCGGGCAGTCCCGCGCCCGGCAGCCCCTCGGCCGCGCCTGGCACCCCCGTGCCTGGCCCCGAGGCGCCGCGTACCGCCCGGGTGGTGACCGCGTCGAACCGGGCGGCCGCCGGCGTCTACGCGGACCGGGGCGGCCCGTTGATCGTGGACTGGCTGCGCGAGCACGGTTTCGACTGCCCGGACCCGACCGTGGTGCCGGATGGCGAGCCGGTCGGCGACGCGCTGCGGGCCGCCGTCGCGGACCGGGCGGACGTGGTCATCACCACCGGCGGAACCGGGATCTCGCCGACCGACGCCACCCCGGAGATCACCCGCCGGGTACTGGACTACGAGGTACCCGGGTTGGCCGACGCGATCCGGGCCGCCGGGGCCCCGAAGGTTCCCACCGCGGTGCTCTCCCGGGGGCTGGCCGGCGTGGCCGGACGCACTCTGGTGGTCAACCTGCCGGGGTCGACCGGTGGGGTGCGGGACGGCCTGGCAGTGTTGGACGGGGTGCTGGAGCACGCCGTGGACCAGTTGAGAGGAGGCGATCACCGATGACCGTGCTGTCCACCCAGGTACTGCGCGCCGTGGTCGTCGAGACCCCGTTGAGCGTCGACGAGCACGCCGAGCTGGTGGGCCACGTCGCCGCCGGCGCGGTGGTGACCTTCGCCGGAGTGGTGCGCAACCACGACGGCGGCAGGAACGTCGACGAGTTGGAGTACAGCGGGCACCCGACCGCCGAGAAGGTGATCCGCCAGGTGGCCGAGGAGGTCGCCGCGCGCGCCACCGGGGTCCGGGCCATCGCGGTGAGCCACCGGATCGGGCCGTTGAGCATCGGTGAGGTCGCACTGGCCTGCGCGGTCGCCGCCGATCACCGCCAGGAGGCGTTCGCGGTGTGCGCCGAGCTCGTCGACGAGGTGAAGCGGCAGCTGCCGATCTGGAAGCGCCAGCGGTTCAGCGACGGCACTGACGAGTGGGTCAACTGCCCGTAGGCGGAGGCCGGCGGGGTCCGCCGTCCCGGTGGCTCCCACAGAGGGTCCGAGTTCCGCGCAGGGCTTGCAACTGCTGTGTCGGCTCTGTTCGGTCTGTGTCGCCCCAATCGCTCTGTGCGACGGAGGTTCGCCGGTCGTGAGTGCGGCGGAATCGGAATGGTGGCGCCGCGATTGTCGGCCGCCCGCTCCATGAATGTCGTATAGGCATGCGCCGGGTGACTTCTTCGTCAATCTTGGCGGAAATAGCCCGTGAATCTGTGCCGGTCCGATGTTTAGGGTCCGGTGGGGCGGGTACTCCCCGGGAGCAACGGGAGCCCGGCCGCAGCGGCGCGGCACCCACCATGCGGCACCGCAACGGCGCGGCACCGCGCGGACCTCTGGTCGACTTGACGCGGGGCTGGCCGCCACGTACCGGCGTACGACGTGCGAGTGGCCCGGCGGTTGTCGGGCCGCCGGGCCACTCGTCACGGGGAGCTCGGCCAGCTAGGAGCCCGCGTGGGTGAGAACTGTGAAAACTGAAATCAGCCGAGGTCGAGCTGCTGTCCGGCCTTGATCAGGCTCGGGTTGCTCACAACAGCCTTGTTGTGGTCGTAGAGCGTCTGCCAGCCGCCGGGGATGTTTCGGGACTGGGCGATCTTCGACAGGCTGTCACCGGGTACGACGGTGTACTTGGCGCCGGGCTTGGCAGGCGTTGCCGGTGCGGCTGGTGCGGCTGGTGCCGCTACGGGCTTGGCGGGTGTGGCCGGTGCGGCAGCCAGAACCGGTGCATTCGGCTTGGCCGCCGGTGCGTTCGGCTTGGCGTTCGGCTTCACCTGAGTCTTGGCGGTCTTGGTAGCGGAGGTCTGCTGCGACACGGTGCGCGCGGAAGCCTTGCCCCGGGCACCGACCTTGCGCGAGCAGCTGGGCCATGCGCCCCAGCCCTGCGCGGCCAGGACCCGCTCGGCAACAGCGATCTGCTGCCCCCTGCTGGCGCCAGAGGCACTACCCGAGCCTCCGTAGGCGCGCCAGGTCGACGGAGAGAACTGGAGTCCGCCGGAGTATCCATTTCCGGTGCTTGTGTTCCATCTTCCGCCGCTCTCGCACTTGGCGATCTGGTCCCAGACGTCGTCCGGGGCGGCGTTCGCGGTTCCCGCGAGGACTAGGGGAGTACCAGCGACAACGATGCCGGCGACGACGACACGAGCCAGATTCCGCGAGCCGAAACTTCGGGCGCGGGAGGTGCCTCGAGATCGGGTCATGACGCTCTCCACACCGCACTTGTAGGGTTAGCTGCCGGGTCCGGGCACAGGTGTTGCGCCCGACGGTTCCCACCGAATAAATCCCGCTGGTGTGGTTTACACACCTTTAAATGGTTCCCCCACCCTTGCCCAGTGGTCATTCCTCTCGGTGGCCCCTGAGGTGCTGGGCAAGGTTCCGTGCAGCGCCCCAGGTGTCATTTGTTCGACCGGCGTTTCACCGGCCGAGGAGCACGCTACGTACTTCGGGTGGGTATACGTCAAGAAACCCGATTGCGAGCCTCGTCACGTAAGCGCGACGATCACGCACGTGTTCGTCATCACACCTTGCATTTATGCAGGTCATAACGGGTTTATCACGAGACGGATACGCTGGAGCCAAGTTAGTTCTAATCTGGAAGATGTGATACAGATCACATGATCCGTGTCACAATTAAAACGTTGCGAACGGCGAGCGTTCAACTGGCACCCGACCGGTGCACTCGGTCATGCTGGTCCGGTGAGTAACCCCGTTCACAACCAGCACCGGGCCGCCCCGGCGTCCCCCACCGAGCTGGCGACGGCCCTGGGGGCCACCGGCTACCTCGCCGACGACGGGCTGGCCACCGCCGCGTTCCTTGCGCTGCGGATGAACCGCCCGCTGTTCTGCGAAGGCGAGCCGGGTACCGGCAAGACCGCGCTGGCCCAGGCCATGGCCGAGGTCCTCGGCGCCGAGCTGATCCGGCTGCAGTGCCATGAGGGTATCGACGCCAGTCAGGCTCTCTACGACTGGGATTTCCCCCGCCAATTGCTGCATTTGCGGGCATTGGAGGCGGCTGCCGGCGCGGCTGAGGAGCGACTGGACGCCGAGGCGGTGGAGGCCTCCCTCTACGACCCCCGGTTCCTGATCGCCCGACCCGTGCTGCGCGCGCTGCAGACCACGCCGAGCGTGCTGCTCATCGATGAGGTGGACCGGGCGGACGACGAGTTCGAGGCCTTCCTGCTCGAGGTGCTCACCGAGCACGCGGTGACCATCCCCGAGGTGGGCGAGATCCGTGCCGAGCGGCCGCCGCTGGTGGTGCTCACCTCCAACCGCACCCGCGAGGTGCACGACGCGCTCAAGCGGCGCTGTCTCTATCTCTGGCTGGACCACCCGGATGTGAACAGGGAGATCGCCATCCTGCGCAGCCGGCT
Organism: Pseudonocardia sp.; assembly: GCA_036009565.1. GTDB lineage: Bacteria > Actinomycetota > Actinomycetes > Mycobacteriales > Pseudonocardiaceae > Pseudonocardia. Next base: position 1,788 of record DASYLM010000040.1, on the reverse strand, counting down.
GCCCGGGGTGCCCGAGCGCCTCGCCGCCCAGGTCGCCGGCGCGGTCCGCAAGATGCGCCAGCTCGACCTGCTCAAGCCGCCCGGGGTGGCCGAGTCGCTGGACTGGGCGCAGGCGCTGCAGCTGCTCGGCGCCCGCGAGCTGGACATGGATGCGGCGGCGGCATCACTGGGCGCGGTACTGAAGTACCGGGAGGACGCCGACCGGGTACGCGCCCAGCTCGACGCGGTGCTGGCATAACACCGATGACCCAGTTCGGAGGCCCGCTGCCCGCCCCGCTCGCCGGGCTGGTCGGCCCGGGGGGCCGTGGTGACCGCGACGCCGACCCGGTACCGGGATTGGTCGGCTTCGCCGCCGCGTTGCGGCACGCCGGTCTGGCGGTCACCACGGACCGGGTCGCGGCCTTCCTCACCGCGCTGGACGAACTGGACGTGACCAGCAAGCCGCAGACCTACTGGGCCGGCCGGCTGACCCTGTGCGCCGACCCCGACGACATCGGCCGCTACGACGCGGCGTTCGAGGCCTGGTTCGAGCCGACCCTGCGCGGTCAGCGGACCACCGTGCAGGACCAGCGCCGGCCACCGCCGTCCCAGCTCGCCGCGCTGACCCGGGACAACGAGCCGGCCGAGGAGGACGACCCGGACCCCGACGGTCCGGAGATCACCCGGCTCCGGGTGGCGGCCAGCGCCACCGAGGTGCTCCGGCACCGGGACCTGGCCGAACTGACCGCGGCTGAACGGGAGCACCTGCGCGCGCTGTTGTCCCTGCTGCGCGCCGACCCGCCGATGCGCACCTCGCGGCGGCGGCGGCCGGCGAAGCGGGGCACCCCGGATCCCGGCCGGACCCTGCGCGCCGCGCTGCGCAACCAGGGTGAGATCCGGGAGCTGCGCCGCCGCGCGCCGAGACGGCGACCCCGGCGGGTGGTACTGCTGATCGACGTGTCCGGCTCGATGGCGCCCTACGCGGACACCCTGATGCGGTTCGCGCACGTGGTGGTGCGCCGGATGCCGGCCGCCGGCTCGGGCGCCGAGGTGTTCACCATCGGCACCCGGCTGACCCGGATCACCCGCGAGCTGCGGCACCGCGACGCCGAGCGCGCGCTGTCCGCCGCCGGCCGGGCCATCCCGGACTGGTCCGGCGGCACCAAGCTGGGCGATGCGCTGCGCGCATTCATCGACCGCTGGGGTCAGCGCGGGGTGGCCCGCCGGGCGGTCGTGGTGATCTTCTCGGACGGCTGGGAGCGGGGCGAGCCCACCACGCTCGCCGAGCAGCTGGCCCGGCTGCGCCGGCTGGCCCACCGGATCATCTGGGTCAACCCGCACGCCGGCAAGGACGGCTACGCCCCGATCCAAGGGGGAATAGTTGCGGCCTTGCCACACTTGGATGAGCTGCTGGCCGGGCACAGTCTGGCCACGCTGGAGCGGTTGTTGGAGGTGATGGCCCATGCGTGACGTACTGGACTCGCTGGTGTCCTGGTGGGACGGCGGGAAGTCGACGGCTCTGGCTACCGTGGTGGCCACCTTCCGCTCGGCCCCCCGACAGCCGGGTGCCTCGATGCTGGTCGGCGCCGGCGGTGAGGCGGTGGGCAGTGTCTCCGGGGGCTGCGTCGAGGGCGCGGTCTACGAGCTGGGCAACCAGGTGCTCGGGGGCGGTCGGTCCGTGCTGCAGCGCTACGGGGTGTCCGACGACGACGCCTTCGCGGTGGGCCTGACCTGCGGCGGGATCCTCGACGTGTTCGTGGAGAAGATCGACCAGGAGACGTTCCCGCAGCTGCGCGAGGTTGTCGAGGC
>DASYLM010000039.1:0-2381 GCA_036009565.1 Pseudonocardia sp. | reverse complement strand
GCACGACATCCGGACCGCGCGCAAGGTCAGCGACTACGTCGGGCTGATCTGGAAGGGCAAGGTCGTGCACTACGGCGAGGCCGAGGAGGCGTTCGCGTCGGAGGACCCGTTCGTCCGCCAGTTCCTGTCCGGTGAGTCCGCCGGACCACTCGGAATGGACTAGCCGCCGGGCCGAAACTCACCGGGCCAGCGCGGCCTCGTGACCCTCCTTGAACGCGTGCAGCGCGGTGCGTGGCGCCGGTGCGTCACCGACGATCTGGTACGGCAGGCCCAGCTCGGTCAGTGCGGGTACCAGGTCCAGTGCGGGACGGGGCGCGGCGACCGCTACCACCGTGTCCACCGCCTCGGCCACCAGGGCGCCTTCGTTGGCGCCGACCGTGTCGTAGACCAGCACCCGCTGACCGGCGCACCCGGCCAGAGCCGCCGCGCTGCGCCGCCGCGGGTACTCGATGTAGGGGTCCGGGTCCATCGCGGCGTTGCGGAATGCCTCGCTGGCGCCGTGCGAGGTGATCACGATCCGGTTCGGCAGCTCGAGCGGCCCGATCCGGATCGGGCTGAACAGGTGGGGGAAGGCGCGCTCGCCCGATGGGTTCTCGGCAACAGTGGTCACGGGGACCTCCCGCGGTCGGTGGTGGGCGGGTGGGAAGGCCGGTTCCGGAGCCCAGGTGAACTTGACCACATATTCAAACGCCGATAGTTTTTCGTGGTCCCCGTGCTTGCCGAGGAGACCGCCGATGACCACCACCAGTCAGCAGAGCTGCCCTCTGGAGGACGTGAGCCTGATCAGCTCGCTGCCGAAGGCGGGCCTGCCGTACGACCGGCTCGCCGAGGCGCGGGCCAGCGGCTGCCCGGTGGTCGAGTCCCGCTTCCACAACATGTTCGTGGTCACCCGGTACGCGGACGCACGCTTCGTGATGGAGCACCCCGAGCTGTTCTCCTCCCGTGACCCGAACATTCACGGCCCGCTGCCGGTGCGGCTGCCGCCGCTGGACTCGGACCCGCCGCTGCAGCAGGACTTCCGCAAGCTGCTCAACCCGTTCTTCACCCGGGGCTACTTCGCGAAGTTCGAGCCCGACATGCGGCGGATCGCCGCCAACGCCATCGACGGCTGGTTGGACCGGGGACACTGCGAGTTCGCCTCCGAGTTCGCCATCCCGTTCGCCGGCGGGGTGCTCGCCCAGCTGGTGTTCGACGAGACCGACGCCGACCGGCTGGCCAGAGCGATCGGCTATGTGACGGCGGTGGCCGAGGAGCAGACCCGGGAGTCGTTCGCCAACCTCGCATCGCTCGCCGGGGAGTACCTGGTGGAGCAGCGGGAGAGCGGGCGCGCCGGGCAGAACAACATCCTGAGCGCGCTCGCCAACGGCAGGGTCGGCGGCCGGCCGCTCACTCCCGAGGAGCAGATCGGCGTGATCACCGTGCTGTTCCTCGGCGGGCTGGACACCACCAGGGGCGCACTCGGCAACATCGCTATCCACCTGGCCACCGACCCCGGAATCGAGGACCGGCTGCGGGACCCCGCCTGGGTCAGGCACGACCTCGAGGAGTTTCTCCGCCTCGACTCGCCGGTGATCACCATGGCGCGCACCGTGCTCGCCGATGTGGAGCTGGGCGGCCAGCAGCTGCGGGCCGGCGACCGGGTCGGGATCAGCTTCAACTCGGCGAACCGGGACGAGGACAAGTTCGATGCCCCCGACGAGCTGCGCTTCGACCGCCCGCGCGCCGGGCACGCCGGCTTCGGGCTGGGCATCCACCGCTGCATCGGCATGCACCTGGCCCGGTTCCAGATCGCGGTGGGGTTCGAGGAGCTCCTCGCCAAGGTCACCCGGCTCCGGCCGCGCACCGGCACCCACCCGGAGCTGGCGCCCGGCGTAGTCCTGGGCCCGCACACCCTGCATCTGGAGTTCGACCGCCGCTAGCTCGACGCCGGCGGTGGCGGCGTGCCCGGGCCGCACACGGCGTGGCGGCGGTGCAGCCGGCGGCGTCCCGGGCCGCACACGGCGTGCCGGTGGCGCAGCCGGCGGCGTTCCCGGGCCGCACACGGCGTGGCGGTGGTTGCAGGCGGCGTGCCCGGGCCGCACAGGCCTGGCGGTGGCGCAGCCGGTGTGCGGCGACGGTTCGACGGCGGCATGCGGCACCGGTGGCGGGTGGCGGTGGCGGTGGTGGTGGCGGTGGACGGTTGTTACCGAGCTGCACGCGGTGCAGGTTCAGCGGCGGGGAAATCCTGCCTGGTGTGCAGCTCGGTAACACCAGACCGGCGGGCCCGGCCCGGTGTGCAGCTCGGTAACACCAGACCGGCGGGCCCGGTGAGCAGCGGGGGCCGGCGTGCCCGGGACGGCCGCCGGCGCAGTGGGCCTGCGGTGCCGGCAACGGACGCCAGC
>DASYLM010000038.1:0-3093 GCA_036009565.1 Pseudonocardia sp. | reverse complement strand
TTGGCAGAGTGTGGCTGCCGGGTGCGCGCGCCACGTCGATCGGGCCGGACAGCACGCACCACGCCTGGAACGTCGAGCCATCCGCGGCCGCAGCGCACAGGGCAGCGGCGGTCTTCGTCGACGCCTGGGCGAGTGGTGCGCCAAAGTACCAACCGGGTACCGGTACTGATCTCGAGCGATATGAATGGCGCCTCCTCGGAATCCTGGGAGCGCGGCGAGCGATCAGTGCAACTCTCCGGTCAGGAACTGAGCTCGGCCCAACCCGAACGACCAATCTTCATCATCGTTCTCGGTCAACGAGATGATCAGATCAGCCGGGTCGAGACCGCAGTCGCGTCGCAGCCGCTCGGCCAGCAGCGCGTAAAGTCTCTCCTTCTGCGCGCGGGTGCGCCTGCGGCTGACCACGTGGATGATTACCAGCTGGTCGGACCGATTGATGCCCAGTCCGGTGTCGAGTGCGACGATCTCGCCGGCGGGGTGACTCTTGACAACCTGGTACCGGTCCCGCTCGGGCACTTCGAACGCCTCCACCATGGCGGCATGCGCTGTGTCGAGCAGCGTTTTGATCTCACCAGGGTGTCGGCCCTCGATGACGTCGAAGTACAGCAGTGGCATGGACTTACCTTCCGAGTCTGATGATCGGTGGGGAGGGGGATCAAGGCGATGGGCGCCGGCGGCGAAGTCTCAGCCCGTCGGGCGCCCTTTCAGAGCTGTTGGTTCGGTAGTGGCGGCCCACCCCGGTCCGCGCCGGTCAGTCCGGGACCGCCGCGAAGAGCAGGTTGAGCCCCTCGGTGATGGTCGGATGCGTGATCACCATGTCGCGCAGCGCGGTGTAGGGCAGGCCGGCGAGCATGGCGGTCTGCACGGTGGTGAGCGCCTCGCCCGCCTCGTGCCCGAGCAGCGCCACCCCGAGGATTTCCGCGGTGTGCGCGTCCACCACGGCCTTCCACATTCCAGCGGTCTCCCGGGCCGTGCGGGCCCTGGGGATGGTGGCCACCGGGATGCGGGCGACGCGAACTTCGCGGCCCGCCTCCCGCGCCTGCCGCTCGGTCAGGCCGACCCGGGCCAGCTCGGGGGTGAGGAACACGGTGTACGGCATGAGCCGCCCGGCGATCGAGCGGCGCGCGCCGGCGAGGTTGGCCTTGAGCACCCGGTAGTCGTCCAGCGACCGGTGGGTGAACTGCGGGCCGCCGGCGACGTCCCCGGCCGCCCAGGTGTGCTCCGCCGTGGTGCGCAATTCGTCGTCTACCGCGACGAAGCCCTGCTCGTCCAGCCGCACGCCGGCGGTGTCCAGCCCCAGGTCGGCGGCGACCGGCTCTCGGCCGACGGCGACCAGCAGCTCGTCGGCGGTGACCTCGGCGTGGTCGGCGAGGACGGCGGTGACCGAGCTGTCGGCATTCCGGGTCACCCGGCTGACCGCGACTCCGGTGCGCACGTCGATGCCCTCGCCGGCGAAGATTTCCGCCACCGCGGAGGCGATGTCCGGGTCTTCCCGGCCGAGCAGCTGGGGGTCACGCTCCAGCATGGTGACCCGGGCGCCGAAGGTGTTCAGCATCTGGGCGAACTCCCCGGCGATGTACCCACCGCCGATGACGATCATGCTCCGCGGTAGCGCCGCGAGCTCGAGCAGGCTCTCGCTGGTCAGCGGCCTGGCCTCGGCGAGCCCGGGGATGGGCGGCAGCGCCGGCCGGGTGCCGGTGTTGATCACGACGTCCGCCCCGCGGAGCATCAGGGTGCCACCGTGGGCCAGCGCCACCTCCACGGTCCGGGGGCCGGTGAAGCGCGCCTGCCCGATTACCAGGTCCATTCCGGAGTCCAGGAACTGCTTGTGGTTGATGGCCACCATGTCCTCGACCACGCCCTGCTTGTGCGCGCGCAGCAGCGCGACGTCCACCTCCGGCTCGCCCGTCCGGATGCCGAACTGGGCGGCCCGGCGGGTGGTGCGCAGCGCCCGGGCGGCGGCGACCAGCGCCTTGGTGGGGATACAGGCGACGTTGATGCAGCTGCCGCCGATCATGCCGCGCTCGACCATGGCCACCCGCTGGCCGGCCTTCGCCCGGTCCATGGCCAGCGTCTTGCCGGCCTTGCCACCGCCGATCACCAGCAGGTCGACGTCCTGGATAGGGGTCCGCACCAGATTCCTCCTGGGCTAGAGGCGGTTGTCACGGATACGGGTGCCGGGCGGGCGCACCTGTCGCCGCCTCCGACACCGCGGCCGCTGGTCAGGCGGTGCGGACCTCGGCGCTGAGCATCCAGGCCTGCTTCTCCAGGCCCTCCAGGATGGCGTGCAGCAGGTCGGCGGAGGTGGGGTCCTCGGCGTCGACGTCGTCGTGCACGGTCCGCAGCGTCGCGGCGGCGGCGTACAACCGGGCGGTCACCGCACGCACCACGTCGGCGGTGTCCTGCCCCCCCGGGGGGAAGGACGGCAGGCTGGTGGTGGCGGCAACAGTGTCGGAGCGGCCGTCCGGCCTGCCGCGCACTGCTCGCATCCGCTCGGCGATGGTGTCGCTGGCCTCCCGGGCTATGTCGACGATCTCATCCAACTGCAGGTGCAGGTCCCGGAAGTTCGGGCCCACAACGTTCCAGTGCGCCTGCTTACCCTGCAGGTGCAGCTCGATCAGGTCCACGAGCACGCGCTGCAGGTGGTCGACCAGCGCGGCCGAGCCCACGAACCCACGGGCGTCCTGCTCGGCCCGGCGGTTGGTGGCGACGTGGGCGGTGGTAGTCATGGCGGTTGCCTTCCTTTGAGTCGTCGTCGCTCGATCCAGCCCCCGGGTGGGCACCCCGGGGCTGTTGGGTCGTGCGCGGCCTCACTGCGGCCAGTCGAAACCCTCGATCACGCGCGGGAACAGGCACCGATGACCACAACTCGGGCCACAGACGGGCTGCCAGCCGAGCTGTGAGCCACCGCTCCAGCATCACCGCGACGCGCTGCTAGCCTTCACGGCCACCTTCACACCCACACTCCCGCTGGCCTGGAACCCTGAGTACCGGGTAGCCGGAAGAGGGGGACGGAGGCCGCAGCCCGCGCCCTCCGCCGGCTGGTTCGGCGAGCATTGGAGCTGCCGCGCCTCCGTACGCCGGCGCAGACAC
>DASYLM010000037.1:0-21223 GCA_036009565.1 Pseudonocardia sp. | reverse complement strand
CTCGGTGATCTACGGGGCCAAGACCGTCCGCGGCTTCTGGCTCTACCACTCGTTCGCCAGCACCCCGCCGGCACGGATCCGGGCCACCGTCGCCGACGTGATCTCCCTGGTCGACAAGGGCGCCGTGACGGTCCCGAGGGCCGGCCGTTCCCCCTCGACCAGTCGGCACCCGCCACCGAGGCCGCCGAGGCCCCCGCCCACGGCGGCAAACCCCTCCTGACCTTCGACTGACAGCTAGTCCGTTTTGCCCAGTCCGTGTATTAGTCCGTTTGCTTAGCCCGTTTGCTGGCCGTCCGTCGAGGACTCTGGTACGAACAGCGCATGGCTGGCGACGTTCTCCTGGTGCGCCGCCGACACGTGGACAACGGTCTCGTCTGCACCTGTGCCTGTCCGGGCTCGCGCTGAGCCAACCCCGGTACACCGTCAGCCGAGCGTGAAAGGTCCGTCCGCGATGAGCACCGAGACGACTGCAGCCACCAGCACAGCCACCAGCACCGACAGCACAGACAGCACAGCCAGCTCCGCGAACCGCGCCGCATCCCTGCGCGGGATCATCGACGCCACCGCCGCCGCGACGTCCGACGACGCCGCCAAGGCGAGCGTGGTGTTCCGCGCCGCCGGCAGCGGCGACGCCGGCGTGGCCACCGATATCCAGATCAGGACCCACGACGTACAGGTCGACGAGCCGCCCTCGCTCGGCGGGGTCGACGCCGCCCCCAACCCGGTGGAGACCGCCCTGGCCGGGCTGCTCTCCTGCCAGGTGGTCACCTACCGGTTCTGGGCCGCCAAGCTGGACATCCCGCTCGACGACGTGCGGGTCGAGACCGAAGGCGACCTGGACGTACGGGGGTTCCTCGGCCTGCGCGACGGCGTCCGCCCCGGCCTCGGCGCTGTGCGGGTGAAGGTCAGGCTGACCGGCCCCGCATCACCGGAGCAGTACCGCGAGCTGCACGCCGCGGTGGACGAGCACTGCCCGGTGCTCGACCTGTTCACCAACCCGACGCCGGTGAGCACGGAGCTGGTCACCGGCTGACGGCAGCGCACAGGCCGGGGGCCACGCCCGCCCCGCCAGCGCACTCCTCGACAATGATCCCGTGTCCCCATTCCGAGTGTGGCTGCGCAAACACAACGGCGCGGTCGAGGCCTTCGAGGTCCTGGAGGCCCGGCTGCGCCCAGATTTCCGTCGCGCGCTCATGGGGTTCGCCCTTGCCGCGGCGGCGCTGGTAGCGGGTACCGAGCTCGGTGGGCTGCACGCGCCCAGACTGCGCGAGCGCCTGATCGTGATCGGGCTGGCCGTCGCGTTCGTGATCTTCGGCGTCATCGCCACCCGCAGCGCGGCGAACCAGGTGTCGAAGGCGGCCGGTCGTGCCAGTCTCGGCGCGGGGGCCGCGGCCAAGGTGTTGTGTCAGCTGGTCGGTTACCTCGTCGTGTTCTTCGGCGTCATGGGGCTGTTGACGATCCCGCTGCAGCAGTTGCTCCTCGGCGGCGCGTTGACCGGCGTGATCGTCGGCATCGCCGCCCAGCAGCCGCTGAGCAACCTGTTCGCCGGCCTCGTCCTGCTCATGGCCCGCCCGGTCACCGTGGGACAGCGCATCAGGATCTACTCCGGCGCGCTCGGCGGCCCGCTCGACGGCCTGGTCATCGAACTGGGTCTGATCTACGCGACCCTGAGCACGGACGACGGCGGTGTCCTCCGGATCCCCAACACCGCGCTGCTGAACTCCGCCATCGGCGCCGCACCGCTCCCCCCGCCCCCGGCCGCGGCGGACCCGGAGGAGACTCCACCGGCCTCCGGTTGAGGGCTCAGGCCGAGCGGACCGCCCGCTCCAGCGCTAGCGTCCGCCCCCATGGACCACACCTATCGCATCACCGAGATCGTCGGCACCAGCCCGGACGGCATCGAGCCGGCTATCCGCAACGGCGTCTCCCGCGCGTCGAAGACGCTGCGCAACCTCGACTGGTTCGAAGTCAGCGAGGTGCGCGGGCAGATCGGGGACACCGGCGAGGTGAAGTACTTCCAGGTCGGCCTCAAGGTCGGCTTCCGGCTGGACGAGGACTAGAGCAAGACTAGAACAAGTTATACCGAGGGCCCACGAACCTCCTACGGCGGACTGTCAACATCTAGACTTGATCCGCTCGGTCGGCCACGAAATGCCGCCGGGCACGAGGCCGTGGGCGATGCAGCTCTGCCCCGAACGTCCCGCCTCGGCGACCGGACGATCGGCATAGGAGTGCGTTTCGATGGCCCTGAGCACGGAGACCGGCACCACCGGGCAGTCGCCCACACCGTCCGGCGCGGAGTTCTTCGAGGTGCACAGCCCGGCCGACAACCGGGTCGTCGGCACGCTGCCGAACCACTCGCCGGAGCAGGTGGCCGCGATGGCGGCGGAGCTGCGCGCGGCCCAGCCCGCCTGGGAGGACCTGGGGCCCGACGCCCGGGCGAAGGCGCTGCGGTCCTGGCTCGACTGGATCATGGACAACGAGCAGCGCCTGCTCGAGCTCGTCCAGCGGGAGAGTGGCAAATCCTGGGGTGACACCGCCATCGAGACCATGGTCGTGGTCGAGGTGATCAACTACATGACCAAGCACGGCGCGAAGTGGCTGGCCGACCAGGACTATCGCCCGCACAGCGCGTCCCAGGCGACCAAGAGGCTGCGGGTGCACGCCCGGCCGTACCAGCTGGTCGGTGTCATCACCCCGTGGAACTTCCCGCTCGGCATGCCGATGATGGACGTCCCCGGCGCGCTGATGGCCGGGGCCGCCGTGCTCAGCAAACCCTCCGAGGTGACGCCGCTGGCCTGGGCCGAGACGGTCCGGGGCTGGCGCGAGGAGATCGGCGCACCGCCCGTACTGGCCTGCGCGACCGGGCTCGGCGCGACCGGGGCCGCGGTGGTCGACCTGGTCGACATGATCCAGTTCACCGGTTCGACCCGGACCGGGCGCGCCATCGGCATCCGCGCCGCCGAGCGGCTGATCCCGTCCAGCCTGGAGCTCGGCGGGAAGGACGCGATGATCGTCCTGGCGGACGCGGACATCGACCGCGCGGTCGGCGGTGCGATCTGGGGTGGCCTGTTCAACTCCGGGCAGGCCTGCATCTCCGTGGAGCGGGTCTACGTACAGGCACCGGTCTACGACGAGTTCGTCCAGAAGCTGACCGAGAAGGCGGCCGCGATCCGCCAGGGCACCGACACCGACAAGAGCTACAGCAACGACATCGGGGCCATGGCGACCGAGGCCCAGGTCGACATCGTGGACCGCCACGTCAAGGACGCCGTCGCCAAAGGTGCCCGGGTCCTCACCGGTGGCACCCGGGGTGAGCAGGGCTTCTACTACGCGCCGACGGTGCTCGTGGACGTCGACCACACCATGGACTGCATGCGCGAGGAGACCTTCGGACCGACCCTGCCGGTGATGAAGGTCGATACCGACGAAGAGGCGATCCGGCTCGCGAACGACTCGCCCTACGGCCTCGCCGGGAGCGTCTGGACCGCCGACCCGGAGCGCGCCGAGCGCGTCGCACGGCAGTTGGAGACCGGCGGGGTGACCGCGAACAACGTCCTGGCCAGCGTGTTCCAGTTCCCGCTTCCCATGGGTGGCTGGAAGAGCTCCGGCCTCGGCGCCCGGTTCGGCGGCCCGTACTCGGTGCGCAAGTACTGCCGCAACCAGGCCTTCGTCAGCGAGCGGCTCTCACTCAAGAGCGAGATGAACTGGTACCCCTACACGCCGTCCAAGTCCAAGATCATGGGCCGCGTGATCCGACTGCTCGGGCTGCACGACTGGCGCCGCCGGCTCGGCCTCAGGGTGAAGGGCTGACCCGCCCGATCCAGCGGCATTAGTCTCCTGGGCATGCGTGGTTCCGCCGACTCCGCCGCGATCCCCGTCCTGCGCTTCGACGAGGCGCGCGGCGCCGACGGGCGGTTCGAGCCGGCTTTCCTGCGGCGGCTGCGTACCGCGCTGCACGAGGTCGGGTTTCTGCAGCTCACGGACTTCGGGGCGACGGCGGCGCGGCTGAGTGAGCTGTCGGAGGTGACCCGGCGGTTCTTCGCGCTGCCCCCGGCCGAGCGGCTCGCGCTGGACAACCGGCTGTCGCCGCATTTCCGCGGCTACACCCGGCTCGGGCACGAGATCACCGCCGGCCGGCCCGACGCGCGCGAGCAGCTCGACTTCGCTCCGGAGCAGTCGCCGCTGCCCCGCGCGGAGTGGGACGCGCCGTACCGGCTGCTGCAGGGCCCGAACCAGTGGCCCGACACGGCACTGCCCGAATTGCGCGGTGTCGTGCTGGCCTGGGCGGACCTGCTCGCCGAGGTCGCCACCGAGCTGACCAGCGCGCTCGCGGTCTCGCTCGGGCTACCCGAGAGCCACTTCGACGACGCCTTTGCCGGCTGCCCGCACTGGTTCGGCAAGCTGATCCGCTACGTGGGCACCGAGGCGGACGGCCCGCATGCACAGGGAGTGGGCCCGCACGCGGACTGGGGGTTCCTGACGCTGTTGCTGCAGGATTCGACCGGCGGCTTGCAGGCGCGGCCACCGCGCTCACCGGACTGGGTCGACGTGCCGCCGCTGGACGGGGCGCTGGTGGTGAATGTCGGGGAGATGCTGGAGGTCGCCACGCACGGCTACCTGGTCTCCACGGTGCACCGCGTGCTGCCCTGCGCGCCGGGCGAGACCCGCCAGTCCATCGGTTTCTTCTGGTCGCCGCGGCTGGACGCCACCCTGCACCCGGTACCGCTGACCGCCGAGCTGGCCGCGCATGCACCGGGTGTCACCGAGACCGAGCACAACCCACTGCTGCCCCGGTTCGGCGACAACGCGCTCAAGGGCTGGTTCCGGTCGCACCCCGAGGTGGCCGCGCGCCACCACGCCGACCTGAGGGGCTGAGGCCGCGCGACCGCCGTGAAGCCGGGTGGCTAGATCGAGAGTTGACACGACAGCGCTCCGGTGACCAACCCGCGTCGGTCACCGGAGCACGCCACGCGCACGAGGCGCGTCAGAGGCCGAGGAGGCCGCCGCTGCCGGTGCTGCTGCCGCTGCTGCTGCCGCTGCTACCGCTGTCGTCACTGCTGCTGTCGTCACCGGAGCTGTCGTCGCCGGTGCTGTCGTCGCTCGACGTCGCGTCGTCGCCACTGGACGACGTGCTGTCGTCCGCGGTGTTGCTGTCGTCGCTGCTGTCGGTGCTATCGGTGCTGTCACTGCGGACAGTGGGGCTGTGGCTGGCGCTGTGAGTGCTGTGGGCGCTACCGGTATCGGCGTAGGCGATTCCAGCAACTCCGAGCGTGGCCACGGCGGCGACCGCGGCAGCGATAATGGCCTTCTTCAACACGTGCAGTTCCCTTCGGTTGACACACTGAGCCGTCCACCGGGTGCCGGCCTGCGCAGTGGGGTCAACGAGAAGGGGCGGTACCACGTAACGATCTCGCACAAGCTTGGCCACCTATGGGTGAGCCGCCGGGAACCACCGGGCACCGGTGCTATAGGGCTGCCGCGGCCCGGCCGCCGGCTGCCGGGCACGGCGGCCACACCCGCACGCCGGGCCGACCCAGCGCCGGCCGCTCCATCGGTACGAGCCGGGTAACGCCTGGCCAAAGCGCCGACCATCGCTGTGGTGACCGGTCCGCCCAGCGTCGCCGCGATGTGCCGGGCGCCGGGACCGGAGCACCCCGCGTCGAGCGCCCCAACACGTCGCGCCCGGGTCACGCGCGATCCGGCCGGGGGCTGAGGCCGTCCTCAGCTCGTGACGCTCAGTGACCGGATTCCGCGGTCTCCTTGAGCCGTGTGAGGGTCGTCTCGATCATCGACCTGGTGTGCGCGGCACGGTCCTCGACGCCGGTGATGGCCTTGCCGAGGATCGACATGATCGGTCCGGCGCCCTCTGTCCAGGTCTCGGTGACCGTGCAGCGCGCGCCGCCGTCGGCCGGGACGATCCGGTAGCTCCACTCGGCGACGATCTTGGGACCGACCTTGTTGATGAACGTGAACCTGGTCGGCGCGGTGGCGTCGGTGATCGTCACGGTGGTCGACCACTTCTTGGCGCCACACTGGTTGGTGCCCTTGAACCGCGCACCTTCGGCCGCGCCGGAGGCACCGCCGACCCACCGCCCGCCGGTGTTCTCCGGGCTCCACTCGCCCATCCGGCACAGATCGGTGACCAAGGCGTACACGACCTCGGGCGGTGCCGCGATCTTCGTCGACGACGACACCTTCCGCTTCTCTCCCATGGTCGACAGGGTGGCATGCGCCGGCTCGGTCCGACCAGTCGGTCAGCCAGGAGTGTCGACCCGAGCACAACCCACGAGGCAGTGGACGGCCGGGCGGGTCAGTAGCCGGCGAGCAGGGCCTGCAACCGGTGCAGGGTGGGCTGGTCGACGTAGCTGCGGAACCGCCCGCGCTGTTCCGGCCGGCGCCCCCAGATGACCAGGGTCCGGGCCGCCGCGTCGAGCTCGACGTAGGGGTCGTCGGCCGGCGAGTCGCTCAGCTGCAGGCCCGCCTGCCCCGACTCGACGACGAGCCGGACATCGGGCGCGCCGGCGGCCCGCAGCCGCACGTGCAGGTCGTCCTCGGGGCTCGGGTCGCGCTCCCGCCCGCGCCGCACCAGGATCTGCCCGAGCACACCGACGGCGTGCTCGGTCAGCTCCGGCTGGCCGAGTAGTCGGTAGCTGACGTCGTCGTCGCCGACGAGGTCCCACCGGTGGATCGCGAACTCGTTGCGCAGGTGCGGCAGGAACTTGGCCACCACCATCCGGCGCCCGGTCCACGGCACGACCGCGTCCGGCTCGCGCGCCAGCACCTGGCCGATCACCGTGCGCATCCGCTGCTCCTCGGCCTCGAGCCGTCGCGGCAGCTCGGCGGCACCGAGCTCGCGGTACGCGGGTTCGCGCTCCTCGAAGGTCCGGGTCCGCGGCACCGGATCGCCGGCCAGGTAGGGCAGCAGGTGGCGGGTCACCTCGGCGGCCGCGGCGGCCAGGTGTGCGGTGACCTCGTGGGCGGTCCAACCCTCACATGCGCTCACGACCTCGGGCGCGGTGTACTGGCGGGCGTCGAGGAAGGCCTCTGCCTCCTTGCTGCGCCCGGGCAGAGCAGACTCGGCCGTCGTCGTTGTGGTGACCATGCCCCGACGCTAGGCCGGGAACGGTTCGGCGCCGGCCGAATCGGCCCGGCCCGCGTTCTCAGCGGGGCGGTGCCCGGCACCAGGAGCCGGGCGAGCCCACTTATCAAGATCTCAGCCAGCACGTCCCAACCTGGGCTCACCGGGCAAGGAGTCGCCGTAGGGTGAACCCGCGGCCCGATCTCAACCGGCTGCAGAGAGCTCGATCGCGGTGGGGGGATCACAGGGTGCGAGCTGAGGCTTTGAAAGGTCATCTCGATGCGCTACTGCTCGCCACACTGGAGGCGGGACCGGCGCACGGCTTCGCCGTGATGGCTGAGTTACGTCGGCGCACCGGCGGCACGGTGGACCTGGAGAGCGGCACGCTGTACCCGGCGCTGCGCCGACTCGAGGAAGCCGGGCTGATCCTGGGCATCTGGACAAGCGGGCCCGGCCGCCGCCGCCGCGAGTACCAGCTCACCGATCGCGGTCGGGCCGCACTGCACGACGAGCGCGGCGTCTGGCGCGACTTCGTGGCCACGATCGGCGCGCTCCTCGAGCCGCCGGCCGCGCACCCCTCGCCGGGCAGCCCGACATGACCCGGCCGGAGTCCGAGAGCGCCGTCGAGGACTACCTGTCGAGGCTGCAGTTCCAGACCTGGCCGAGGCCTGTCGAACCGGATGCCACCGACCTGCTCGACGAGCTGCGGGACCACCTGCTCTGCGACATCGAGCAGCAGGTCACCGGCGGCGCGCAGCCGCGCTCCGCCGTGGCCAGGGCACTGGCGGGGTTCGGCCCGGTAGACCGGGTGGCCGGCGCACTGCGCGTCGAGCTGGTCCGGCCGCACCTGCGCCGCCTCAGCCTGGCGTTGCTGTTGCTGGGTGTCGCCGGCGGCGCGACCTGGGTCGGTGTGTTGCTCGCGGGCCCCGCCGAACCGTGGACCGACCACACCGAGCCGCCCGTGATCCTGTTCTTCGACAGGGTCGGGGAATTCGCCGGCACCGCTACTTTGCTGGTGGCGGCACTGGCGGCGCTGCTGATCGGGTGCACCGGGCGAATCTGGCGCTACCCCAGGGTGCGGGCCGGCGCGCAGCGCTGGTCGTTGCGCGCCTGCTGGGTGAGCCTCACGCTCGGGCTGCTGACCGCCGCCCAGCTGGCTGGGTACCTGCTGGTCCGGGGTGTGATCGCCCCCGCCTCGCTGGCCTGGCCGGCGGTGCTCACCACGGTGGCGCTCACGGTCGCGGGCGCGCCGCTGTTGTTGGGGCCGCTGCGTACGGTCGCGGAGTTGCACACCGGCCGGCGGCTCCTCGGCCGCCGCGCCGCCGGGAGCGAGCACCGAGATCACTAGCGCAGGGTAAACGCACAGCCAGCGCAGGACCCGCACACAGGCCCGGTCGCCGCCCACCGGGCAGAATCGCCGAAATGCGCAGACGGATCATTGGCCTGGCCACGCTCGCGGCCGTGCTCGCCATCGCGTTGTTCGGTATTCCGCTGGCCGGCACGGTGGCGAAGTACCTGCTCGACGACGAGCGCAGCGAGCTGGAACAGGTCGCTGATGTCGCGGCGGTGTCCTCGTCGATCAGGCTGGCCAGGAACGAGCCGCCGGGCGCCATGCCGGAGACCGAGGACGGCACCGACCTCGGGCTCTACGACACCGCCGGCCACCGGATCTCGGGCAGCGGACCGCTCGAGGCCGACGAGCTCACCCACGCCGCGCAGGCCGGCATCGAGACCTCCGGCGAGGCGAACGGCGAGATCGTGCTGGCGCTGCCGATCTCGGCGAACGGCCCGGTGCTCGGCGTGATCCGCGCGGCCACCCCGCACAGCGAGGCCTACACCCGGATCACCGAGGCCTGGCTGCTGATGGCCGGCCTCGGCACCGTCGCCGTACTGCTGGTGTGGCTGGTGGCCCGCATGCTGGCCGCCCGGTTGATCCGCCCGCTCGAGGAGTTGGCCAGCGCCGCCCACGCACTGGGCGGCGGCGACTTCAGCGTGCGCGCAAACCCCGCCGGCATTCCCGAGATCGACTCGGTGAGCGTGGCACTGAACAGCACCGCGGCCCGCCTCGACGAGCTGCTGGCCAGGGAGCGGGCGTTCACCGCCGACGCCTCACACCAACTGCGCACACCGCTAACCGCGCTGCGGCTCGGGCTGGAGGTCGCGCTGGAAGCACCGGGGCAGGACCTGCGGGCGGCGATCGGCGCCGCCATCGACGACACCGAGCGCCTGCAGTCCACCATCGAGGACCTGCTCGAGCTCGCCAGGGACTCGACCCGCAGCACCGACCTGCTCGAGCTCACCCCGCTGCTCACCGAGCTCGAGTACACCTGGGCGGCACGGCTGGCCGCTGACGGGCGCGCGCTGCACATCACCGGCCCGGCCAACCCGCCCGCCGCGAGAGCGTCCACCGCCGCGGTCCGCCAGGTGCTCACCGTGCTGCTGGACAACGCCGTCGGCCACGGCGGCGGAGGGATCACCGTGGCGATCCGGGACGCCGGCCAGGCCCTCGCCATCGACGTGTCCGACCAGGGCGCCGGCGTCACCATCCCGACCGACCAGCTGTTCACCCGGCGCGCGGCCGGCGCCGCCGGACACGGCATCGGGTTGGCGCTGGCCCGCAGCCTCGCCGAGGCCGAGGGCGGTCGGCTGCGGCTCACCACCCCGTCGCCCCCGACCTTCACCCTGCTGCTGCCGACGGCCGGGAGCGACTGCGCGGCGCCGGCGAAAGGCCAGCTCGCCGACGCCGCGCTCGCCGACCCCGCTGTTGCCCCGCCCGCTGATGCCCCGCCCGCTGATGCCCCGGTCGCCGATGCCCCGCCCGCTGATTCCCCGCCCGCTGATTCCCCGGTCGCCGATGCCCCGGTCGCCGATGCCCCGGTCATCGATGTCGCCCCGGTTGGCGAGCCCGCTGTCTCCCCGGTCGCCGACGTCAGGGCAGCACCGTGACGGGCCGACGCGAGGACACCTAGTGTCCTGAGTCGGAAGTTCTTGCACCGCCTCCGGCGCGAACCTCCGCCTCAGGACACTAGCCGAAGGTGAAGTCGTAGGCCTGGACGCCCGGGCTGGCGCTCAGGCTGAGCACCGCGCTCCGCCCACCGGCCCGGGTGACGAGTGGGTAGAGCTGTGGGACGCCGTTGACGGCCAGCACCGAGGGCGGCCGACCGCTGGCGCGCACGGTGACGGTGCCGTGCCCGCCGAGCACGAGGTACACGTCGTCGGCCCGATAGCTCAGTTGAAGTTGGGCATCGGGCCCGGCGGTCAGCGCCTCGGGCCCGGCGCTCCAGGTACCCGCGAGGGCGAAGGTGCCCGGCGTCAGCGCCGACGGGAACCGGTAGGCGGTGGGCGCGTCGGGTGTCGGCACCGGACCACTGACGTGCAGCGGCGCGTAGTGGTAACCGAGGTAGGTCTCCGGGGTCAGCTGATCGGCGGGGGTGGTGTCCGGGACGTCGGTCGACGGCGGGAGCGCACCGTCGGGGTTGTTCTCCACCAGTAGCTGCCGGATGAGCTCCTCGGTGGTGGCGTAGTCCCCCTCGCCGAAGCTGACGTGCCGGATCGTCCCGCTGGGGTCGATGAGGTACTCCGCCGGCCAGTACTGGTTGTGGTAGGCGTTCCAGGTCGCGTAGTCGTTGTCGATCGCGATCGGGTACCGCACGCCAAGGGCCTGAGCCTGCTCGCGGATGTTCGAGGGAACGTGCTCGAACGCGAACTCCGGGGTGTGCACCCCGAGGATGACCAGCCCCGCTCTCTCGTACGAGCTGTACCAGGCCGACAGGTGCGGCAGGGTGCGCTGGCAGTTGATGCAGCTGTAGGTCCAGAAGTCGACGAGCACGACCTTGCCGTGCAGGCCGGCCAGGTTCAGCGGGGCACCGCCGGGGGTGTTCAGCCACCCGGTGATGCCAGTCAGCTCGGGCGCCGGGCCGCAGTCGACCAGCGACGCGCCGCCCGCCACGCAGTCGGCACCGGGTTCGGTGACCTCGGCTCCCCCGGGCCCGCCGCTCGCCAGTTGGTGCAGTTGGTCCGTGGCGGCGGTGTTGCCCTCGACAAGGTTCTGCAGCGCGGTCGTGTAGCCGGGCACCTGCCGCTGCAGGCCGTCGGTGAGGTTCAGGCCGATCAGCGCGGCGATCAGGATCATGACCACGCCACCGGCCACCCGGAACCGCGCGGCGTGCCGCCGCAGGGCGCCGACGCGGCGGGTGATCGCCTCACCGGCCAGTGCGAGTGCCAGCAGTGGCAGCCCGACCCCGACCGCGAACGACGCGGTCAGCAGCAGCGCGCCGAAGCTGACGTGGTGCGCGGCGCCGACGACGGCAATGGCCGCGAGCACCGGCCCCGCACAGGGCACGAAGAGCAGCCCGAGCCCGAGCCCGAGGAGCAGGCCGTTGCTGTTGGGGTCGAGCTTGAGCCCCGGCAACCGGGCGAAGGGACGCTCCAGCACCTCGCCGAGGCGGGGCCAGACCAGGCCGAGGCCGATGACGACCAGCACCGCGATGCCGGCGTCGCGCAACAGATCCTGCGGCAGGTGCAACGCGCTGAGCAGCAGCGAGCCGAACAGCGTCGACACGCTGAAACTGAGCACGAGGCCGGCCACCACGCCGTACGGGCGCCAGGACCGCACGCGCCCGGCGGGCGCATCGGCCGGCGTCCCCGACGCTGCGCCCCGGCCAGCGGCGGCCGTGAGCACCACCGGCAGTACCGGCAACACGCAGGGCGAGATGCTCGTGATCACGCCGGCGAGCAGGCCGATCACGACCAGTACGACCATCTGAAGCTCGTCCCCCGCTCTCGGTACGTCTGTCCCCGGTACTCAGGACACTCGGTGTCCGCCGGTCGCCGAGATCCTTACGAAGTCGTGGTCACCGATCACCTGGTAGCGCTCACCGCCGAGGAAGGCCAACATGTGGCCTGGGGCACACCGGCGAGCGCACGACGGACCCGACCGGCAACCACGACCCGACGGAGGAGCAGACCGTGGACACCTCGAAGAAGCTGCAAGCCAGCAAGGTCATCAATGCGCCGGCGGACAAGATCTTCGCCCTGCTCGCGGACCCGAACCGACACACCGACCTGGACGGTGCGGACATGTTGCGCGGCCTGGCCGGCGAGACGCCGCCGCTCGCCGCGATCGGGCAGGCCTTCACCATGAACATGAACCAGCCCGACCTCGGGGACTACCGGATGGTCAACACCGTCACCGCCTTCATCCCCGGCGCCCGGATCGGCTGGGGCCCGGCCGTCGACCCATCCTGCGCCCTCGCCGGGCAACTCGGCGACATCGAGGCCAGCGGACACACCTACACCTACGACCTGCACCCGGTCGACAGCGGCACCGAGGTCACGCAGACCTACGACTGGACCGGGGTGAAGGACCCGAACTTCGAGGCGTTCTTCCCGAGGGTCTCAGCCGAACAGCTGGCCGGGACGTTGGACAAGATCGCGGCGACGGTCGAGTAACCCGGCCGGGGTGCACGGACGATTTCAGTTCCGCCTCGTCCGGGTGGTATCGGGTAACGACTGATACGCCACCTCCTCTTCGGCCGATGTACTCAGCATCAGCCAGTCTTCAGGAGGTGACGGCGTGAGCGAACACCTGCACGCCAACGCGGAGCTCATTGCCGCCGCGGAGCAACTCGGGCTATGCGACGGTTACATCGTTCTGGCGGTCGACCCGCAGACCGGGGAGGTCGACGCGCACGGTCCGTACGACGGTATGGGCGCCACGTTGAAGGCGGACCGTCTCCGCCGCGATTTCGACGAGGACGGGCTCACCGACGTCAGCGTCGGCGTGGTCCGGCTGCACTCCTCGCGCTGAACGCCACCGCGAGCGGCCAGCACGCCTGAGCGCCCGCGGCCGCCGGCCACCCGGCGAGGGCCACGAACACTGTCGCCCGATCGCTGCCAGCGGGCTCTCAGGTTCACGGCGAGAAGCTGGCCGGCCACATAGGGTGGGTAAACATGCGGCCGTCCTTGAGTTCAGTGGTGGTGGCGGTGCTGACCATGGTCCTCGCCGCCTGCTCGGTACCCGGTACCCAGACCTCGGGCTCCGGCCAGGCCGGCCCGGTGGACGGGGTGTGGCGCACGGACGGTTACGGCTGGGTCGTCGCGGTCAACGGCGGGCACGCCCAGACGTTCGACACCACCGAGCTCAGCTGCCTCCCCAACAACACGGCGGACCAGCTGGGCCAGGCCGCCCCGGACGGCACCGTGCAGTTCGGTAACAAGGGCGTCGCCGTGGAGACCCTGCGCCGGACCGCGAACGGGCACGGCCTGCTGCGCCTGCTCGGTACCGCCGCGGACATCGACCTGTTGCCGCTGCCCGCCCTGCCGGACGCCTGTACCAAGACGGTGCCGAACGATCCCCTCACGGTGTTCGACGTCTTCTGGGCCACCTTCAAGGAGAACTACAACTCCACGGTCCGCAAGAACATCGACTGGAACGCCGTGCGGGACAAGTACCGGCCGATGGTGACCGCGTCCACCTCGCCCAAGCAGCTGTACAAGATCCTGGTCGAGATGATCAAGCCACTCGACGACGCCCACGCTTATCTCGAGGGGCCGGACGGCGACTCGTACGCGGGCAAGCGAGCGGGCACCCGGGACGAGGACGAGGTGTCGCGCAAGGACGCGACGACCGCGGTCGACCAGCACCTGACCCAGGACCTCGGCGTGACCGGCATCCAGAACTTCGGGAACGGCAAGATCTCCTACGCGGACCTGCCCGGTGGGCGGGGCTACCTGCGCCTCACCGCCTTCGAGAGCTACGGCGGCGACCAGAACGTCTTCGTCGACAACAGCGCGATACTGGCCAAGGCACTGGATGCCATCTTCACCCCGGCCCGGATCAAGGCCTGGCACGAGCTCATCATCGACGTGAGCTTCAACACCGGCGGCGACGACGAACTGGGGCTGCAGCTCGCGTCGCGGCTGACCAACACGGCGTATCTCGCCTACAGCAAGCAGGCGCGCAACGACCCGAACGACCCGCGCCGCTTCGGCCGGCTCCGGCCGGTCACGGTCACGCCGTTCGACGGCCCCCGATACACCGGGCCGGTCCGGTTGCTGATCAGCGACCTGACGGTCAGCGCCGGTGAGACGTTCACCGAGGCGATGCTGGCCCGCACCCCCGCGCCGAGCCGAGTGGGCATGAACACCCAAGGTGTGTTCGCCGACGACATGGAACGCAAGCTGCCCAACGGGTGGACGTTCACCCTCGGCAACGAGGACTACATCGCCGCCAACGGGCACAACTACGAGGACATCGGCATCCCGCCGACCATCCCGATGCCCGTGTTCAGCACCGACCAGATCAGCCAGCACAGCGACCCCGCGCTCGACGCGCCCTGATCACCGGGGCCGCACAAGGCCCCGTGCCGACCCGTCCGCAGGTCACGGCAGCGATCCGGTAAACGTGTCAAGTGCCACCCCACCTGCGCAAGCACAACGCTTGCTACAGCTAGCACAATGGCTTAGGGTCGTGGTTGTCAGATACACGAGCTGGTCGAGCGAGGACAGCAAAGTCCTGGCCCCCGGGTTGAGCCGGGTTGGCCCGATCGGGTCACAGGCCCGCCTCCTCGACCGCGGCGTTTGAGACAACAGCCGTCGCGGACACCAGTCCATTCCCAGAGAGGTGATCATCAAATGGCTATTACGCTGCCGACCTCCGCGGACGTCCGCAAGGCCCGTTCGCGCACCAACAAGTTCGTCAACGCCCAGTTCGACCTGGTCCGCACCCCGGTGCTGGCCTGGATCGGGGCCGGCGACCTCGCGGTGCACACGCTGCGCGAGCTGCCGGACCGGCTGACCCGGGACGAGCTGCGCAAGCGCGCCGACAAGGCCTCTGACCGGGCCCGCAAGACCTACAACGAGTGGGCCGAGCGTGGCGGGGACACCGCGGAGCGCATCCGCACCGAGCCTCGCGTCGCCCGTGCGCTGCGCACCATCGAGGACACCAACAAGCGGTTCGACCGCCAGCTGGAGAACCTCGTCGACGAGCTGCACGACGCCGGCGATGAGGTGCTCAAGGTGGTGAGCTTCGAGAGCCGCTCGGTGGGCGAGAAGACCGCCCGCCGCACCCAGCGGGTGGCCCGGGACACCGCGGCCACCGTCAGCGAGGCGAGCACCGAGCTGGCCGATTCGCTCGTCGAGGCCGGTGACGAGGCGGCGCACGACACCCGCAGCGTCACCCGCAAGGCCGCGAACAGGACCGCGCCGGCGGACCGGACCACACCCGCGAAGCGGAACAACAGCCGCCGTGGCGTGAGCTCGGTCAAGTAGGACAAGCACGACCTGTCGAGAGGAGCCCCGGGGCCGTCCGCTCCGGGGCTCCCTCGCGAGCCCGCGCAGCGCTAGCTGCTCCGTCGGCGACGGTCCCAGAGCCGGTTCCGCGCGGTCGCCGCGTCGGCCGCGGGCGCGGGTCTCCGGCGAGCTGCGACCCCGGAGCCTCGGCCCACCGGTCCGTACACCGTGTCCGCGAGCTCGGCCTTTGCGGTGTGCTGGCGCCGCACCACCTCGGCGGGGAAGCCGCCGGCGGTGGGCAGGTCGGGGACGGTCAGGTCCTTGGCGACACCCCAGCGCGAGCCCTGGGCGATCAGTGACTGGTGCTTGGTCAGGTAGTAGTCCGGGCTGACCGGGATGGCCACCCCGCTGGCTCCGGCGGCGGCCGCCATGAGGTGCGGGTGGAACCGGGTGCTCAGCCAGGTCTGGCCGGGCGCGACCGGGAGCCCGTCCCGCCAGATGTGGGCGAACGGGAAGAACCGGGCGCCCGGGATGTGGTGCTCGATCAGCGCGTAGATCTCACGGTCGACCCCCGGGATGCCCTCCACCACGCCCAGGTTCTCCGGATCCACCCGCCAGGTCCGCAGGGTCTCGAGGATCAGACCAGCAAGCCGGGACCGGTCGACGGTGAGCATGTCGGACTGGGCACAGAGCATGAACTCCGGCAGGTCCGGCGAGGAGTTCGTGGGAACCCCCGAGCTGCCCGCCCCGAGCCCGAGCCAGGCGTCGTCGCAGCTGACCCGGGCATGGCCCACCCCGCCGGCGAGCAGCACCGCCCCGGACGCCTCGTCTCGCAGATCGACCACCTCGAACCGGTCGGTGAGCCCGCACAGCAGCGCGGTGACACCCTCGGAGACCGGCGCCAGACCCAACCCGGTCGCCACCGCCCGCCCGCCCGAGTGCCGGATCGCGGCCACCGCCCCGGCCACCAGCCCCACGTGCCGGGGCCACTCGCCGTGCAGGTAACCGCCCCCCAGCAGGTGCACCACATCCGCGCCGCGCAGCAGCTCGACACCCTCGGCCCAGCGCGGCGCCCGACCGGGATCGTCCACCGCCTGCTGCGCGAAGGCCGCCACCTCCCACGGTGACTCGGACGGCGCCTCCCAGCACAGCCGGAACAGCGTGTCCACGAACCGGGCTTTCGGGTGCAGGCCGTCCAGCAGCACGGAGGCCGGGCCCGGACTCGGGCAGTCCACCCAGACGTCCGCGTCCGGCGCCCGCTCGGCGAGTTGGCGGAGCCAGTGAGCGGTGATCAGCTCGTCGCCGTAGTTCGGAAAACCCGCCGTCGCGACCAGGTAGATCCGGCGAGGTGACTCCCCGGCCGCGGCGGCCGTGCTCAGTTCGGACATAGCCGCAGAGGTTACTTGCGGGCACCGGACCCATCCCGAGCATGGGTCCGGCAGGGTCCTGGGCTCTCCCGGCACGCACTCCTGGGTACTTTTCCAAGCAGCGTTCGGTCACCTGCCAGTAGGGTCAGTCCGAACTGCCGATCGACACCCGGGACGCGAACGGGGCTCCGGCGCGACAAGGTCGTCCCACCAACGGAGGTGGTTTCAGCAATGAACGGACGGACCGACGGGGACTCCCGGGACGCGGCGGATCTGGCCGGCGCCCCGCTGGACCTGCTGCTCACCGACGCGGTGCGGGGCAACTGGCGGCGTCTGGTGCCGGACGCGACGGCGTTGCGGCTCGTCCGCGGTCTGGCGAACCGACCGGTGAAGGTGGTGGGCCGGGTGCGCGGCCTCGTCGGCGAGCTGGGCCGCATCGTGGTCGGCAACTCGAACACCCAGCCGGACCCGAGGGACCGCCGCTACGCCGACCCGGCATGGTCGGGAAACCCGCTGCTGCACCGCGCACTGCAGGCCCACCTGGCCACCAGCCGCACCGCCGAGGCACTCGTGGAGGACGCCCGGCTCGCCGAACCGGACCGGCTCCGGGTGCAGACCATCGTGTCCAACCTGTCCGACGCACTGGCCCCGAGCAACAACCCGCTGCTGAACCCGCGTGCACTCAAGGCCGTGGTGGACACCGGCGGGGGTAACTTCGTGCGCGGCGCGCGCCGGCTGGCCGGTGATCTCGCCCAGCCGCCCCGGGTGCCCAGCATGGTCGAGCCCGACGCGTTCACCGTCGGCGAGACGGTTGCCGCCACGCCCGGCACGGTCGTGCTGCGGACCGAGGTGCTGGAGGTCATCCAGTACACCCCGACGACCGAGAAGGTCCGGGCGATCCCGCTGCTCATCGTCCCGCCGACGATCAACAAGTACTACGTCACGGACATCGCGCCCGGCCGCAGCCTGATCGAGTACCTGGTCGGGCAGGGCCACCAGGTGTTCACCATCTCCTGGCGCAACCCGGACGTGCGGCACGCGCGCTGGGGGTTCGACACCTACGGCGCGGCGATCCTGGACGCGGTCGACGCCGCCCGCACGGTTGCCGGCGCGCCGAGCGCGGCGCTGCTGTCGCTCTGCTCCGGCGGGGTGCTGTCGTCGATGGTGCTCGGTCACCTGGCCGCCATCGGCGAGCTGGACCGGATCGCGGCGTCCGCGCTGTCCGTCGCCGTCCTGGACCAGCGCGACGCCGGGGTGACCGGGGCTCTGCTCACCCCGGAGGCGGCCGATGCGGCGGTCCGCGCCTCGGCGGCGCGCGGTTACCTGGACGGGCGGTCGCTGGCCGAGGTGTTCGCCTGGCTGCGGCCGAACGACCTGGTCTGGAACTACTGGGTGGACAGCTACCTGCTCGGCAATGCGCCGAAGCCGTTCGACGTGCTGTTCTGGAACGCCGACACCACCCGCATGACCGCCCGGCTGCACCGCGACTTCATCCACCTCTCGCAGCGCAACGCGCTCACCGAGCGGGGCACCGCGACCATGCTCGGCTCGCCGGTCGACCTGTCCCGGGTACACCTGGACACCTACATCACCGCCGGGGTCGCCGATCACCTGTGCCCGTGGCAGAAGTGCTACCAGAGCACCCAGCTCTTCGGCGGCAAGAGCCGGTTCGTGCTGTCCACCAGCGGGCACATCGCGTCGATCGTCAACCCGCCCGGCAACAAGAAGGCCAACTTCCGCACCGCCGAGCACAACCCCGCCGACGCGGCCGCCTGGCTGTCCGGCTCGCAGGTGGTCGATGGCTCCTGGTGGCCGGACTTCAGCACCTGGCTGCACGCCCGCACCGGCGAACAGGTGCCGGCACCCAGCTCGCCCGGCGGGCCCGACCACCCACCGCTCGCCCCGGCGCCGGGTAGCTACGTCAAGCTCAAGTGACCACCCCGGCGGAGCGGGGCGGCGCGGACGACCGGACCCGCGCCAGCCGGTCGGCGCGCCCGAGCCACCTCAGGGTCGGGCGCCGGGAGCTGGCCTACCTGCACCGACCCGGGGAGCCGGGGCGGGTGCCGCTGGTGTTGTGCAACGGCATCGGCTCGAGCATGGAGCTGTTCGACCCGTTGGTCCGCGAGCTGGACCCGGGCCGGCCGGTGGTCCGGTTCGACGTCCCGGGCATCGGCGGGTCGTCCCAGCCGACGCTGCCGTACAGCTACCACCAGCTGGCCTTCACCATGCGTGGGCTGCTGGATCGGCTCGGTTACGCCAGGGCCGACGTGCTGGGCATCTCCTGGGGCGGCGGGCTCGCTCAGCAGTTCGCTTTCCAGCACCCGTGGTTCTGCCGGCGTGCGGTGCTGGTGGCCACCGCGACCGGGATGTGCATGGTTCCCGCGACGCCGAAGGTGCTCGCCCGGATGCTCACCCCGCGTCGGCACCGGGATCCGGACTACGCACGCAGCATCGCCGGCGCCATCTACGGCGGCAGCGCGCGGACCGCTCCGGACACCACCGTCGCGGTGCTGCACAGCTCGATGCGCGCCACCCCGGTCCGCGGCTACCTCTACCAGCTGGCGGCGATCGGCTCCTGGACCAGCCTGCCGTGGCTGCCGCTGATCCGGCAGCCCACCCTCGTCCTGGCCGGGGACGACGACCCGATCATCCCGTCGCTCAACGGTGCGATCATGTCCCGGCTGCTGCCCAGGGGCCAGCTGCACCGCTACCACGGCGGTCACCTGGCCGTGCTCACCGAACCGGAGACGCTGGCCCCGGTGATCGACGATTTCCTCGACCGCGACTGAGCACCAGCGGCTGGCACGAACCCACCCTCGACCCAGGCCAACCGGTCGGCGGAACCGAACTCACGCACCTGGACAGCATGCATGCGACCCCATCTCCCGACACCAGTTCAACTGGTGTCGGGAGTGCACACCAGTTGAACTGGTATCACGCTCGGGGTCACTCCCCTCAGCTGGTCAGTGCGGCCATTCCTTCGAGTCGAGCAGCCGCCGCAACGCCTCCGGACTGCCCGGCGCCGGCTCACCACGCCAGGTGCGCCCCACCTCCACGTAGACCCATTGGTGGTCCGAGTCCGGCCGGTGCTCGCGGCGGTACTGACACTGCACCTGACGACCCTTGTCCTCGGCCGACGCGATCTCCACCATCTCCGGCGGCTTGCCCTCGGCGTCGACCTCGATCTCCAACGTGATCCAGTGCTCGCCGTCACGGTCGAAGAACGGGACCTCGCGCGTCTGGGTCATCCGGGGCTCCTCCGCTCGGCCACCGCTACACGGTCGCACCCATCGCCTCTCCACGGCGGCCCGGACGGCCACAGGATCGGTGGGTGGCAGAGCCTGATCCGAAATTCCGCACCGGGACCGCGGAATCCGGGCCGCTTGATCCGGTGGTTCGATCCGGTAGGTCGATCGGGTAGGCATCGTCGGCGGGTGCGGACGATCCGCGATTGAACCATGATCGACCGGGAGAGCGGCACCCCCGATCTAGGAGTATCAGATGACCGTCCACCCGCCGATCAGCGCCAACACGCTGCGGACCCTCGGCACCGTGTCCACCGCGACGCTGACGACCCAGTTGATGGCCAGGGGGCTGCGTAACACCTACCTGGCCGGGGTCGCCCCGCTGAACCCCGGGCGCTCCCGGCTGGTGGGTGAGGCCTTCACGCTGCGCTGCATCCCCTCCCGCGAGGACCTCGACGTACTGTCCGTCTTCCAGGACTACGACCACCCGCAGCGCAAAGCCGTCGAGTCCGTCCCACCCGGGGCCGTGCTGGTGATCGACGCGCGGGGCAAGACCCGCGCCGCATCGCTAGGGCACATCCTGGCGACCCGGCTACTGCGCCGCGGCGCCGCCGGCATCGTGACCGACGGGGCGGTCCGCGACAGCCAGGGATTCGCCACCCTGGACCTGCCGACCTTCGCGGCCGGCGCCGCCGCGACCACCAACCTCGCCCAACACCACGCCGTCGACCTGCAGGTACCCATCGGCTGCGCCGAAGTGGCCGTCTATCCGGGCGACATCATGGTGGGCGACCACGACGGCGTCATCTGCCTGCCGAGAGAACTGGCCGACGAAGTCGCCGAGGCGGCGCTGCGCCAGGAGCACCTGGAGGACTTCATCCTGGCGAAGATCGACGCCGGGTCTCCGCTGCGCGGCACGTACCCACCGGACGAGCACACCCTCGCCGAGTATCAGCGGACCGCCGAGGTGGGGACACCGGAGCGCTGACACCGGGCGTAGACCATCTGAAGACGCCTACACCGACCCCGCGGAACCTTCGGGCAGCGTCGGAAGGTCGTCTTTGAGTGTGGTGCCGGTGATGCCGAGGTGGCGTGCTTGGGTCATGAGGTGGGTGAGTGTGTCGGCGGCTCGGTGGTAGTGGAGTCCGCCGGGTGGGTGGATGTTGGAGATGCAGTTGCGTTCGTGGTCGCGGCGCCCGGTTTTGGGGTGGGCGGTGAGGTAGATGCCGAGGCTGTCGGCGGCGCTGAGGCCGGGGCGTTCGCCGATGAGCATGACGACCAGGTCGGCGCGCAGGCGT
>DASYLM010000036.1:0-12799 GCA_036009565.1 Pseudonocardia sp. | reverse complement strand
TCTGCAGGTACAGGCTGCCGAGGCGGCCGGCCAGGTTGTAGCGGTCCAGCGGCTCCCGGGTGCGCGCGGTGGCCATCACCCGCAGCCCGACGGTGGCATCCCACTGCGTCTCCGGATCCTCGGCGGCGGTGCCGATCCGGGTGATGTCCAGCTCGACGCCGTCGGGGGTGTCCCGGCTGAACTGGGCGCGCAGCAGCTCCACCTTGGCCGCCACGTCCGGCGCGGTCACGTAGCAGGTGTTCACCGTCTGGTAGCCGACCTGGCCGAACACCGCGACCTTGGTGGTGGGCGGCGGCGGCGAGCCGGTCGCCCCGCTGACCAGCACCCGGTCCGGTCCCTGCGCGGTGACATCGACGGTGTCGAGGTGCAACGTCACGTCGGAGTTGAGGTACGCCGGGCCCTGGATCTCGTAGAGCAGCTGCGCGGTGACCGTGTCCACGGTGACCGCGCCGCCGTCGCGGCCGTGCTTGGTGATCACGGTGCTGCCGTCGGCGGCGACCTCGGCGATCGGGAACCCGGGTACCAGCATGTTCGGGATCCGGGTGAAGCCGGAGAAGTTGCCGCCCACCGAATGCGGCCCGCACTCGATCAGGTGGCCGGCCAGCAGCCCGCCGGCCAGCGCGTCCCAGTCGTCGTGGCGCCAGCCGTGCCACCAGGCGGCCGGCCCGAGGGTCAGCGAGGCGTCGGTGACCCGGCCGCACACCACGACGTCGGCGCCCTCGGCCAACGCGGCGGCGATGCCCCAGCCGCCCAGGTAGGCGTTCGCGGCGATCGGCTCGCTGCCCCAGGACGACAGCGGCGCGCCGGTGTCCAGGTGCTCCAGCTGGTAACCGGCGTCGGCGAACTCGGGCAGCCGGGCCAGCACGTTGTCGCCCTCGATGTGTGCCACGCGCAGCGTCACGCCGTCCTCGGCGGCCGCCGCCCGCAGCGCCGCCGCGAGCCCGGCGGGGTTGAACCCGCCCGCGTTGGCCACCACCTTCATGCCCCGTTCGACCAGGCCGGGCAGGTGCGGGCGCAGCTGATCGAGGAAATAGTCCACGTAACCCTTGGCCGGGTCCTGGCGGTGCCGCGACGACAGCGCGGCCAGCGTGACCTCGGCCAGGTAGTCGCCCATCAGCACGTCCACCGGGTCGCCGGCCATCACCTCGTCGACGGCGGTGAACCGATCGCCCAGGTAACCGGAGAAGTTGGCGATGCGGATCGGTCGACGCTGTTCCGGCTGGCTCATCGTGGACACCTCACTGTGGTCCTGTTCGCGGATCCCGGACTGTGGTCGCCTGCCCTGGATCCGAACCTACGGCGCGACCGCGCCGAGAACCACGACCGATGTCCGAACGCCAGCCTGACCGGTGTGGTCACGCCGGCCCGGCCTACGGTGAGCGCGTGGAGATGCTGCACCTGCGGTACTTCGTGGCAGTCGCCGAGGAGCTCAACTTCACCAGGGCGGCCGAGCGGCTGCACATGGCGACGTCGCCGCTGAGCCAGCGGATCCGCGACCTGGAGCGCGAGCTCGGCGCCCCGCTGTTCCTGCGCAGCAGCCGCAAGGTGGAGCTGACCGCCGCCGGTGAGCGCTTCCTGCCGGCGGCCCGGGACACCATCGAGCGGTTCGACGCGCTGCCCCTGCTGGTCCGGGACGAGGCGGCCGGCGGCCGGCGGGCGGCGCTGGTCGGCATCGCGCCGGACGTGTCCGGGGAGCTGCGCACCCGGTTCCTCGCCGCGCTGGGCACCCAGCACCCGGATCTGGACGTGCGGCTGCACCCGGCGAGCAGCGAGCCGCTGCTGCGCGCGCTGCGGGCCGGCGAGATCGACCTCGCGCTCGCGCACGGCCCGGTCGGCGGGCGCGGGCTGCGCAGCCACTGGCTGGAGAGCCAGCAGGTGGCGGTCGTGGTCGGCAGGGGCGCCGGGTTCGACGGGCGGACCTCGGTACGGCTGGACGAGCTGGCCACGCTGCCGTACGCCTCGATCGGCTACGACGCGGCCCCGGAGCTGTACCGGCGCACCGACGAGCTGCTGAACAGCTTCGGGGTGCGCAAGCGGCTCGTCCTGGAGGGCCACAACCTGGGCGGGCTGGCCCACGTGGTGACCACCGGGCAGGCGTTCACGCTGATCGGGATGGGCGGCGGGATGACCGCCAGGACGTTCGCCGGCGAGCCGGTCGTACGACTGGCCGTCGAGGACGCCCGGCTCAAGATGACGACCGAGGCGGTCTGGCTGGCGGACCGGGCCGCCCGCGGCGGAGTGGTGGCCGACCTGGTCGCCACCGTGACCGGCACGCTGCGCGGGACTTAGCAGCGGCCGCGCCGGCCGGTCTCCCCGAGCGGCCGAGCCGGCCTCAGCTCACCCGAGCGTCGCGTGCATCTCCCAGAGCAGCACCTCGGCCGAGTCGGTAGTCGGGCCGCGATCGCGCCCGGCGCAACCGGTCAGAACAGCGTGGCCAGCCAGCCGGTGAACTGGCCCCAGGTGCTCTTGACCTTCGCGGTGACCGTGTCGGTGATCGAGGACGGCACGTCGGGTGCCTTGATCTCCGGCAGGTCGGGCAGCGGCGCGGCGGTCTCGGCCGGGGCGTTGGTGGCCGCCGGAGCCGCGGTCGCCGCCGGAGCAGTGGCCGGGGCCGTAGCGGTCGGCGCGGCGGCCGCCGGAGCCGCGGTGGCCGCCGGAGCAGTGGTGGGCGCCGGAGCCGCACTGGCCGAGGTGCCCGGCGCCGAGTCGGAGAGCGTGCCGTGGTGGCTCAGCAGCGCCACCCCGAGCAACGCCAGCAGCACGACCACCGGCAGCCCGAGCGCGATCAGCTGGGACATGCCGGCGTGCTCCACGCGGACCGGGGCCACCGGCGCGACCGGGGCGGCCGACCAACCGCCGCCGAGCCGGGCGGCGGCCCGTTCAGCGGTCGGTCGGTCGCCGGGAGCGGTCTGGGTCATCGCGAGCAGGGTGCCGGCCAGCGCCGCCGGCACCTCGTTCGGCACCACCGGCGGCGCGGTCAGCCGGTTCGCGGCGGCCTCCCAGCTGGAGCCGGGGTAGACGGGGTAGCCGGTGGCGGCCTCGAGCAGCACCAGGCCGAGCGCGTACACATCGGCCGGCGGCCCACCTGGTTCGCCGGTGACCTGCTCGGGGGACAGGTACGGAACGGCCGCCGGGTCGAGCGCGTCGGCCGAGAGCGCCGGCGGGTCCAGCAGCCGGGCCCGGCCGTCCGGCGCGACCCGCACGGTGATCGGGGTCAGCTGCCCGTGCGGGTGCCCCAGGCTGTGCCGCCTGGCGAGCGCAACCGCGAGCTGGGCGCCCAGACGAGTGGTCTCGGCCGGCGTCAGGTTGCGCTCGTTGAGCAGCTCCCGCAGCGTCTGGCCATCGGCGAGTGGCGGCTCCCGATCGGGATCGGCGTCCTCGCCGGCATCCCTCGGCTCGGGGATGTCGTTGCCCCGAATCGGCGTCACGCGACTCTCGGTGATCAATCCCCGCTGACCGAAACGGCGGTCCGCGCCCTCGTCCGGCTCGTCGGCCGCCCGGTGCGCTCCCACACGGCGAAGCCGGCGCGGTGCCGCTGAGCTGTAGCTCTCGCCGCCAGCGGTGCCGTACCGGCCGGTGTCTCCCGATCCGTCCTGCACAAAAAGCAGTATCACCAGCCGAACCGCTGTGATGACAGGGGCTACGGGGACTCGTGGGGAATTTGTTATCACTATGACCCGGTCGAGGGATGGTCAAACCTGCCACTCACCGACTGTCACCGGTCGTTCGACAGTTCATCCGGTGTTTACCGGCAACCCGCTCGAACCGAACCTGTTGGCCGCCGTTGTCTAACGACCGGCCACCGCAAGGGTGTGCACAGGGCTGTCACGGATTGGTTACGGTCATCACCAGCTGGTCGGCACCCCGCCGACTGGTGCGCCTGGCCGGTTCGTCATCCCCCGCCCACCGGCTCTCCCCCTGGCGCTCCGGCAGCAGTTTGGGGTGGGGTGCACGGCGTGCCGTTCTGGCGATGGCCGCTGCGCTGACGCGGAGGAACGGCCGATGGGCGCACATCGCGCGCGGCACCGTGGTGCCCCGGGAACCCCCGGGACCGATCAACGTCGAACGGTGAGTGAGCTGCTCGCGCAGGCCGCTGAGAACCAGCCACCACTCCGGCTTCCCCAGGCCGGGCTTCCGACCCCGGCGTTCGTCGCCGGTCCGATGGCCACCCGGGCGGTCCCCCCGCCCGCCCGGGTGCTGCCGTCGGCGCCGGCCCGGCCGAGCTACCCGCCGCTGCCACCGGCCCCCGGGGCCGACCGACCATTCCGCTCCCCACGCGCGATGCCGGCACCCCGGAGGCACGGGGTGCCGGCGCCGCGATCCCCGCGCTCGGCGTTCGCTGTGGTCGCGGCCTCTGCGGTCGGCGCCGGTACCGCCGCCGCCAGCATGTCCGGAGCGTTCGCGGCGATACCGAACGCGCCGGCCCGCGACCTGAGTGACACCCAGTCGTTCAGCCGCCCGGCCATCGCGCCGGTCGACCTGGCCACGACAGACGGCCCGGTCACCGGCGGTGCGTTCCACGCCGCTCCCGCTTCGCTCGTCTCCTCGGTACCGGCGACCGCGCCGACGAACGCCACCGTGATGGCCGCCGACCTGCACCAGACCGACGCCCGCCAGATCGCCGACCTCTCCCGCGCGGTCGACCTGGACCGCGCCCAGTCCGTCCAGCAGGCCGCCGCCCGGACCGCTCAGGCCGTCCAGTCCTCGCTGTTCCACAAGGTCTCCTCGCTCACCGGCGTCACCCCGCTGTTCGACGGCAGCAGCCCCGTCGGGGCGAAGGCGCTTACCACCGCGATCTCCAAGATGGGGGTGCCCTACGTCTGGGGCGCCGTCGGCCCCAACGCGTTCGACTGCTCCGGCCTGGTGATGTGGTCCTACCGGAAGCAGGGCATCAACCTGCCGCGTACCGCGGCCCAGCAGTCGAGGGTCGGCACCCCGGTGTCGCGCAGCCAGCTGCGGGCCGGTGATCTGGTCTTCTTCTACAGCCCGGTCAGCCACGTCGGCATCTACCTGGGCAACAACAAGATTCTCAACGCCTCGGAGTCCGGCCAGCCGGTCAAGGTGTCCAGCATGGCCAACATGCCGTTCCACAACGCCCGCCGGATCACCTGAGCGGACCCGCCCGTAGATTCGGGCCATGGTGCGGACGATCAGGTTCCATGAGCTCGGCGGCCCGGAAGTGCTGCGCATCGAGGACGTGCCGGTCCGCTCGCCGGGGCCTGGCGAGGTGCGCATCCGGGTCGACGCGATCGGGCTCAACCGCGCCGAGGTGAACTTCCGGCGCGGCAGCTACTTCGAGCAGCCCGCGCTGCCGGCCGGGCTGGGCACCGAGGCGGCCGGTGAGGTGCTCGAGGTCGGCCCCGGGGTGGACCGCTGGCAGCCCGGTGACGCGGTGAGCGTGGTGCCGGCGTTCTCCCAGAACGACTACCCGGTCTACGCCGAGCAGGCCGTGGTGCCGGCCGCCGCGCTCCTCACCCGGCCGCCCGGGATGGACCCGGTGACCGGCGCCGCGATCTGGATGCCCTACGTGACCGTGTACGGCATGGTCGCCGAGGTCGTCCGGGTGCGCCCCGGCGACCACGTGGTGATCACCGCCGCCAGCAACAGCATCGGCATGGCGGCGCTGCAGGTGGTGCGCCAGCTGGGCGCCGTGCCGATCGCCACCACGCCGGCCGCCGGGCAGCGGGACGCACTGCTGGCCGCCGGCGCCGCCGAGGTACTGGTTCATGCCGAGCTCACCGAGCCCGGCGCGCTGGCC
The DNA here is from genome assembly GCA_036009565.1 of Pseudonocardia sp. GTDB lineage: Bacteria > Actinomycetota > Actinomycetes > Mycobacteriales > Pseudonocardiaceae > Pseudonocardia. The sequence continues at coordinate 7,041 of DASYLM010000036.1, read as the reverse complement.
ACCGCGATCCGCGCGGCCACCGGCGGGCACGGCGCCGACCTCGTGCTGGACGCTGTCGGCGGTCCGCTGGTCGAGCAACTGGTGCGGGCCTGCGCGCCGGGTGCCACGGTGATCGTGCACGGCGGGTTGTCCGGTGAGCCGGCGCCGCTGCCCGCCGGGCGGTACGCCCCGGTCTGGCTGCGCCGCTACACCGTCTTCGAGGTCACCGGCGATCCGGCCGCACTGCGCCGCGCCGAGTACTTCGTCCGCGCCGGACTGGCCACCGGCGCGTTCGCCCCGATCATCGACCGGGTCTTCGACTTCGACGACGTCGCCGCCGCGCACCGCTACCTCGACTCCGACGAGCGCGCACCCGGCAAACCCGTCCTGCGGGTCCAGCCGAACCCCTGAGCCGGCACCCACGCCGGCACCGCTGTTGCCGAGCGCTGAGCGGCACCCACCGGTCAGCGGGCGGTGAACCGGATCTGCTGGTAGTCGTGCACGGGGAGGTAGCCGAGGCGCCGGTAGACCGCGTTGGACGTGGGGTTCGCCAGGTCGGTGAACAGCACCACGCTCGCGGCGCCGGCCCGCAGCGCGGCCTCGGTGCAGGCGGTGGTCACCGCGGCGCCGTAGCCGCGGCGCCGCCCGGCCGGGGGCGAGTACACCGGGCCCACCCGCGCCACCGAGGCCACGATCCGGGTGTGCGCGGCCAACGCGACAGGCGTGCCGACCGGGTCGCGCCAGAGCCAGATCAGGCCCTGCTCGATGGCATCCCTGGCGATCGGCTCGACGTCCACCGGCACGGTGCCGACCTCCCGCTGGAACGCCGCGTACCAGTTCGCCACCAGTACGGTGTCGCCGGCCGAGGCGCGCTCGGCCCGCCCGGGCGGCGCGGCGGGCGGGCACAGGGTGTCCAGGCGGTACAGCCGCTGGCGCATCCCCCGCTCGCCGCGCAGGGTGCCGGCCGCCGCCCGCGCCTCGGCCACCCACAGCGCGGCGAACTCCTCGACCGTCGCCACCGCACCCACCACACCCGGCACCGACATCGCGTGGGCTTGCAGCGCGTCGACCAGCTCGGGCATGGCCGGTGGCGGCACGGCGGCCAGCAGCAGGTCGTACGGCGGGGTCATGCTCACCGCGCCGGAGACACCCCGGCCATCGGCGTACCAGCCGAACAGCCGGTCCTGCGCCGACCAACGCCGGCCGGCCCGGACGTGGTCGATGGAGGTCAGGGCGACGCTGTTTGCGGCAGGGTCGGCCGCGAGCAGATCCCAGACCCGCTCGGCGTAGGGCCGCACGTCCGCGCTGAACCGCCAGGGCACCCGCACACCCTGGCGTACCACCCGGTCGGGGCGTTAGCTGGGTGGACCGGTGACCAGACCGACCGGCGCACTCTCCTGCTGGCCGGTGGCTGAGTCGGTCCACTGCAGCAGCACCCGGTCACCCGGGTGGTGCAGGCCGATCAGGTTGGTCAGCGTGGTGGGCGTGTCGACCTTCCTGCCGTCGAGCCCGGTGATGACGTCACCGCGGCCGAGGCCCGCCTGCTGGGCCGGTGAGCCGTCCTGCACGCCGGCCACCAGTACCCCGGAGATGGGCTGGTAGCGGCTGCTCTCGTCACCGGACTGGCCGCCGGTGTACCGCCCGGCCGGCGAGCTGACCACCGAGACGCCGAGCATCCCGGTCGGCCCGATGTGCACCGACTCGGAGGCCTGGCCCGCCCGGATCTGGCGGACCAGCGTCATCGCGTCGTTGATCGGGATGGCGTATCCGGTGCCGCCGCTGCTCTGGTAGCGGTAGTTGGCGGAGGCAGCGGTGTCCACGCCGACCACCCGCCCGTCGGCGTTCACCAACGGGCCGCCGGAGTCGCCGGGCTGCACGTTGGCGGCCACCTCGATCAGGCCGGTGAGGTGCTCGGTGCTGCCGGTGAGCTCGTCGCTCGGGTTGATCGAGCGGTTCAGCGAGGTCACGGTGCCGCCGGAGGTGGACGGTGTGCCGCCGACCCCGCCCGCGTTGCCCAGCGCGGCGATCGGGTCACCGACCTTGACCGTGCCGGAGTCGCCGATGCTGGCGGTGCGCAGTCCGGACGCGCCACGCAGCTGCAGTACCGCGATGTCGTGGCCGCGGTCGTAGCCGACCACGGTGGCCCGGTAGGTGCGGCCGTTGCCGATGTCGGTGACCCGGATACTGGTCGCACCGTTGATCACGTGGTTGTTGGTGAGGATCTCGCCGTTCGGGGTGAGCACGATGCCGGTGCCGGCGCTCGCCGCGCTCTGGTAGCCGAGCTCGGAGTTGATGTTGACCAGCCCGGGCGCCACCTTGGCACTCAGCGCCGAGAGGGTCGGCTCGTCGAGCGCCGTCCTGGTCGGGGCCGACGGCTCACCGGCCGAGGCGTCCGGGTCACCCGGTGCGGCACCGTAGGTGTCCGAGGACGTCGCGCTGTCCGCCGGGGCGAACGCGGAGAGCACCCCGCCGCGGTTCAGCAGGTCGCGGCCGAACGCGGCCGTCGCCAACACCACGAGCGCGACCAGGACGACGGTGGCGAACACCCGGAACGGGTTACGCAGCCGGGGCGGCTCCGGCACGGGCCCGTAAGCGGGCGGTGGCGGTGGTGCGCCGGGTGGCGGTGTCAGCGGCGGTGTCAACGGCACAGTCGGCTGCATGGAGGGGCTGGTGGAGCGCTGTGCGGGCGGCCCACCGTAGCCGTAGGGGCCCGCCTGGCCAGGCCCGCCATCCGACCGGGGGTGCGGGACGGGCGGGCGCCAGTACTGATCGGTTGCGTCCGGACTACCCGACTGACCGATGTCACCGCTCACCGGTCCCTCCTCTCAGGGCCATCCGGTATGTACCCATTCAGTTAGCCGTCCAGCGCCTGAGAGTGACCTGATAGCTGGCACCGAAGTTACTGTGGATCGCTGGCCGGGCGCCAGGACTTACAAGTTCCTACCCAGCAGAGTGGCGCGTTCCGCGAGGATTGGTCGGAAATGGTCACGCAACTCACCCGCTGTCACCCGAGCGGTTGACGTACTGACACTCATCGCGGCCACCGTACGACCCTTGGCGTCCCACTACCTGGTCCCGCGCATCGCACGCGAGCGGGGTCTGTCCCAACAGCTGCTCGGGCCGATCTTCTCCTCGGCGCTGGCCGGTCTGATGGTCGGTTACCTGGTGCTGTCCCCGCTGTCCGACCGGTTCGGGCACAAGCGGGTGCTGGTGGCGGCCACGGTGTCGTTCGCGCTGTGCACGCTGGCCGCCGTCCGGTCCGGCACCGTCACCGAGCTGGTGGTGCTGCGCTTCCTCACCGGTCTCGGGTCGGCTGGGCGCTGGGCGTCGGCCGCCTCGGCGGCATTGCCGGCCCGCTGCTCGCCGGTGCGGCGCTCGGGGCCGGCTGGAGTCCGAGCGCGCTGTCTACGCCATGTCGATGCCCATGCTCGGCGCCGGGCTGGCGGTGTTGGTGCTCGGTAGGCGCTACGGCGGGGCGCGTCGGGAGGCCTAGCGGCCCGCTCGGGCCGGGTGCTCCGCTGGAGAATCCCCGCCGCGCCGGGTGCTCCGCTGGAGAATCCCCGCTCGCGCCGGGTGCTCGGCTGGAGAATCTCCGCCCGCGCCGGAGAGTGCCTGTGCCGAAGCTTTGCTCTGCGCATAGATACGCGACACCAGGCCGCCCGCGAGACCGCCGCACTGGCCGAGACCAGGGCTGTCGCGTATCCCTACGCAGAGCAAAGGGCCCACGGGACCGGTCCTGACCCAGAGTGGGGGCACGGCGCGCCGATCCACCCGCGCTATGGCACCGTCAGCACCGACGACCGGCCACCCCGGCCGGGATGAAGGCTGGTGATCACGTGGATCCGCTCGTCAAGCGCCTCGCCGCGCTACAGGTCTCCTCGCTGTGCGACGCGGACAAGGGCCTGGCGGTGATCGACCCGCAGATCCACGCGATGGTGCCCGGCAGCCGGTTGGCCGGGCCCGCGTTCCCCGTGGTCGCACACGACGACCACCTGCCGCTGCTGGTCGCGCTGCGCCTGGCCGAGCCCGGATCGGTGCTGGTGGTTGCCACCGACGGGCACCGACGGGCGGTCAGCGGCGAACTGTTCGCGACCGAGGCGCTCCGTCGCGGCCTGGCCGGCATCGTGATCGACGGCTACTGCCGCGACGTGGCCGGACTGCGCGCCCTCGGGCTGCCGGTGTACGCCCGGGGCAGCACGCCGATGGCCGGCAGCACCCGGGACTCCGGCACATTCGGCGGGCCGGTTCTGATCGGCGGCGTCGAGGTCACCGCCGGCGACCTGGTGGTCGGCGACGACGACGGCCTGGTCATCTCGCCACCCGAGCGGCTGGCCGCCGCGCTGCCCACCGCCGAGGAGATCGAGCGTGCCGAGCAGGCCCTGCTGCGCGGCATGGCCGCCGGGCGGAGCCTGCCCGAGATGACCAACCTGGACGAGCACCTGGCCGCGCTGGCCGAGCACCGCGAGACCGCGCTGCGGTTCACCGTCTGACGGCCACCCGGGTCCTGGACCGCGCGGTGGCATTTCTGAGCAGCCACCTGGCGGGTCGGTCCAGCTGACAACTCCTCAGGTACGGGAATCGCTCGGGATCACGGTCGAGGACCGGCGTGTCACCGACACCCGGCGGTGCACCAGAGATATGGCGCGACAAAATGCGATTGCCTACGTCGAGGGCCATTCCTGAGATTTCAACAGAAAAGCTGGGGAGCCCCGCGAATCAGGTGCGCGGCACCTGCGTCCGACCATCCTCGGCGCGGCGCCCCTTCCCCGGTCCCCGCCGGGGAAGGGGCGCCGACCAGCGATAACCTCAGCCGCAGTGGTGCTTGCGCTTCCGGCCGCCGTCATCGCCACAGTGGTCCCGCTTGAGTGACCGGCAGTGGTGGTGATGGTGGTGCTTGTGACAGTCACAGCTGTGGTGATGCTTCTTCTTGTGGCCGCCGCCGCAGGAACTGCCGATGTAGTCGCCCATTTATGAAGCCTTTCACTCAGATGTTCACGACCCCTGGGGTGGGCCGCTGCGATAGACATCAGAGGCCGGCACGATTTTGTTTCTCAGTTCCCAATACGTCACTCGATCAGCGTAGGAGTAGTTTCTAGTGGCAAACGGAGTACGCAAGCCATGCGGGAATCCCGCAACGCCCTTTCGGCCCAATTATCACTAACTCTTTCGGCCGGACGCCCCGCGCTCGGCGACCGCGGGCCGGACGCCCCGCGCTCACCGACCCGCTGAGCGGGGGCCTGGCTCAGCGAGCCGCGGGGACGGCGCCCGGCACCGGCGCATAGTCAGGCTCATCGAGGATCGCCCGCCGGAGCGAGAGCCCCATCAGCACGGCCCAGACCGAGTAGGCGAGGAGCCCGAGCCAGAACACGAAGATGCCGTGCCAGGCGAACGGTCCCGACTTGAAGAAGTAGGCGAGCACGGCGGGACAGAACAGGAAGGCGATCCAGATGTTCGCGTAGCCGATCCAGCGCGGCAGCACCGGATGCACCGCGCGGTCGCCCAGGATCGCCCCGCCGATCGAGAGGTTCTGGATGACGAACGGGCCGATCGGCGTGAAGAACAGGATCCAGGCCAGATCGTTGATCATCTGCGTTGCCTCGGGCGAGCGCTCGGGGCGGAACGCGGCCACGTTCAGCATGATCATGGGGACCATCAGCATCACCCAGGTCACCGCACCGGACAACACCTGCAGCACGGTCAGAATCGGCGCGCGGCCCTCCATCCGGAGCATTTGGATCGCAAGGACGGCCACGAGCGGGCCGACGAGGCAGACCCCGATTGCGGCGAGGGCGAGGCCCAGCCGGACAAGATTCACATTGCCGGTGTAGAACGCGACAACCTCGGCCGCGGTGTTGTCGGCCGCCGGCGGGACGGGAAGGATTCCGGCGAGCAACCAGCCCACCATGGTGACAACCACCATCGCCGGGCCACACCAGGCGCACACCAACTGGGACTGCTTGTTCATGCCGCGAAAATTTATCCAAGATTCGAATTTGTGTCCAGGCCGCCGGCTGCACCGGAGGGTGATGTTGCCGCCGTGAGCTGTGCACGGTCGCGTCCGCCCCGACGTGGACCCGGCGGGCGCCGGGCTCGTGCTGCTCCCGGCGCTGCAGGGCGGCACGATGCTGTCGCATCTGCACGGCGACGGGGGGCCGCTGACCCCGCGCCCTCGACGGCGCCATCGCCCAGCTCACCTGACCGCAACTCTGCTGAACCGCCCCCGACCCGGGGTGGCGGATCGGTTGCCACACTGGCACGCTCTCCACTTCTCACCAATGCAGGACGCCCGTCCCGATCGGCCCCGCACACCTGGCCGGCCGGATTGTCGGAGTCATGCGCGCCAGCTCACTGAGGAGTGATCATGAGAAGTGGCGTCTCATTGGGGACTCTCGTCTGGGTGGTCCTCGGCGTAGTCATCGCGCTCTCGCACGGTTACGCCATCAATAATGTGTCGTCTCTCGTGTCCTTCGTCCTGGCGATGTTCCTCTGGCCGCTCGTTCTGTTGGGCGTGGACCTGCATATCAATCTCGGCGTGTAACTCGGGAAATGTGGCCCGAGCTCACGCGGCACCACTTACGTGAGTCTGAACAGGAAGGCGGCTCGAGATGGGCTCGTACAAGAAGATCCTCGTCGGCACCGACGGCTCCGACACCTCGCTGATCGCGGTGGACCGGGCCAGCGCGCTCGCCAGCGACAACGGGGCGGAACTGCTCATCGTGACGGCCTATGAACCGGCACACGGGAGCGACACCAATGCCGCCGCGACGGCACTGAAGGAGGATGCCTACCAGGTCTTCGGCTCGGCACCGGCGGAGAGCGTGCTCCGTGACGCCGCGGACCGGGCCCGCGCCGCCGGCGCCGACAAGGTGGAGACGCGCGCGGTGAAGGGGCCGCCCGTCGACGTCCTCGACCAGGCGGTGGCGGATTCGGGAGCGGACCTGCTGGTGATCGGCAACGTCGGTCTGACCAGCCTCAGCGGCCGCATCCTCGGTTCGGTCCCGCAGAGCGTGGCCCGCCGGTCGGGTGTGGACGTGCTGATCGTGCACACCTCGTAGTCAGCGG
>DASYLM010000035.1:0-5748 GCA_036009565.1 Pseudonocardia sp. | reverse complement strand
GCCGCCGCCCACCTCGCGCGGCTCTACGTACTGGCCAAGGTGCGCAACAGCGCCGACGAGCGCGCCGACGCCGACGCGTTCTACGCCGGACAGGCCGGCGCCGGCTACCCGGAGATCGCCGCCGCGCTGGGCCTCACCTAGACGTTGAGTTGACCATGAACGCGGGCCGCGCGCGGTCGGGATGACCAGCCCGGGCCAGGCGCGCGCCGGCAGCGTCGCGAGGCGCGCGCCGGAAGCACTCGACCGGGACGCGGCAGCGGGGCTCCTCAGCTAGGGAGTGGGGCTGGGAACCGGCGGCGCCCCGGAGCTGGTGTAGACGGTGACCGGGGTGCCCGCGGCCACGTTGCCCTGCGGGGTCTGCCCGATGACCTGCCCCTGGGGCGCGGCCGACGGGATCTGCACCGGCCGGACCGGGTAGCCGGCCTGGCTCAGGACCTGGCTGGCACCGGTGTCCTGTTGGCCGACCGTGTAGGGGGCGACCACCTGCTGCAGGACCGGGCCGGCGGGCAGTGTCCGGTGGCCGCAGTTGTCGCTGTTGTCGCTGTTGTCGCTGTTGTCGCTGCTGTCGCTGTTGTCGCTGTTGTCGCTGCTGTCGCTGCTGTCGCTGCTGTCGCTGCTGTCGCTGCTGTCGCTGTTGTCGCTGTGCTTCTTCTTCTTTTTCTTCTTGTGATGGTGACAGTCGCTGTTGTCGCTGCTGTCGCAGTTGTCACTGCTATCGCTGCTGTCGCAGCTGTTGCGACTGCCGGCACCGCCCTGGTACTTCCGGTCCGGCCCGGGGATGGGCTGGTTGGGCTGGCCGGCGAGGATCTTGGTCATCGCCTTGAAGTACGGCGGCGCCGCGACAGTGCCACCGAAGGCGCCGTGCCCACACTCACCGAGGTGGACCGGCGGGCCCGGGCACAGCGTGCGGGGACGCGGCCCGTCGGCGAAGAGCATCGACGAGGCCGCGTAGCCGTTCACCCCGCCGACGAACGCCACCGACTCGCTGTCGTTCGTGGTGCCCGTCTTGCCGATGTCCGGGCGGGTCCAACGCGCCGCCGAGGCCGCCGCCGCCGAGGTACCGCCGGTGGTGTCCTTGCTCAGCCCGGCCAGCACGGTGTCCGCCAGCCCCCGCGACACCGCCTGCTCGCAGGGCTGCTGCGCGACCGAGAGCCGCCGACCCCACCGGTCGGTCACCGACAGCACCGGTGTCGGCGGGCACCAGGTACCGCCGTCCATCAGGGTGGCGGCCACGTTCGCCATCTCCAGCGTGCTGACCGGGCTGACCCCCAGGGTGAACGAGAGCAGGCCCTGGTAGTACTTCGACTGCGGTTGGTTGTACTGCGGCCTGGACGCCAGCGGGTTGCCCGGTGCGGTGATCGGGGTACCGCCGGCGGCGTTGGTGCGCATCGTCTGCCGCAGGCCGAGTCGCTCGGCCATCCGCACCACCGCGGGCGTGCCGACCTTCGACTCCAGGGCCACGAACGCCACGTTCGGTGAGGTGGCCAGGGCGCTCTGCAGGCTGATCGGGTCGGCGTAGCTGCCGTCGTTCGACACCGGGTAGCACTTGGTGTTGCGGTCGGCCTGCTCGGGGACGAAGCAGTCCGAGTTCGGGTTGGGCAGCTCGGAGTCGAAGCTGACCATGCCCTGCTCCAGCGCGGCGGCGGTGGTGAAGATCTTGAACGACGACCCCGCGCCGAACACGTTGCTCGCGTTGGCGACGATGTTGGTCACCGTGCCGCCGGCCTTGGCGTCGGTACCCAGGTTCCGGTTGGCCACCATGGCCAGCACCTGGTGACCGCCGTCCTGGGGCCTGATCAGCGCGAACGTGTTGGCCACCCCGTCCTGTGCGGCCGGCACGTTGTGCTCCACGGCCGCCTTGATCGCCGCCGCCGCGCCAGGGTCCATCGTGGTGGCGATGGTGTAGCCACCGGTGTCGAGCTGGTCGGTGGTGAACCCGGCGGTGTGCAGGTAGCGGACCACGTAGTCGCAGAAGAACCCGGCATCCGGGGCGGCGGACAAACAGTTGCCACCGGGCACGGTCGGGCCGCCGGGCACCACGTCCAGCGGCGCGGACTTGGCGCCGGCGGCCAACGCGGCCGGCAGCGCCCCGGTGGACACCATCGCGTCGATCACCAGGTTGCGCCTGGACAGGGCCTGCTGCGGGTGGGTGTACGGGTTGTACAGGTTGGGGTTGTTGACCATGCCGGCGAGCAGCGCGGCCTGCGGCACGGTCAGCTGGGCCGGGGTGGTGTGGAAGTAGGCCGCGGCGGCGGCGCCGACGCCGTAGATGTTGCCGGCGAACTCCACCAGGTTCAGGTAACCGGTGAGGATGTCGTTCTTGGCGGTCACCCGGTCCAGCCGGATGGCCATCTGGGCCTCGCGGATCTTGCGCAGGATGGTGTCGGCCCGGTCCGCCGCCTGGGCCGCCGGGTCGTCCCGGTCCACGACGTTGATCAGATAGTTCTTCACGTACTGCTGGGTGATCGTGGAGGCGCCCTGCAGCGGCCCGCCCGAGGTGTTGTGCAGTGCGGCGCGCAGCGTGGCCAGTGGGTCGATGCCCTGTTCCTGGTAGAAGCGGCGGTCCTCGATGGAGATGATCGCGGCCTTCATGCTGTCCGCGATCTGGTCGAAGGTGGCGGGCAGCCGGTACTGGTCGTACAGGTAGGCCAGTGGCGCGCCGGTGCGGTCCAGCACCGTGGTGGTCAGTGGCATCTGGTCGGCGGCGAGCTGGGAGTTCTCCACGCCGGCGGCGATCCGGTGCGCGGAGTCGGCGAGCTGGTTGGTCAGCACGCCGAGCCCGACGACCCCTGGCGACAGCATCGCGGCCAGCATCACCCCGGACGCCACGATGGCGCCCAGGGTTCGGGCCAGCGGGATCGGCGCGCGCACGGGGCGACGTTACCCGGGCCGGCGAGGGATTAGTCGTGAGCCTGTTCGCACGCGCTCTCACATCCCCGATCGAGAGGGTTCAGAACTGCACTCCTCGGCTCAGCGCGCCGTCCACCACCACGTTCGTGCCGGACATGAACGGCACCGCCGGGCTGGCCACGAACACCACCGCCCTGGCGATCTCCTCCGGGGTGGCCATCCGGCCGGTCGGGTTCATCCCGAGCGCCTCGGCGAACAGCTCCGGGTTGTTGTGTTCGATGTTGTCCCAGACCCCACCCTCGAAGTAGGTGTTACCGGGCGAGACGGTGTTCGCCCGGATGCCCTTGGCGGCGAGCTGGTACGCGATGCCCTGGGTGTAGTGGATCAGCGCGGCCTTGAACGTGCCGTACGGCCCGGCGGTGAAGTCGATCTCGCGGCCGGACACGCTGGACACGGTCACGATCGACCCGGCGTCGCTGCGCTCGAGGTACGGCATCGCGGCGTCCACCATCCGGACGGCGTGCATCAGGTCGACCTCGTAGCTGAGCTTCCAGTTCTCCGGCGAGATCGGGATGGCCAGCGCGCTGACGTTGGCCACCACGATGTCCACCCCGCCGAGCTGCTCGGCGGAGTCCGTCACCCAAGCGGTGAGCGCGTCGCCGTCGGCGACGTCCACCGACTGGCCGATCACCCGGGTGCCGTGGGCGGACAGCGCTTCGGTCGTGGCCTTGACCTCGGCGGCGTCCCTGGCGCAGATCGCGACGTCCGCGCCCTCTACGGCGAAGGTCTCGGCGACCCGCCGTCCGATGCCCTTGCTGCCACCGGTCACCAGGGCACGGCGGCCCTTCAGTCCCAGGTCCATGGAATGTCCTCCTCGTCGGGTGAGGTCAGCTGGCTAGCTCGCGCCGGCGGCCTGCTCGCGCAGGTAGCTGTGCATGCCGTCGAAGGCGCGTACCGGCGGCAGCAGCGCCTTCTCCACCTTGGTCACCGCGCTGTAGTTGCTGTCGCAGACGTTGGCGAGCGGGCACAGGGCGATCTGGGTGAGCAGTTGGTAGGCGTCCAGGCGGTCCAGGCCCAGCAGCTCAGCGAGCCAGCCGACCATCTCCACCTGGCTGGCCCGCCACGCGTCCTCCAGCGGGCGCGCCGAGCCGACCACCATGATCGCGTCATCGGACTCGATGCGCGGCCAGGCGGGGGCTGTCACGCCACCGGCACCGCCTTTGATCAGCTCGACCAGCAGGGTGGTGTTCATGGCGCCCTCGACCGCGGTACCGCAGGACTCCCCCTCGCCCTGGCGGTAGTGCCCGTCGCCGATGGAGAACAGTGCGCCCTCGACGTTCACCCCGAGGTAGCAGGTCACGCCGGCGCGCATCTCGGGTGTGTCCATGTTGCCGCCGAAGGTGTCCGGTACCAGGGAGGAGCGGACCTCCCGGGCGGCGGGTGCCACCCCCACCGTGCCGTGCATCGGGTCGATCGGCAGGTCGATCTGCAGCTCGCCGTTGTGGGCGGCGAACGTGACGGTGCCCCGGTCCCGGTTCAGGTGGTAGATCCAGGTGCGCTCGGGCAGCGGGTCCTGCAGCGTCGCGGTGCGGTCGGTACTGCTCAGGCCGCCGAAGAACGGGATCGTCGAGGACGCCGCCCAGTCCCTGGCCGGCTCGATCGAGACGAAGTGCACCGCCAAGGTGTCCCCCGGCTCGGCGCCCTCGATGTAGAACGGGCCGGTCTGCGGGTTCACATCGGGCATGTTCAGGTTCAGGCTGGCCAGGTCGTCGACGGTGCGCAGCCGGCCGGCGAAGGCGTCCTCGGTCCACACCTTCAGCAGCGTGCCCGGCTTGACCGTGGCCACCGGTGGCACGCCGCCGAACGTCCAGGCGTACTGGTCCGGCGTCGGCCGGAACTCCACCACATCCATCCGCACTCCTCGCGCCGCTGTACTGATCAGCTTTGCGAGCCGGCGACCCGGCCGCAAGAGCAGTTCGGCCTAGCGTGGTTCCGCCGGCTCGTGACCCGGCCGGGGCGACACCGCCGGCGGAGGCACTTCGTGATGCTTTGCTCTGCGCAGGTGTACGCAACAGGTGCCCGGCCTGGGCCGCAACAGGTACCGGGCGTGGGCCGCGACAGGTACCGGCTCACCGGGTTCGGGCCGCCGGCCCGGGCCGGGACCCGTCGAGTCCCGGCCCGCCGAGCGGTCGGTCAGCCCTGCAGCAGCGGTAGCAGGGCCTGCAGCTCATCGGCGATCGAGCCGGGCACGATGTAGCCGTCCTGGTTGCGGATGTCGTCGATGTGCGCGGCCACATCATCAGCCGACACCTCCACACCCTTACCGGCGAACCAACCCGGCGCCAACCCCACGAACACCCGCGCGTACCGGCCGCCACCGGCCGAGAACACCTCATGGGTCAACCCGCACGCCTCGCTGGCCAGAAACACCACCATCGGCGTCACCAACTCCGGCTCCACACTCTCGGCCAACGGACCCAGAATGTCCTCGGTCATCCGAGTACGCGCGATCGGACAGATCACATTGCTCTTGATGCCCGCCTTCGCACCCTCGATCGCCAACACATTCGACAACCCGACCAGACCCATCTTCGCCGCGCCGTAGTTCGTCTGCCCGAAGTTCCCGAACACCCCCGCATTCGAGGCGGTGAAGACAAAACGGCCGTAACCGTTCTCCTTCATCACCCGAAACGCCGGCTGGCTCACATGGAACGCACCCCGCAGGTGCACATCCAGCACAGCCTCGAGATCCTGGTTCTCCAACTTCGCGAACGTCTTGTCCCGCAAGATCCCGGCATTGTTGATCACAATGTCGACCTTGCCGAACGAGTCCAACGCGGTCGCCACGATCGCCGCGCCACCCTCGGGCGTCGACACCGAGTCGTGCGAAGCGACCGC
>DASYLM010000034.1:0-17722 GCA_036009565.1 Pseudonocardia sp. | reverse complement strand
TCCGCGGTCTGCCCGCGGCCCGCCGCCGCGACCGGCCGTGTCACCCGCCGCCACGACCCACAGCCGCGGTCTGACCCGCCGCGGCCGTGCCGGCCTCCGCGGTCTGCCCGCAGCCCGCCACCGCGACCGGCCGTGCCACCCGCCGCGGGCTGACCCACCGCCGCCGTCCGACCCAACCGCCGCGACCCACCACCGCGACCCACCGCCGCCCGGTTCACGCCGGACTGGCCCGGGGAACCACGGTGCGGAGTCAGCTGTGGAAGTAGTCCCGTGCCCAGGCCGCGAACTCCTCGGCGGTGCCGACCCAGCCGAGGTACCCGTCCGGGCGCACCAGCATCAGCCGGTCCACCGGCTGCGCCAGCTCCGCCGCGTCCACCTGCGGGGGTAACGCCACAGTGGCGGCCCCGGCGCCGACCAGCACGAACCGGCCGCCGTGCAGTGCGTCGTAGAGCCGGCCGGTGCGCAGCGCGAGGTTCGGCACCCGGATGCCCACCCGCCGGTCCGCACCGCTGGGAGCCGGGTAGCGGACGTTGATCGCGGAGATCGTCCCCGCCGCGGCGGCAAGGACCGGTGGCAGCTTCAGCATGGCCGTGGCGAGCGCGTTGCGTACCGCGCGGCCCCACGACGACCTGATCAGCGCCAGCCGGACGAGCACCCCGCTGCTGCGCAGCACCGCGCGGCCGACCGGGTGGCGCTCGGTGTGGTAGCTCTCCAGCAGCTCGGTGTCGCCCCAACCCCGTACGGCGGCGGCCAGTTTCCAGCCGAGGTTGGCCGCATCCTGCAGGCCGGTGTTCATGCCCTGACCGCCGGCCGGGGAGTGGCAGTGCGCGGCGTCGCCGGCCAGGAACACCCGCCCCACCCGGTAGCGCGGCACCTGGCGCTCGTCGCTGTGGAACCGGGACAGCCAGCGCGCCTCGCCCATGCCGAAGTCGGAGCCCAGTGCGCGGCGGGTGACCTCGCGGATCTCCGCCAGCTCGAGCGGCGCGGAGTCGTCCACCTGGTGGCGGCGGTTCCAGGCGAAGACGCGGTACCAGCCGTCCCCGAACGGCGCGACGAAGGCGAAACCGTCACCGACCCCGTTGACCGTGAGCACGTCCGCGGGGGGAGTGCTCAGCCGGACATCCGCGAGCATGATCGACTTGATCACCGACCGGCCCGGGAACGGCAGCCCCAGTGCGGTCCGCACCGCGCTGTTCACCCCGTCCGTGCCGACCGCGTAGTGCGCCCGGTAGCTGGTCACGGTCCCGTCCGCGGCCCGTGCGGTGATGTCCACCCCGGTGCCGTCCTGGGTCACCCCGATGACCTCCGAGCCCCGGACGACCGCCACGCCGAGTGCGTCGACGCGCTCGCGCAGCACCCGTTCGGTCTGGTACTGCGGTGTGATCAGCAGCGAGCTGAACTCGCTCGGCAACCCGGCGAGGCTGACCTCCGCGCCGCCGAACAGCCGGAGCGACCGGATCGACGTGCCGGTCTTGGCCAACTCGCCCGCGAGGCCGCGGATCTCCAGCTCCTCCATGGTGCGGGCGTGCACCGCGAACGCCCGGGTCACGTTCGAACCGTGCTCGCGGCGCTCGAGCAGCGTGACCCGCACGCCGGCCTCGGCAAGGTCACCGGCCAGCAACAGGCCGGTCGGACCGGCGCCGACCACCACGACATCGGTCGCCATCGCGGAGCCTCCCTTTCGTCAACAGTCGTTGGCAATGTGCCGCTCACGCTAGACCGGGCCGCCACCGTATGTCAACAAGTGTTGGCCAACACTTGTTGTGATCGCCCGGCCAGGTCTCCGGGGTGCCGCGGTCCGCATCGCGGATCCGGTCTCGAGCTCGTTACCAGGCAATTAACAGAAATGGGCGTAATGCAATAGGCCATTTAGCCCAAAGCAATTCTGGTTACGGGTGGACTGCCGGATCGGCACTGAGGGTGATCGGGTAGAAAGGTACCGCCACGATTGACGATCGGGGATGACGAAAGTTGGAGGACCCGCTTGTTGACCGCATTCGTAAAGAACCTGGTGGATACCCACACGCATCGCCCACCACGTTCCGGTTGCCCCGTCAACGGTCACATCGCTCCCTCTCAGCGCAACGCATCGCCGGACACCGAGCCGGTCTGCGTGCCCGTCGACCCGGCCGAGGCGAAGACGTTTCTCGAGCAGTTCTACGCCGAGACGGCCCCGTTCGAGCCCTTCGAGCACCGGCTGCGGGAGATTCGCCAGGAGATCGCCGAGACCGGTAGCTACGAGCACACGCCGCAGGAGCTGACGTTCGGCGCCCGGGTCGCCTGGCGCAACTCGGCGCGCTGCATCGGACGGCTGTACTGGCACGGGCTGCGGGTGCGGGACCGCCGGCACCTGACGACGCCGACCGAGGTGGCCGACGAGTGCGTCGAGCACCTGCGGCTGACCACCCGGGGCGGCCAGATCCGCTCCACGATCACCGTGTTCGCCCCGGACCGCCCGGGCCGGCCCGGTCCCCGCATCCACAACGAGCAGCTGATCCGCTACGCCGGGTACAGCAACGCGGACGGCACTGTGCAGGGCGACCCGCGCAACGCCGGCTTCACCGACCGGGTCACCGCGATGGGCTGGCGGCCGCCGACCCCGTCCGGCCGGTTCGACCTGCTGCCCCTGCTGGTCTCCGGCCTGGGTACCCGACCGGAGCTGTTCGAGATCCCCCGGGACGCGGTGCTCGAGGTGCCGCTCCGCCATCCCGACTACCCGTGGTTCGCCGACCTGCGGCTGCGCTGGCACGCGGTGCCGGCGATCAGCAACATGCCGCTGGTCATCGGCGGCGTCCGGTACTCGGCGGCACCGTTCAACGGCTGGTACCTGAACACCGAGATCGGCGCCCGCAACCTGGCCGACGCGGGGCGCTACGACATGCTGCCGGCGATCGCCGAGGCGCTCGGCCTGGACACCAGTTCGGTGCGCACCATGTGGCGGGACCGTGCGCTGGTCGAGCTGGTGCGCGCGGTGCAGTACTCGTTCGACGCGTCCGGGGTGAAGATGGCCGACCATCACACCGAGTCCGAGCGATTCCTGGTGCACGTGGACAACGAGCGCAAGGCCGGCCGGCCGTGCCCCACCGAGTGGAGCTGGATCGTGCCGCCGCTGTCCGGCGCACTCACCCCGGTGTTCCACCAGTACTACGACGAGCCGGACCCCGACGCGCGGCCGGCCTTCCTGCCGCCTCCCGGTGCGTCCGTGGCGTAGCGCGCGGCGGTAGCGCCCGCGGTGGTTTCGGCCCCTTGTTCCGAGAAGAAACCAACCATTGTCGATGAGCGGCGAATGGTTTATGCCGAGTGCGACTTCGGTTTTCCGACATGGCTGGTCCGACTTCCTCCTATTTGTGATGCCGAGTGGCTGTCGAGTGGCGCCGAGTCGCGCGCCGCACCAGGCCGGACCAGGCCGGACGCGCGCTGAGCTGGCCGCGTTTTTGTCACCGGGCGGGCACGCAAGGGCCGGAAGTCGGTACCGCCGACGGCGAGTCCGTCCGCTGGTCCCGCTGATCGTTACTCGAAGGTGGCAGAGTGTTCGGTGGCCCCGGAGAGCTAGTCTGGGGTTGGCTCCCACGGGCCGAACGGTCCTGTTCACGGCCCGCCGGTGAGGTGTTGACGATGATCGCCCTGGACATCGACGACTACATCCTGCCCACCGAACGGCGGATCCTGCGCGTCCGGGGGCACTGGGCGCTGTTGGTGAAGGACATCCTCGAGTCGGCGCTGGCGATGGCACTGCTCATGGCGGTGGACGCCTACCTGCCGTCCAGCCAGGTGATCGACACGCTGACCTGGTACGCCGGGCTGGTGGTCGTCCTCCGGCTGACGATCCTGATCCTGGACTGGTGGATCGAGAGGATCGTGATCACCGACAAGCGAGTGATGATGTCCACCGGAATCATCACCCACCGGGTGGCGATGATGCCGCTGCGCAAGGTCACCGACCTCACCTTCCAGCAGACCGTCATCGGCCGCACCCTCGGCTACGGGACGATGGTCGTGGAGTCGGCCGGTCAGATCCAGGGCCTGAACCGGATCGAATACATGCCCCAGCCCGACGAGATCTACGAGGCACTCACCGAGATGATCTTCGGCGAGAAGAAGCAGACCCGGTCGCACCTGCTGCCCAAGCCCCGCCGGTAACCCGACCCGGGAGAAGGAGCGGGACCGATGCGCGTACACCACCTCAACTGCGGAACCATGCGCCCGCTGGGCGGCTCGCTGCTGGACGGCCGGCCGGGGTGGCGCCGGCGTGCCGAGCTGGTCTGCCACTGCCTGTTGCTGGAGACCGACTCGGGGCTGGTACTGGTCGAGACGGGCATGGGGACGCAGAGTTCGAGTCGTCCCGACGAGTGGCTCGGCCGGCAGTTCCGGCTGGCCTGCGCGCCGACGCTGGACGGCGAAGAGGCCGCCGCGGTCCAGGTCGAGCGGCTCGGTCACCGCGTCTCGGATGTCCGGCACATCGTGCTCACCCACCTGGACCTGGACCACGCCGGCGGCCTGGCCGACTTCCCCGAAGCCACGGTGCACGTCTACGCCGACGAGCTGAGCGCCATGCAGGCCCCACGCGGACAGGGCGAGCGGGCCCGGTACCGGGTGCCACAGTTCGCGCACGAACCGAAGTTCCGGCCGTACCGGACCTCGGGGGAGCCCTGGTTCGGCTTCGGGGCCGTCCGGGAGCTGGACGGGCTGGGCGGCGTCGCGCTGGTGCCGCTCACCGGGCACAGCCGAGGTCATTCCGGGGTCGCGGTCGACACCGGGGACGGCTGGTTGCTACATGCCGGCGACTCGTACTTCTACCGCGGCGAGGTCGACCCGCTCGCGCCGCACTGCCCTCCCGGCCTGCGGGTGTTCGAGACGCTGGTGCAGTCCGGACGGCGGGACCGGCTCGCCAACCAGCAGCGGCTGCGCGAGCTGGTCGGCGCGCACGGATCCGAGGTCACCGTGTTCTCCGCGCACGACGCGGTCGAGTACCGGCGCCTGGCCGGCCTGGCCACCGACCAGCGCACCACCTAGCCGAGTCGCCGGCCGTCGCCCGCCGGGGCTCGCGCCGGGTGGGCCGCACGGTGGGTGTGGCTCGCACAGACCCCGTGTGGCCCGCACAGACGTAGCAGGCTCGGTACGGCTAGCACGGGGTCTGTGTGGCCCGGGGGCGGCCGGTCGACCGGTACTGTGGCATCCCCGAGGTCCGCGGGCGGCGGCCCGGACGACGACAGGGAGTTCCAGTGAGCGAGGCATGCAGCCATCTGGACAGCATCGAAACGGTCTCGCCCAGCGACGACGGCTGTCACGACTG
This sequence comes from Pseudonocardia sp., assembly GCA_036009565.1. Classification (GTDB taxonomy): domain Bacteria; phylum Actinomycetota; class Actinomycetes; order Mycobacteriales; family Pseudonocardiaceae; genus Pseudonocardia. Next base: position 12,429 of record DASYLM010000034.1, on the reverse strand, counting down.
CCTGCTGGTCGGCGGCCGGTGGGTGCACCTGCGGGTGTGCCAGTCCTGCGGGCACGTCGGGTGTTGCGACAGCTCCCCGGCCAAGCACGCGACCGCGCACAACCGGGATACCGCACACCCCATCGTGCGCTCGTTCGAGCCCGGCGAGGAGTGGTTCTGGTGCTATCCGGACCAGGTGGCCTTCGAGCTTCCGACGGCGGGCCCGGCACCCTCGCACCCCTAGTAGCCCTAGTAGCCCGCCGTCGGCCCGGCTCCCGAGCACCCGTCGCACCGGCGGGGTCGGCCGGCCCGGGTCAGATGCTTCGGCCGAAGCGCGCCGGCACCAGGTCCACCACGACGCACGGCGGGCGCTCGTCATCGGTCAGCACCCACTTGACCCCGGACACCTTGTAGAACTCACCCTCGGCCCCGGACTTCAGCTCGACGACCGCATCGCGGTCCGGCCAGGTCTCCAGGTCGTGCTCCTGCTCCCAGTGGTTGAGATTGCGAAACACCACCCGCATGGGGTGGAGCCTGACAGAGGCATCGGCCATTCGGAAGACGGCCCTGAGCACCGTGCAGAGCTAGTTGTCAGACGACGGCACCGTGTGTCGACACGCGGGCCAGGCACCGGCGATCACTCGGTGGTCCGGATCAGCTCGAACTCGTAGGCACCCTCGATGAAGTAGGTGCGCGAGTACGCCAGCAGCTGGTGCGCCGCGTCGTAGTGCAGCTGGTCGAGCAGGATGAACAGCCGGTGCTTTGGGGCGTCGCGGCCCCAGGCGATGTGCGCGGACTCCACCGCGTGCACCCTGGCCAGCCCGAGCGTGGGGTGGATGCCCAGCCGGTGCTCGAAGTAGCCGAACACCGAGCCGTTCAGCTCCTCGGGATCGAACCGCTCCGGCAGCAGCCGCCGGGGGATCAGGTCGTAGGAGTAGGCGACCACGTCGCCGTCCGCGGTGATCCGTCTGCGCAGCTCGAGGACCTCGGTGTCCGGCGGCAAGCTCATTCGCTCGGCCTCGTCGGGCAGCACCTGGCGCAGGGTGCGGCGGGCGTACTCGTGGCCCGGGGCCTTGCCGCTGGCGCTGATCGACTCACTGATCGAGCCCATCCGCTCCAGCCCGTCGCGCACGGTCGGGCGGGTCGCGGCGAAGGTGCCGACGCCGTGCTGGGTGCGCACCAGGCCGAGCACGTCGAGCTCCTTGACCGCACCGCGCACGGTGGCCCGGGAGACCCCGAACCGCGCACACAGCGCGGCCTCGGTCGGCAGACGGGTGCCGGGCGGGTAGACGCCGTCCCGAATCTCCGCCTTCAGCGCCCGCACGATGTCGTCGGCAAGGGTCCGCCGCGCCGTGGTCGCCATAGAACCATCTTGACGTGGACACCTGTTGTCCGACAACCTCAGTTTGTAGACCGGGTCACCCGATCGTGGGCGCTGAGAGCTCGCCCGTTCGGGACCGCGAGCGGAGGGGAGCGGATGCGCACGATCGACTGGGTGCCGGCGGACGGTCCCGGGCCGGGGCACATCCGGATGGTCGACCAGACGCGGCTGCCGGACACGTTGGCCGAGCTGCGGATCAGTACCGTCGACCAGCTGGTGGACGCCATCCAACGGCTCTCCGTCCGAGGGGCGCCCGCGCTCGGTGTGGCCGGTGCGATGGGGGTGGCACTGGCGGTCCAGACACTGCCCACCGACGAGGTCCGCACCGCCGTCGACCGGCTCCGCGCGGCCCGGCCCACCGCCGCCAACCTGGCCGTCGGGGTGGATCTGGCCTGGGCGCAGGCGCAGCGCGGGGGTGGGAGCGCCGCCCTGGACGCCGCGTTGGCCATGCGCGACGAGGACATTGCCGGCTGCCGGGCGATGGCCGCACGCGGCGCCGGGCTGCTGAGCCAGCTGTTGCCCGACCGGCCCCGGCTGCGGGTGCTGACCATCTGCAACACCGGAGCGCTCGCGGCGGTGGAGCACGGCACCGCGCTGAGCGTCATCGAGCGGTTGCACGACGAGGGTCGGCTGGACCGCGCGCTGGTCTGCGAGACCCGGCCGCTGCTGCAGGGGGCCCGGCTGACCGCCTGGGAGCTGTCCCGGATGGGCGCCCGCTACGAGCTCATCGTCGACTCCGCGGCGGCGAGCATCATGGCCGGCGGCGGGGTGGACGCCGTGCTGGTGGGAGCCGACCGGATCGCCGCGAACGGCGACACCGCGAACAAGATCGGCACCTTCGCCCTGGCACTGGCCGCCGCGCACGCGGGAGTCCCGTTCCTGGTGGTGGCCCCGGAGACGACGGTGGACCCCGCTACCGCGAGCGGCGCGGACATCGAGATCGAGGACCGGGGCGCCGACGAGGTCCGGGCCTTTCGCGGCGTGCCGACCGCGCCGGTGGACGCCCCGGTCCGCAACCCCGCGTTCGACGTCACCCCGGCTGCGCTGATCACCGCGATCGTCACCGACCGGCGCGTCGTCGACCTCGCCGCCCACCAGACTCCGGCTGCCCGCTCCGTCAAGGTCGGACCGTCCCTCAACGAGGAGGAAGCATGAAATCCACCGCGCTCCGTGTGATCGGGGTAGTGGCCGCCGCCGCGATCGCGCTGGTCGGCTGCTCGCAGGCGCCCGCCCCACCGGCTTCCGGCGGCGGTGGCCAGGCCGGTGGCCAGGCCGCCGGGCAGCCCTGCGACCGGAAGGTGCAGAACGACTTCGCGCTGCCCGGTGAGAAGCCGTCCGGCGCGAAGGCCGCTTTCAAGGTGGCCATGGTCCGCCAGTCCGGGGTCGGCGACTACTTCGAGCAGTGGGGCAACGGGGCCGCCAGCCAGATCAAGGCGGCCGGCGGGACCCTCGACGTCTACGACGCGCGCGGCGACAACGCCAAGCAGGTCGCCCAGTTCAACGACGCGATCACCGCGAAACCCGACGTGATCATCGTCGACCACGGGCTGGCCGACTCGGTCAACCCCAAGATCGACGAGGCGATCAGCAAGGGCATCCCGGTCGTCGTCTACGACGTGAACATCAGCAACTGCAAGGCGATGTACATCTCGCAGGACGACGCCTCGATCGCCACCAAGATCCTCGACTACCTCAAGCAGGACAGCCCGAGCGGCGGCAAGCTCGCCTACGTCAATGTCTCCGGGATCGCCCCGCTGGACTCGCGGGATGCTGTCTACCAGCAGTTCCTCAAGTCCAACCCGAACTTCACGCAGAGCGCGCGCTTCGGCAAGTACACCGAGTCGGTTGCGGCGGACACCGCCACCGAGGGCGCCGCCGCGCTGAAGGCCGCCCCGGGCACCACCCTGTCCTTCGCCGCCTACGACGAGCTGGCCAAGGGCACCCTGATCGCGCTGCGCCAGGACAACCTGTCGGACAAGGTCAAGCTGTACGGCGTGGACATCTCCACCGCGGACATCCAGCTGATGACCGAGCCCGGGAGCCCGTGGCGGGCCACCGCGGCGACCGACCCGGCGAACGTGGGCGCCATCGTGGCCCGCGCGGCCGTCGGCGCCGCCTCCGGGGTGACCATGCCGGAGAAGCTCACCATCCCGGCCGCGCTGATCACCCAGGACATGCTGCGCCAGCGAAACGTGACCAACATGAACGACCTGCGTGGGGCGCTGCCCGACCTGAACACACCGAACATCGTCGGCGCCACCTGGATCCCGAAGATCCAGCCCGGTTCGTAGCCCCGGTGAGTGGCGGGTGGTCTCCCGGGGCCACTCGCCACTCACGACCCCTGACCAGCGGAGGGAGGCGGTCGCGGCGTGGAGACGGTGCTCGAGGTGCGGGACATCTCGAAGAGCTTCGGTCCGAACCGGGTGCTGCGCGGGGTCAGCTTCGGCGTCGAGAAGGGTGAGATCTACGGCCTGATGGGCGCCAACGGCGCCGGCAAGTCGACCCTGATCAAGATCCTCAGTGGCGCGGAGGCACCGGACGGCGGCCAGATCCTGCTGGGTGGCCGCGAGGTCACCTTCCCGGACCCGATCGCCGCGCACCGCCTCGGCGTGGGCACCGTGCACCAGAACCCGAACGACGGCGTGGTGCTGGACATGACGGTGGCCGAGAACCTGGCCCTGGACACGCTTACCGACGGCTCGTCACCGTTCGGGTTCAGCCGACGGCGCACCGAGCGGCACGCGCTGGCGGTGGCCGACACGCTCGGCATGCGGCTGAGCCGGTCGGTGCTGCGATCCCCGGTGCGCGAGCTGGGCGTGTCCGAACGACAGCTGCTGGTCCTGGCCAGGGCGTTGTCGCGCAAACCGGAGATCCTGATCCTGGACGAGCCCACGTCGGCGCTCTCGGCGGATGAGACCCACCGGCTGTTCGAGCTGGTCGCGTCGCTGGTCGCCGGCGGCATGACGGTGCTGTTCGTGACCCACAAGCTGACCGAGTTCGACCAGCTCTGCGACCACGTCGGGGTGCTGCGGGACGGCGCGATGACCGGTGAGTTCCACCGGGAGGAGGGGCGGCTGTTCGACTGGCCGTCGGCACTGAAGGCGCTGTTCGACCGGACCCCGGCGGAGCTGGGCCACGAGGAGCTGCCCGGCGGCCGGGACGTACTGGCGCTGCGCGGCGTGCGGGTGTTCCCCGACTCGGCACCGTTCGACCTGCAGCTGCGGCAGGGACAGGTCACCGTGCTGCTCGGCCTGCTGGGCAGCGGCAAGACCGAGCTGCTCGAGTGGGTGTTCGGGGCCCGCGCGATCGTGGCCGGCGACCGCGAGCTGGACGGCGGCGGATTCGCGCCCGGGCATCCCGGCGATGCGGTCCGCGCCGGGGTCTACCTGCTGCCGGAGTCGCGGCACGAGCAGGCCATCATCCCGGGCTGGCCGGTGTACTCGCAGATGACGCTGCCGTTCCTGACGCGGTTCTCGGCGGGCACCCTGATGCGGACGCCGTCCGAGCGCAGGGCCGCGCAGACGATGATGGACGACATCGGCGTGGTCGCCCGCGACGCCTCCAGCCCGATCGAGACGCTGTCCGGCGGCAACCAGCAGAAGGTGATCATCGGGCGCTGGCTGCTCGGCACGCCGAGGGTGCTGCTGCTCGACGAGCCGTTCCGCGGCGTGGACATCAACGCCCGGCACGACATCGGCGAGACCGTGCGCACGCTGAGCGGTTCGGCGGCCGTGCTGGTCGCCACCTCCGACCTGGACGAGGCACTCGAGGTCGGCGACCGGATCGTGGTGCTCAACCGCGGCGAGGTGGTGGCCGACCTGACCCGCTCGGCCGCCTCCCGAACCCGGGTGATCGAGGCGATGAGCGAGCGCCGGTCCACCCTGCTCGAGCCCGGAGAACCGGAGCTGCCCGAGCGCCTCGAGACCGAACGTTCCGCCGCGGGGAAGGACCCGGAATGACAGCCCAGGTGGCGGTCGGGGAGCGCACCGCGTTCTCCGTCACCGATTTTGTGGTGCGCTACGGCGTGGTCCTGGTCGCGCTGTTGGTCGCGATCGTGTTCTCGTTCGTCATCCCGGGGTTCGCCACCCTGGACAACGCGGTGTCGATCCTGCAGACCCAGGCGGTGGCCGCCGTCGCGGCGCTGGGCATGACGCTGACCGCGGTGGTCGGCGACCTGGACCTGTCCGTCGGCGCGGTCGCCGGGCTCTCGGTCACTGTGGCCGCCGTGGTGATGATCCGGCTCGCGCTGACCGGGCCGAGCGCGATCGTGGCGTGCCTGTTGGCCGGTGCGCTGGTGGGCTGCGTGAACGCCGGACTGATCGTGGTGCTCAACGTGCCGCCGCTGCTCGCCACGCTGGGCACCATGTTCACCGTCCAGGGGCTCAAGCGCTGGCTGGTGGACGGCCAGACGCTGATCACCGGCATGACGCTGCCCAGTGGGACCACCGTCCGCGGCCGCTTCACCAGCGACTTCACCGGCATCGACGGCAACCAGGTGTTCGGGGTGCCGCTGTCGGTGTACCTGTTCGTGCTGATCGCGGTGCTGGTCTGGCTGTTCCTGGAGCGGACCCGCTACGGCCGGGTGTTCTACGCGGTCGGCGGCAACGCCGAGGCGGCCCGGCTGGCCGGCGCCCGGGTGCGTCGCTACAAGTTCGCCGCGTACGCGATCTCCGGCGTGCTCGCCGCCGTGGCCGGCATCATCCTGGCCTCGCGGCTGCGCCAGGGCGACGTCACCGCCGGTGACTCCGCGCTGCTGGACGCGGTGGCGATGACGCTCGTCGGGTACGCGGTGCTCGGCGCCAAGAAGCCGAACGCGCTCGGCACCGTGGTCGGTGCGATCTTCATCGGACTGATCCTGCAGGGGCTCACCCAGCTCGGGCTGCCCTACTACACGCAGGACCTGATCAAGGGGCTGGTATTGATCTTCGCGCTGCTGATGTCGTTCTCGCTGCGCCGCCGGCGTCGGCGAGCGGGCTAGTCCGATGGCCGAACCGGTACTGACAACGGCGTCCGTGCCCGGCTACATCGCGGGGCGGGCGGCGCTGCGCGGGTTGGTCGACCCGGAGACGCTGAGCGTGTCGGAGGTGGGCGACGGGAACCTGAACCTGGTCTTCCGCTGTGCCGACGGTGCCGGCCGGCGCCTCGTCCTCAAGCAGGCGCTGCCGTACGTGCGCCTGGTCGGGCCGGACTGGCCGATGACCGAGGAGCGGGCCACCCGGGAGGCCGGCGCGATCCAGGCCCATTCCGCCGTCTCCGGCGACGTCTGCCGACTGATCGACTTCGACGCGGTGCGGCACGTCCTGGCACTGGAGGACCTGTCCGACCACGAGGTGTTCCGCAACCGGCTGAACGACGGCGGCCCGCACGCCGAGATCGCCGAACGGCTCGCCGAGTACGTGGCCGACGTCGCGTTCGGCACCTCGTTCCTGACGGTCGGCGAGGAGGAGTTCCGGCGCCGGGCCGCGGCGGCGGCGAACCCGGAGCTGTGCGCGATCACCGAGGACCTCATCCTCACCGAGCCGTACCTGGGCGCGGCGCGCAACTCGGTGCGCCCGTCGCTGGAGCCGGCGTTGGCCGTGCTGCAGGCCGATGCGAGTTGGCTGGCGGCGGCGATGGCGATGAAGCACCGGTTCCTGACCACCCAGGAGGCGCTGCTGCACGGCGATCTGCACACCGGCAGCGTGTTCGTCCGGGGTACCGGCGCCGAGCTGTCGGTGAAGGCGTTCGACTCGGAGTTCGCCTGCTACGGCCCGGTCGGCTTCGACCTGGGGCTGCTGTGGTCGAACATGCTCTTCGCCGGTGTCCGCGCCGCCGTACTGGGGGAGCCGGACCGCGCCCGGAGCCTGTTCGGCACCGTCGAGTCCAGCTGGCAGCGGTTCGTCGCGCGGAGCTGGCACCGGTGGGCGCTGCGCCGGGAGCCGGCGAAGTACCCGGACCCGTACCTGGTCGGCTGGCTGCCGGAGATCCTGCGGGACAGCTTCGGCTTCGCCGGTTGCGAGGCCGCCCGGCGGACCATCGGGTTGGCGAAGGTCAGTGACCTGGAGACGCTGGACGACGACGCCTACCGGGTCGCCGGGTCCGCGATGCTGCGGCTCAGCAGGACGTTGCTGGTCGAGCGGGGCACGCTGACCTTCGACGGTCTGCTGCACCGCTGCGAGGACGCCGTGCTGGGCGCGTAGTCGCGCGCGCCGCCGAGTGTGCTGGCGGGTGCCGGGCGTGCGCCGGGGGGTGTGCTGGCGTGCGCGGGGGGGTGTGCTGGCGTGCGCCGGGGTGTGCTGGCGTGCGCCGGGGGGTGTGCTGGCGTGCGCAGGGGGGCTGGCGTGCGCAGGGGGGCTGGCGTGCGCAGGGGGGCTGGCGTGCGCCGGGCGGTTGCTGGCGTGCGCGGGGGAGCGTGCTGGCGCGCGCACAGACCCAGCGCAACCCGCACAGAGGCCGCACGGTCTGTGCGGCCCGCGGCAGGTCTGTGTCGGCGATGCTGGTGTGGGCTGGTGCGGGCTGGTGCGGGCTGGTGCGGGCTGGTGCGGGCTGGTGCGGGTCGGCCGGGTGTTACCGAACTGCACGCCAGACAGGTTCTTCGGCCAGACCTGTCTCGTGTTCAGCTCGGCAACCGCGGGCGCCTGGAGGCACCAAACCTCACGCACGACTACGCGGGACTCTCCGGCGAGTGATCAACGGGATATCACGGCTGTTCGACGCCGCGAAAACAACCCTGATGTCCCGCTGATCATGGGGCCCTGCTCAGGCGGCCGGCCAAGGGCGGCTCGCCGCCCAATGCCTGCGCCACCGGCCACCGAACCGGCCACCGAACCGGCCACCAGGCTGCCGTTGCAGCCGCCTGTGGTTACCGAGCTGCACACGCTGCAGGTTTTCGACGCGCCGGAACCTGCCCCGGGGGCCGCGGGGTGTGGTGCGGCGGCACCGGATGGGTCGCGGCGGGGCCGGTCGGGTGTCGGCGGTGCGTGTGTTGTGCTCGGTGGGCGGAGGGGGTAGGCACCGAGTTATGGATCTCGAGTTGGACGGCCGGGTGGCGCTGGTGACCGGCGGCAGCCGGGGCATCGGCTTCGCGGTGGCGCGGCGGTTGATCGACGAGGGCGCCCGGGTGGCGATCTGTGGCCGGGACGACGTGGCCGGGCGCGACGCGGCTGACCGGCTCGGTGCCGGGCGCGACGCGGCTGACCGGCTCGGTGCCGGCGCGGCCTGGTTCCAGGCCGACGTCAGCGTCGACGACGAGGTGAAAGCGCTGGTCGGTGGAGTGCTGGCACAGTGGGGTCGCCTCGACGTGGTGGTGAACAACGCCGGCCGCTTCACCGGCGGGCCGCTGCACGAGATCCCCGACCACGCCTGGCACGAGGGTTTCGACATCAAGACGGTCGGCGCCGAGCGACTGGTCCGGCACGCCAGGGACGCACTGGTGGCCTCCGGGCGCGGTCGGGTGGTGAACGTCTCGGGCGTCACCTCCACACTGGTGGTGCCCGGTGTCGCGGTGACGGCGGTGACCAACGCGGCGATGATCGCGCTGACCGCCTACCAGGCCCAGGACCTGCGCGCGCACGGTGTCACCGTCAACTGCGTGGTCCCCGGTTACACCCGGTCCGAGGTGTGGCAGGGCCGGATCGAGGCCTATGCGGAGCAGCACGGCCTTCCGGTCGGGGACGCCGCCGGGGCGATCCTGCGCGACCGGGGCTTCGGCGACGGCGCCCGCTGGGGTGAGGTGGACGAGCTGGCTTCGGTGATCGCGTTCCTGGTCTCCGGACCGGCGAGCTACGTCAACGGCGCCACCCTGCGGGTGGACGGAGCGCAGCTGCAGAACATCTCCCAGCCGTGATCGCACAGTCCTGACCACCCGGCCCCGACCGGGAGCCGGACGCGCCGGATCGGGCCGGACAGGGCACGATCGCGGAATGGAGCAGCTGGTGAAGGTACGGCGGGACGGGCGCGTCCTGGTGATCGAGATGTGCCGGGAGAAGAAGCGGAACGCGGTCAACCGGGAGCTGGCCGACGAGCTGGACGTGGCCTTCAACCTGCTCGAGGACGATCCCGAGCTGTGGGCCGGCGTGCTGACCGGCTCCGCCTCGGTGTTCTCCGCCGGCAGTGACCTCACCGCGAACGGCGACTACTGGACCGACCGGGGCGGTGAGTACGCACTGATCCGGCGGCACCGGCGCAAGCCGCTGGTCGCCGCCGTCGAGGGCCCGGCGCTGGGCGGTGGGTTGGAGCTGGTGCTCGCCTGTGACCTGGTCGTCGCGTCGAGCACCGCCCGCTTCGGGCTGCCCGAGGTGAAGCGGGGGCTGGTGCCGGCGTGCGCCGGGCTGTTCCGGGGCCCGCGCGCGCTGCCGGTCAACCTGGCCCGCGAGCTGGCGCTGGTCGGCGACCCGATCGGCGCGGAGCGTGGCTACGCGGCCGGCCTGGTCAACCAGGTCACCGAGGCCGGCGGTGCACTGGCCGCCGCGGTCGCGCTGGCCCAACGCATCTGCGCCAACGCGCCGGTCGCGGTGCAGTCCAGCCTGGTGGCGATGGACCGCTGGCTGGCCGACTCCGACGAGCTGGGCTGGCGGGCGACCGACGAGGCCACCGCCGCGGTGCGCGCCTCCGAGGACCACCGGGAAGGCATCAACGCGTTCCTGGAGAAACGGCCGCCCCAGTGGACCGGTCGGTGAGCGCCGACTCCCCTGACGACTCCTCTGATGACCGCCCCTGGGGACCGGCCCGACTTGTACCCTGACCCGATGACCGGTCCGGGCGGCGCGCGGCTGGGCCTGCGCGAACGCAAGAAGCTGATGACCCGCCAGGCCATCCTGGACGCGGCACAGGCGATGTTCGACGAGCGCGGGTACGACAACGTGACGGTCGCCGAGATCGCTGACGCGGTGAACATCGCCGCGAAGACCGTGTTCGTCTACTTCCCGTCCAAGGAGGACCTGGTCTTCGACGGCGAGGCCGAGATGCGGGACCGGATCCTGGCCAGGATCCGGGACCGGGCACCCGGCGAGACACCATTGCGGGCGATGGGCGCCCTGATGGCCGAGCTGATGGCCGAGTCGGGTGCCGAGATCGTGGCCGACCTGGCCCGGTGGCGGCGGTTGATGGGCGACAGCGCGGTGCTGCAGTCGCGGATGCGGCTGATGTGGGAGCGGTTCGAGGACGCGCTGGCCGTCCAACTGGCCGGGGAGGCCGGCGAGGTCCGGCACGCGCCCCGGCCGAGGGTGGCGGCCGCCGAGCTGATCCTGATCTTCCGGCTGGGTGCCTCGGAGGAGATCCTGCGCTACGTGCGTTCGCACCCGAAGGACTCGCAGCACGCGGCGGTGCGGGACTGGGTCGACGTCTCGCTCGGCCTGGTCGGCGAGGGCATCGGCGACTACGCCCGCCGCCCGGCCGGTCCCGGCTGATCAAGTGGTGCGAATGAGCTGGTCCCGTGGGGGACTCCGGTTCGCCCGGAGCGGCGCCTCGGTACGGTAACGGGTATGGCAACCCGGAAGGTGACGCTCTCGCTCGACTCGGTCGCGCTGGCGCTCGCCGAGCGGGCGGCCGCGCAGACCGGCCTCTCGGTGTCCGCGTGGATCTCCCGGGCGGCCCGGCGGGAGGCGGTGCGCACCGGCGTCGGACCGCTGGTCGACCAGCTGCCCGATGCGCTGACCGACGAGGCGGAACTGGCCGAGGCGGAGAGGCACCTGCGTGCATCGGGGTGAGCTCTGGTCCTACGACCCGCAGAGCTCGCCCCGCCAACACATCGTTGTGATCATCTCCAGTGACGGGGTCAACCAGTCGCGCCGGCCGTGGCTGCTCGGCGCCCCGCTCGCCGAGGAGGACCCGCGCGACATCCTGGCCGTGCCGATCGAAGGCCGCGGCTGGGTGTGCGCCGGCAACCTGAGCCGCTACTACCGGGGTTGGCTGCGCGAGCACGTCGGCACCCTCGACGGCCAGGCGCTCGACGACCTCGACTCGGCACTGCGCGCCGCGCTCGAGCTGTAGCCCCCCGGAGCGGCCGGCAGGCTCAGAGGCCGAGCAGCAGGTGGACCTGCAGCTCGCCGACGATGGCGCCGAGAATCCCGCCGACGAGGATCAGCTTCCACTCGTCCTGCTGGAACGCCGGGCGCAGCACGCCTTCGAACTCCACCGGGGTGAGCGCGAGCATGGCGTCCACGATGGTCTTCTCCACGGCGAGCGCATCGGTTGCGTAGGCGACCGCCGGCCTCATGGAGTCACCGACCTGCTCGAAGGCCCGCACCGCGGCGTCCGTCTTCAGCTGCCGGTAGCGCTCGGTGCCGACCGTCAGTACCACCAGCGGCTTGGCCAGGCCGATCTGTCGGTCCACCACCCGCCCGATGTGCCGCTGCACCAGGGTGATCAGCCGGTCCGCCTTGGGGCCGGTGAGCATCGCGTCCAGCAGCTTGGGGACGGTCAGCACCTCCTCGGCGATCAGCTTGCCGTAGTCGGCGGCCACCTCCTTGCGCCGCTTCTGGAACATGCCCTGCCAGCGCACCCCGAGGATCCGCCGCTCCGCCCGCGGATAGAAGATCATTTTGAGTGCGATCCAGTCGGTGCTCAGCCCGATCAGGGCGCCGAACGCGGGCATGATCAGCGGCTCGTGGGTCAGTGCCCAGACGATGGCCTGCAACACCCCGATGATCAGGCCGAAGTAGAGGCCGCTGCGTGCAATGAACCGCATCTCCGGGCGGGAGATGTCCCGGATCAGCCGGTTCAGCACGGCCCGGTCCTTGGTCAGGTTGGTGATCGCCATGTCGCGGACGTCGAGGTAGTTGTCCATGTTGGCCGCGAAGTCGTCCATGATCTCGGTGACGACCTTGGGGGTCTGGCCCTTGATCTGGTGCAGTACCAGGCGCTGGATCGGCTCCGGCAGCATCTCCCAGATCTGCGGCTGGTACTTCGTCATCAGGTCGGCGCCGATCTCGCTGACCGCGCGGTTGAGCGGTTCGCGCAGTTCGGCCGCCAGTCGTTCGCTGTCCAGTCGGGCGAGAATCTGCTTCGGGTCGATCAGCCTGCCGAGCAGCAGATCCATCGCGATGGACGCCATCCGCCCGGCGTTGCGCGGGATGATGCCCTGCCAGCCC
>DASYLM010000033.1:0-19371 GCA_036009565.1 Pseudonocardia sp. | reverse complement strand
CCGTCGTCGCGGCAACGACCGCCGCGACCGCGGGACCGGTCTTCAGTAGGCGTACCCAGCCGCCGCGAGTGAGGGGAGACATCACGACAGAGAGTAGCTTGCGGCCCGAGACGTACCGCAACGTGTTTACCCAAAAGTGTTAATCAGATCGGGTCAGTTGTGACCCTGCGGTAATAATCGCGGTGATCCACACCATTGGTCGGCCGGTGTGAACCGCCAGGTGGGCTATTTCCACGTGCCGCGAAGCGTGTCAGCCGCACCCGCAGCCGCCGCCGCAGCACCCGCCGCCGGCCCTCGGTGCGGACACCGCCGCCATCCCGGTCATGGCCACCGTGGACAACAGCTTGACCGTGTCGCTGTGACCTGCGGGGCAGGTCGCGGCCTCGCCGGCGGCGCTCATCGGGCGGGACACCTCGAACACCGAGGTGCTGCCGACGTCGGCGCAGGTCCGGCAGCGGAACTCGTATCGAGGCATTCGCTCATGCTAGCCGGGCGGACCGTTCGGCTACCAGACGCGGCCGGCCGACGGAAGGGGCGTTCGGTGAGCGGGTAGCGCGGTTGAATGACGACACGCCGGAGGCGGTGGTGCTCGACATGCCTCGATCGGGTATGTAGCCTACTGCGGTCGAGATGGCGGGATTCTCGTTTTCCTGCGTTATTGCTGAATAGTAAGTGCTTCAGTCGGCAGGTCTCCGAGAAAGGCATTGCGGACGAGTTCGTCGAGGTGTCGAACGAGCGCTGGCTCGGGCTCCTCGGAGGTCTCGCACAATTTCCTGGCATATGCGATCACCTCGGCCGCGAGCCGGCTCTCCGGATCCGGCAGCGGTAGCCGATTCACATATTGTGTCATCCAGCGGCGACGGCCCGAGTAGAGCCTGTTCGCGCACATGAGGTCGTAGAAGCGCACCGCGAGCGTGGAGTTCGCCACGCCGACGAGCAGGTAGCCGAGATCCTCGTGCGGCAGTTCGGCGAGGCTGATCCAGTAGCAGTCCCCGTTCACCACGGCGCCGGAGTGGTCCACCGAGAACCTGGGCGCCACGCTGATGTCCGGGAACACGATCTTGGGGTCCTGCCAGCCCGCCGGCCGCTGCGGGACCCAGAGCTCGAACCACTCCCGGCCGGCGTCGGTCAGGTAGCGGCGCGCGCTGAGCCGGTCCCGGTGCAGTTCGAGATAGGCGGTGGCCCTCGGGTAGTCGGCCAGCTCGAGGAGCCGGCGGGTGGCGTGCCGCCGGTCGTACGGGTAGAGCACCCTGGTGGCCGGTTCGCCGGGCCCGCGCCAGGCCCGCACGTTGCGGTGGGTGAGCAGCGGCAGCAGTAGCTCGTCCTCCGGGCGGTGTGCGGCGGGCAGCTGGTGCCAGTCGTCCCGGACGAACACCGGATCGGCCGTGGACTTGATGCCGACCCGGATCCGGGCCACCTCGCCGAACGTGCGCCAGGTAGCTCCCCGGACCCGCTCGGCCCATCTGGTGGTCGACGCGGACTCCAGCCGCCAGCGCTGCTCCGGGCCGGCCTCGACGCGCAGCGTGCCGACGGACACCGCGAAGGTGCGGCCGGCGCGGCGGGTGACCGTGTCGGTGGCGGCGCGCAGGTCGGCGTAGAACCGGTCGGGGCGTTCGGCGGGTCCGGCCGACCCGGCGGCGGGTTCGGTGGGTCCGGCGGCGGGTTCGGTGCGCTGGTAGGTGCTGACGAAGCGCGCCGGCGGCGGGTCCGGCTCGCCCGGTCCGGCGGTACCGATCACGATCGCGGGCAGTACCGCGGCCGGGAACGGTTTGCTGTCACCCAGGTCGTACACCTCGCGCACCTGGAACCGGTCGGCGAGCAGTCGGCGGACATTGGCGCCGGCCAGCGTGCTGAGGAACCGGTTCGAACAGAGCAGCCCGAGGACACCGCCCTCGGCCAGCTGCTCGGCCGCCAGTGCCACGAACACGTGCATCAGGTCCACCCGGCCGCTCAGCCCGAACCGGCGGGCCAGCTCCGTGGCGGTCACCGCGCCGAGTACCTGGGTACGGACGTACGGCGGGTTGGTGATCACCAGCTGGTAACCGCCGGGCGGGGTGGCACCGTTGTCCGGCGCGGCGGTCAGTGCGTCCCGCACGTGCAGCGCACCGGGGCAGCCCAGCTCCGCCAGTCGCCGGCCGGCGGCGGCCACCGCGAGCGGGTCCCGGTCCGCGCCGACCAGCTCGACCCGCTGGTGACCGGTCGCCCGCAACCGCTCACCGGCGGCCGCGAGCAGTGCGCCGTCCCCGCACGCCGGGTCCAGCACCCGGATCAGCTGTTCGCCGGGCGCGCCGAGCGCGCGGACCGCCCGGTCGGCCAGGAACCCGGCGAGCTCCGGCGGGGTGTAGTGCACGCCGTGGCGTTTGCGCGACCCGGCCGCCGCTCCGGTCGCGGTCACCGAGTGCCCAGCGGGCCGGTCGGGCGATGGCGCAGCAGCCCGAGGGCGAACTGGGCGTACTCCGCGGCGATCCGTTCCGGGGTGGACGGGCCGCCGACGTGGAACCACTGTGGCAGCGACGTGCACATGGTGGAGATCGCCCGTGCGGCATGCCGCGGACTCGGGGTGCCCAGCTCGCCGTCCCGGATCGCGTGGTCGATGGCGTCGTCGAGCAGGTGCTGCACATAGTTGCGCAGCTCGGCGATGCGCCGCCGGTTCGCCGGCTCCAGGCTGCGCATCTCGCTGGCGCCGATGAAGGCCAGCTCCCAGCGGTGGGTGTGGAACAGTGCGAGCGCCTCCACCATCAGCCGGACCCGGGTGACCCAGTCCCGGCCCTGCCGCGCGGCGGCCAGCAGCCGCCAGGTCAGGTCGTCCATCGCCAGGTCCAGCGTGATCACCAGCAGCTCCTGCTTGCTGGCGTAGTGGTGGTAGACCCCGGGCACGCTCATCCCGGCCAGCGTCGCGATCGAGCGCATGGTCGCACCGTGGTACCCGGTGCGGACGAACGAGGTGATCGCGGCGGCCAGTACCGGGTCGATGGGCAGCGGCCCGAACGTCCGCCAGTCCTGGCGGTCCGCGCCGCGTTGCACAGGGCCCGGCTCGGGGCCGACCTCGTGGCGCGGCTCGCCGGGGGTGTCGAGCACCGGCACGGCAAGCAGCCGGTCCGGGGTGGTGTGCAGGGCGTTGGCAATCCGCCGCAGCCGGCTGACCGCGAGCTCGGTCTTGCCGGTCTCGATCGCGCTGAGGGTCGCGGCGCTGACCCCGATGCGCCTGGCCAGCTCGCGCAGTGAGACTCCGGCGGTCAGCCGGGACTGCCGGACGGTGTGCCCCACCGCGTCCGGTGACGGCCCGTCACGCACCGTCGAGCGAGCTTGCATCTGTTCAGGCTAGCCGAACACTTCCACGGGTCCGGGCAGTCGCCCGATGTGTCCGGTCCGCGTTGCACCACCGCCCGACCGGTGACAGGGTGACTTGGCTCATAACGCCGGCCGAGCGAGCGGTCGGTAGTTGCTGGAGGGCTCGAACTGAAGATCAGGAAGGTGGCGCTCAATGGCTGAGCAGCACAGCATGGAGGACCTGCTCCGGGACGCTCCGTCGAACTGGGGCAAGTGGGGCGACGACGACGAGTTGGGCTCGCTCAACTATCTGACCCCGGCGGAGGTCCTGCGCGGGGTGCAGCACATCCGGTCCGGCAACGTGTTCACCCTGCAACGGCTGATCGGCGACCCGAAGGGTGACCCCGTCTGGCCCGGCCGCTCCCCGGCGCAGCGCACGATGATCTTCGACGAGTCGACCTGGGACCGGGACGACGCGCCCGCGTTCCCCGGCGGGCTGCACTACGCCGACGACAAGATCGAGGCCTTCCTGCAGGGCTCCACGCAGTACGACGCGCTGGGCCACGTCTGGTACGCCGGCAAGATCTGGAACGGCTACGACGCACGGACCACCATCGGCGGGCTGGACAAGGCCAGCGTGGCGCCGATCGCCGAGCGAGGCGTGGTCGGCCGGGGCGTGCTGCTGGACATGGCCCGCTTCCGCGGTAGGGAGAACCTGGACAAGGGCGAGACGTTCGACCACAACGACCTCGAGGCCTGTGCCAAGTCGCAGGGGCACGAGATCGAGAAGCACGACGTGCTGCTGATCCGTACCAACTTCCTGAAGCTGTTCTTCGACCAGGGCGAACAGTTCTACGAGGGCTTCAACGAGCCGGGCCTGACCTACAGCCCCGAGCTGGTGCGGTGGTTCCAGGACCGGGAGATCCCGAACCTGGTCACGGACACCATCGCCAACGAGGTCACCTACGAGCCGGAGACCGGGATCGCACTGCCGCTGCACTGCGCGCTGATGCGCAACCTCGGCGTCGCCCTCACCGAGATCTGCGACCTGGAGAAGCTGGCCGCGAGCTGCGCCGAGGACGGCCAGTACACCTTCCTCTACGCGGCCGCGCCGCTGAAGGTGCACCGGGCCACCGGCTCCCCGGTCAACCCGCTGGCCATCAAGTGACCGAGGTGAACCGATGAGTGAGCGAGCGATGAGCGAGCGTGCGAGCGAGTCAATGTCACCGGCTTTTCGCGCAGCGCCGACCGAGTGCAGCGAGGGCGAGCGATGAGCGTGTACACCGAGCGGCCCTGGTTGGCCCGCTACGCCGAGGGGCTACCGGCGGACATCAAGACCGAGTACGGCACCCTGCTGGAGATGTTCGCCGCCTCGGTGGCGCGTGCCCCGGACACCGAGGCGATCCGCTACTTCGACGGCGTGCTCACCATGGCCGACCTGGACGCCGCCTCCGACGCACTGGCGGTCGGGCTGGCCCAGCAGGGGTTCCAGCCGGGCGACCGCCTCGCGGTGTACGTGCAGAACAACCCGGCCTTCGTGGTCGGCCTGCTCGGCGCCTGGAAGGCCGGTGGCGCCGCCGTCGCGATCAACCCGATGAACAAGGCCCGCGAGCTGACGTATCTGCTCACCGACTCCGGCGCCACCGCGCTGCTCTGTCTGGAAGATCTCTACGAGAACGTCGCCAGAGGGGTGATCGAGACCGGCGATACCCAGGTCCGGTCGGTGATCACCGCCTCGCCGCTGGACTGGCAGACCCGGAACGACCCCAGGCTGTTCGCCGACACCCGCAAGACCCGCCATGACGGCACCCTCGACCTGCTCGAGCTGATCGAGGGCAACACCGGGCGCAAGCCGGACGCACCGGCGCCGAAGCCGGACGACATCGGGATCCTGACCTACACCTCGGGTACCACCGGCGTGCCCAAGGGCGCGATGAACACGCACGCCACCATGTCGTTCAACGCGCAGACCTACCGGGAGTGGATGAAGCTCACCGGGGAGGACAGCGTGCTCGGGGTCGCTCCGCTGTTCCACATCACCGGGCTGATCGGGCACGTCGCGCTGGCCCTGCTGCTGCCCTGCCCGCTGGTGCTGGCGCACCGGTTCCACCCCGAGGTGGTGCTGGATGCGATCAAGGAGCACCGCCCCACCTTCACCGTCGGCGCGATCACGGTGTTCATCAGCCTGGCCGGCATCGGCGGAGTCACCAAGGACGACTTCGCCTCGTTCAAGATGATCTACTCCGGCGGGGCGCCGATCGCGCCGGCGGTGACCGACCGGTTCGAGCAGCAGACCGGGCTCTACATCCACAACATCTACGGCCTCACCGAGACGAACTCGCCGTCACACGGGGTGCCGCTCGGAGCCAGGGCACCCGTCGACCCGAACTCCGGCGCGCTCTCGGTCGGGGTGCCGGTGTTCAACACGGTGGTCCGCATTCTCGGCGAGGACGGCGAGGAGGTGCCGGTCGGCGAGATCGGGGAGATCGCCACCGCCGGTCCGCAGGTGGTGCCCGGGTACTGGAACAAGCCGGAGGCGACGGCAGCCTCGTTGCCCGGTGGCGAGCTGCGCACCGGCGACGTGGGGTTCATGGACGCCGATGGCTGGTTCTACCTGGTCGACCGTAAGAAGGACATGATCAACGCGGCCGGGTACAAGGTGTGGCCCCGTGAGGTGGAGGACGTCCTCTACGGCCATCCCGCGGTACGTGAGGCGGCCGTGGTCGGGGTGCCGGACGAGTACCGGGGCGAGACGGTGAAGGCGTTCGTCTCGGTGCGCCCCGGCGTCGACGTGACCGCGCAGGAGTTGATCGACTACTGCAAGGCCAACATGGCGGCCTACAAGTACCCGAGATCGATCGACTTCATCGACGAGTTGCCGAAGACCACGACCGGCAAGATCCTGCGCCGCGAGCTGCGCGGGTCCTGAACAGCGCTTCTTGGATGATCAACTCAACGTTCCTCTGGTCTCGGTCATGATCGGAGCAGAGGAACGTTGAGTTCGGCGAGACAGCTGGGTCATCCCGCATAACTGCCGCGAGCCGACCGGAGCCGCGAGGGCCGGCGGGCGACCGGAGCCGGGAGCACGCCGTGGGGTGTCAGTGCGGGGCGAAGCCGGTGCGCAGGGTGGCGATGAGCCGTTCGACGACCTTCGCCGCGTCGCCGGGGTCGTCCGAGTGCAGGCCGAGCACGGCGTCCAGACCCGGCTGGCTCGGCGCGATAGCCAGGTGCGGCAGCACCAGCATGAGTAGCGCGAGGAACACCTCGATGTCCGCGTCTGGCTGGAGCTGACCGTCGCGGCGCGCGGCCAGCAGCAGGGGGCGGAACACCGCGATGTAGTGCGCGTTGACGGCCGCCCGGACCGGCGTCCTGGTCACCGGGTCGGGCTCCAGGTTGACCGCCGAGGTCAGCGCGCGCTCGGCGGGATGGCTGGCGAAGTAGGCCATCCAGGAGCAGCAGATCGTGTGCAGCGAGCCGAAGAAGTCCTCGGACCAGTGCTGTTCGGCGATCAGCTCCTCCATCACCGAACGGATGCGCCGGCTGACCAGGTCGCTCAGGTAGGTGCACAGGTCGGCCTTGTCGGTGAAGTACTGGAACAGGCTGCCCTTGCTCACGCCGGCGTTGCGCGCGATCACGTTGAGGCTGCCCCGGGAGAAGCCCAAGGTGCCGAACTCGGACTCGGCGGCGTCCAGCACGGCCTGTCGGCGAGCCGCCGGCAGGCGGAACCACGTCGTGGTGGGCACCGACCCTCCTCCCCGTCCCCGATGACCGGGCACCCTCTTCCCAGCACGCCGCGCGGGATCTCCTGGGGACGATCCGTCCTCAGGGGGACGCCCGTTCTGGGTGTTGTGCCATACAGTGTCGAAACCTAATATGACCGGCGGTCACATGACCAGTGGTCAGGTTACCGAACGGAGTGGTCGCGGCATCGGGTCAGGCATCAGTGGGTCGGCGCGGCCGTGCGGTTCAGGCGGGTCGCGGCTGATCCGGGCGCACGCCCTGTCCGGCCGTCCCCGGCACACTCGTTCGCTGCCCCGGTTATCCCGGTGGCCCGGTCACCCGGGCCGCCACACGATCTCGAGGAGGAGATTCCGTGAAGACTCGCGGCGCTATCGTTCGGCAGGCTCCGGGAAAGTACGAGGTGGTGAACCTGGAGCTCGACGACCCGAGACAGGGTGAGCTGCGGGTCAAGCTGGTCGCCTCCGGCCTGTGCCACTCGGACGACCACATCGCCACCGGTGACATCCCGGTGGGCATGTACCCGTTCGCCGGCGGCCACGAGGGCGGCGGCATCGTCGACGAGGTCGGGCCCAACACGCCCGGCTTCGCGGTCGGCGACAAGGTGATCTTCTCGTTCCTGCCCGGCTGCGGGAAGTGTCGCTGGTGTGCCACCGGGCACCAGAACCTGTGTGACCTGGGCGCCGGCCTGCTCGCGGGCTCGCGCTGGACCGACCCGACCAGCTACCGGCTGCACCTGGAGGACGGCAGTCCGGTCGGTCAGATGTGCGGCATCTCCACGTTCTGCGAGTACACCACCGTCTCGGTCGACTCCACGATCAAGGTCCCGGACGACACCCCGCTCGAGGTGGCCTGCCTGCTGGGCTGCAGCGTCGGCACCGGCTGGGGCTCCGCGGTCAACACCGGCGAGGTCCGCCCCGGTGACACCGTGATCGTGCAGGGTGTCGGCGGCATCGGCGCGAACGCTGTGCAGGGTGCCGCGCACGCCGGTGCCTCGAACGTGATCGCCGTCGACCCGGTGCCGTTCAAGCGCGAGGCGGCGCAGACGCTGGGCGCCACGCACGCGGTGGACAACATGAACGAGGCCACCGAGCTGGCCAAGAGCTTCACCAACGGTCAGGGTGCCGACGTGGCGATCGTGACCGTCGGGATCATGAAGGGCGAGATCGTCGCCGAGGCCTTCGCCTCGATCCGCAAGCAGGGCACCGTCGTGGTCACCGGCCTCGGCGACCTCACCGACGTCGGCATTCCGGTCCCGCTCGGCGAGCTGACCCTGTTCGAGAAGAAGATCAAGGGCTCGTTGTTCGGTTCGTCCAACCCGACGGCGGACATCCCGAAGCTGCTCGACCTCTACCGCACCGGCCACCTGAAGCTGGACGAGCTGGTCACCACCCGCTACGGCCTCGACGACGTGGCGCGCGGCTACGAGGACATGCACGCCGGCAAGAACATCCGCGGCGTCATCGTCTACTGAGCCGTCCGGCGGCCGCCCTTCCGGGCCGCTCAAGGCCCCGGTCAGCGAGTCTCGCTGGTCCGGCTGGACCCCGGTGCCCGGAGTCGTTTCGGGTGCCGGGGGTCCAGTTTGACGAACACCAGGAAGTAGGAGTGGTTCTTGCGGGCGTGCTCCTGGCGCAGCAGCCGGGCGATACCGGGCCGGTTCGGCCGGATCACGATGAACAGGTCCTTGCAGTAGAAGCCGGACTCGGTGTAGGCGTTGATCAGTTCGACGTGGGTCAGCCGCTGCCGGTTCGCGCTCACCTCGTCCTGGCACTTGACGATGAACACGCCGTGGTCGCGAAGCACCCGGGCGGCTTCCGCGCCGGCTCGCAGGTACAGGTCCAGCACCGCCTCGTGATAGCGCGGGCCCTGGTCCGGGTCGGTGGCCGAACCGTCGGAGTAGCTGCTCCGGAACGCGGCGTGGGTGCCGGCGCCGGCGAGGTGTTCACGGTCCCGCCGGAACAGTCCCTCCATGTACGGCGGGTCGAGCACCACACAGTCGAGCTCGCCGTCCGCATACGGCAGGGCGCGGCAGTCCACCCCGGTCTGCAGGTCGGTGGCCAGCACCTCGTAGGCACCGGGCGGCACCTTGCGCCAGAACGCCCCCTTCCCCCAGGTGACGTCCGCGATCCGGCTGCCACGGGGCACGTGGAGGTCCAGGACCAGCGGGAAGACGTCGGCGTTGGCGCCCACGTGCGCGCTGAGAGTGACGTCCGTGGTCGCCACGCCGGCCGGCCGTTTGCGTTTGACCACGTCGACGGCCTCTTTGGCCACGTTGACGGCGTCTTTGGCGGCGTCTTTGCTGGCGGGCAGCGGCCGCTCGGTGGACGCCCCTGTCATGCGTGCGGCCCTTCGCTGAGACGTATCTACTCGCCGGCTGAAGCGCGCGTAGATTATCAATGGTCCGTGGAGATGCAGGGAGGCCGTGGCGTGCAACCGTGCCAGGTGACGACCCGGTGTCGGATCTTCACCCGGACGGCGAGCGCGACGCGCCGATGTCGACACGCGGTGCGCAACTGCGGACATCCGGATGGGTCAACTCAGCCGACCCGCGCACAAGATAGCCTGCGATCGTGACGCCAGGTATTCGGGTTGTGACGATTGCCAACCTCAAGGGCGGCAGCGCCAAGACCACCTCCGCGGCCTTTCTGGCGCACGCCTTCTACGAGCGCGGCCGCAAGGTCGTGCTGGTCGACGCCGACCCGCAGGGCTCCGCACTCCGCTGGCACGGGCTGGCGGACTGGCCGGTTCCCGCGCTCGGCCTGGCTTCCACCGCGTTACACCGGCAACTCTGGGGCGTGATCGACCCGGCCCGCTGGGACACCGTCGTGATCGACACGCCGCCGCTGGAGGAGCGGGACGGCATCGTCGCGGCCACCCTGCGGGTCGCGACCGACGTGCTGGTGCCGATCGCGCCGACCATGATGGAGCTGGACCGGGTCGGTCCGGTGTTCAAGGCGCTCGAGGATGCCGGGGGCCGGCGCGACGAAGATCCCAACGTCGCGGTCCTGCTCACCCGTACCGTTGCGCACGCGACCAGCACCGAGACCGTCCGGGAGATCCTCGAGAGCCAGGGCCGCCGGGTGCTGTTCTCCACGGTGCCCCGGTTGGAGCGCTATGCGCAGGCGTTCGGCGCCGGCATCCCGGAGAAGGATGTGCCCTACGGCACCGCGGCCGAGGAGATCATGGGGGGCTGGGGCCGTTGAGCAGCTCCAACCGGCGGGCCGACCTCGCTGCCCGGGCGGCCGCGGTGGCCGGCTCGAGCGGTGCCCGCGCCCCCGCCGGTCCGCGCATCGAGTCCGCCGCCGCCGACCCGCCGGGAGTCGAGGCCGGCGGCGGGCCGGTGTCGTCCCGGGTGCCCAGGACGCGCCCGGTGCGGGTCACCGTGGAACTGTCGCCGATGGAGCACAAGGCGCTACGGCAGTGGTGCGCCCAGACGTCGGCCGACCTGGACCTGCCGGTGGTGGCCGGCGCCGAGGTGTTCCGCGCGCTGCTCAGCCTGATGCGCGGCGATCCCGAGGTGGCGGACCAGGTGCGCGCGGAGCTCGAACGCACCGGTGGCAGCCGCCGCCGCCACTGACCCGGTACCTCCCGCGAGTCGGGATTTTCGGCACACCGAGTCGCGGATTTTGCACACCCGGGTGGCGAGGTTCCGCAGTCGACGTGAGCAGCACGGGGCACCGCCTGCCGGACTGAGTCGGCGTTCGACGGTAACGTCGGGTCGTGTGCGTTGAGCTGGCTACCGACCAGAGGTGGCTGACCCGCGCGATCGAACTGTCGAAGCGCTGCCCGCCGGTCGATCGGGCCTACTCGGTGGGCGCGGTGATCGTCAGCGCCGATGGCGAGGAGCTGGCCTACGGCTACTCCCGGGAGACCGACCCGGTGGTGCATGCCGAGGAGTCCGCGCTGACCAAGCTCGCCGGCTCCGGCACCGACCTGCGCGGAGCCACGCTCTACTCGACGCTCGAGCCGTGCTCGCTGCGAGCGTCCCGGCCGCGCACCTGCAGCCAGCTGATCCTCGAGGCCGGCGTCGGCCGGGTGGTGCTGGCCTGGCGCGAGCCGTCCCTGTTCGTCCCGGATGCCCAGGGTGTCGAGCTGCTCACCGCCGCCGGCGTCACCGTGCTCGAGCTGCCCGAACTGGCCGAGGCCGCCCGCGCGGTGAACGCGCGGCTGTTCCTGTGAGTCGGCCGCCGAGCGCCGGGCGCTGGGTGCTGCATCTGGACATGGACGCGTTCTTCGCCTCCGTCGAGCAGCTCACCCGGCCCACGCTCCTCGGGCGGGCCGTGCTGGTCGGCGGTCTCGGGCCACGCGGTGTGGTGGCCGGCGCCAGCTACGAGTCGCGGGTGCACGGGGCCCGCTCGGCGATGCCGATGTCCCGGGCGCGGCGGCTGGTGCCCGCCGCCGTGGTGTTGCCGCCGCGCATCGCGGTCTACCGGGTGCTCAGCGAGCGGGTGTTCGCCCTCGTCCGCGAGCTGGACGCGACGATCGAGCAGATCTCGGTGGACGAGGCGTTCGTCGAGCCGGCGGGCCTCGTCGATGCGTCGGCCGCTGAGGTGGAGCAGGCCGCCGAGGAGCTGCGTGCCAGGATCAAGGCGGCCACCGGGCTGACCGCCTCGGTCGGAGCCGGCTCCGGCAAGCAGTTGGCCAAGATCGCGTCGACGATGGCGAAGCCGGACGGGGTCCGGGTTGTCCCGCACGGCACCGAGCGCGAGCTGCTGGCGCCGCTGCCGGTGCGCAAGCTCTGGGGTGTCGGGCCGGTCGCGGAGACCACCCTGCACCGGGTCGGGGTGGAGACCATCGGCGCGCTGGCCGCCCTGAGCGTGCCGGAGGTGACCGCGCTGCTCGGGGTGGCGATGGGTACCGAGCTGCACGGGTTGGCCCAGGGGGTGGACCGCAGGCCGGTGGCCGAGCGCGGCGAGGCCAAGCAGGTGAGCGCCGAGACGACCTTCGACGCCGACCTGTCCGACCTGGCTTCGGTGCGCAGGGCCGTCGCCGAGATGGCCGAGCATGCGCACCGCCGGCTGCTCGCGTCCGGCCGGGCCGCGCGCACCGTGACGGTCAAGATCCGCGGCGCGGACTTCGCCACCCGCAGCCGCTCGGAGACCACCCCGATCGCGAGCACCAGCCTGGCTGTCCTGTCCGCGACCGCGCAGCGGCTGACCGAGGGCGCGCTGCCGGACTCCGGGGTCCGCCTGATCGGGGTGTCGCTGTCGGGGTTGACCGGGGCGGTCCAGCAGTACCTCTTCGAGACCGGGACCGGGACCGGGACCGGGACCGGAGCCGGGACCGAGACCGGGACCGGGACCGGGACCGGAGCCGAGGCAGGAGCCGAAGCCGGAGCCGAAGCCGGGACCGGGACCGAAGCCGGGACCAGGACCGAGACCGAACCCGGGACCGGTGCCGAGGCCGGTGCCGGGCCCGAGCTGGCGGCCGAGTCGAGAGCCGAGTCGGTGGCCGTCGCCGCCGGGGCGGCCGCCGAGCAGGTCGAGACCGACGGGCCGCTGCTCGGCGCGGCGGCGGTGGGGAACGGGACGACCTCGGCCGCGAGCGCGCCGACGTCGGTCGATGGGATGGCGGGGGCACGGGTCGCGGCGGGATCGGTGGCGACGCTGCTCGGCCAGGCGGACCCGGCCGAGCAGCTGACCGCCCGGCGCTGGCGGGCCGGCGACGACGTCCGCCACGCCGAGTACGGCCACGGCTGGGTACAGGGCAGCGGGCACGGCAGGGTCACCATCCGGTTCGAGACCAGGCGCACCGGCCCTGGCCAGGCGCGCACGATGGCCGACGACGACCCGGGGCTGACCCCCGCCGACCCGCTGGCCAGCCTGGACTGACCAGCACGCCTTTGCTCTGCGCACTGATACGCAACGGCCGCGCGGTGTTGCGTATGCCTACGCAGAGCAAAGGCGCCCGGCCCGGCCGCTCAGCACGCCGTGCGGCCGCCCCGCCGCTCTCCGTCAAGCGCCCAGCCGGCCCACTTCGAGCACCGCCTTGCCGAGCACTCGACGCCCACGCAAGGCCTCGACCGCCTCGCCGACCCGCTCCCAGCTCCCGTGCCACCCGATCTGCGGGTCCAGCTTGCCGGCCGCCAGCAGGCCGGCCAGATACGCCAGGTCCGGGCCGACCCCCGAGCCGATGGTGAACGCTTCCACCCGAGCGTCCGGATTGTGGATCCTGGCCTGCTCGAAGTCGATGGTGGTGGGGGTCAGCGATGCCATTCCCACGCTCAGCGCTACCCCGCCGGGTGACAGCAGCGCGTAGCACCGGGCCAGCAGGTCGCCGCCCACGTTGTCGATCACCGCGTGCACCGGTACGCCGACCTCACCGACATCGCAGACGACCTCGGCCGCCCCGAGCTCCCGCAGCCCTCGGCCACGCTCCACCGAGCCGACCAACGCCACCACCCGTGCGCCGGCGTGCGCGGCGAGCTGGACCGCGAACCGTCCGACGCCGCCGGACGCCCCGGTGACCAGCACCCGCCGCCCGACCACCGCGCCCAGCCGGCGGACCGCCCGCAACGCGGTCACCCCGGCGACCGGGAGCGCGGCGGCGGGCGCATGATCGACCGAGGACGGCAGTACGGCGAGCTCGGCCACGTCCACCACCCGGCGCTCCGCCCAGCCGCCGCTCCAACCAAAGGTCACCACCCGGGCGCCGGCCGGCGGACCGCTGCCGTCACCCGCCGGGGCCAGCACCACCCCGGAGGCATCCCATCCCGGTACCCCGCCGGCGGGGTGGTGGTTGCCGAGGAAGGCCGCCTCACCGAAGTTCAGCGACGTTGCGGCCACCTCGACGAGCGCCTCACCGGGCCCGGGTACGGGGTCCGGAAGGTCGCTCAGCCGCAGCCCGTGCGGCGCATCCGGATCGTGGATCAGTGCTCTCATGACGACCATCCTCAGCAGACCCCGGACCGAAGCACCAAGAGCTGCTGTAATAGCCGAAAGCTATGGACGGCGCCCGGCCCGCCCCGGCCCGGCCCGGCCGGCTGCAAAAGCTCAGCCGATGACCTTGGAGATCCAGCCGACCAGGTCGGAGTACACCTCGTCGCGGTTGGTCTCGTTGAAGATCTCGTGGCGGGCCCCGGGGTAGACGCGCACCGTGACGTCGGCCAACCCGGCCGCCTGGTACCGCTCGACCAGCGGGTTGAGCAGCGCCAGCCCGCCGTTGACCGGGTCCGCGTCGCCGACCGCGATGTAGAGCGGCAGGTCGGAGCGCACCTTGGCCAGCTCGGTGGGGTCGGCCGGCCGGCGCGCCCCGAGGAACATCGCCTTGGTGGACGGGCCGTCCACCCCGAAGCCGCAGCGCGGGTCGGCCACGTACGCGTCCACCTGGGCGTCATCGCGGCTGAGCCAGTCGTAGTCGGTGCGGGCCGGCGCGAACGCGGCGTTGAACACGGCCAGGTCGATCGGCTCGTCCAGGTTCAGCGCCGGCTCGAGCAGGTCGATGGCGGCCGTCCCGCTGAGCACCGCGGCGCTCACCCGGTCGCTGTTGTCCACCAGGTACTGCTGCACCGCGAACGAGCCCATGCTGTGCCCGACCAGCACCAGCGGCAGGTCGGCGTGATCGGCCCGGATCACATCGGTCAGCCGGCCGATGTCGGCCACCAGCTCGGTCCAACCGTCCGGACCCAGCACGCCGTAGTTCTCCGGTGACCCCGCGGTCGCGCCGTGGCCCCGGTGGTCCTGGCCGTACACGACGAGGCCGCGCGCGTTCAGTACGGCGGCGAGCTCGGCGTAGCGCCGGACGTGTTCGCCCATGCCGTGGGTCAGCTGGACGACGCCGGCCGGGGAGCCGGTCGGATCCCAGCGGTACGCGGTGATGGCGACTCCGCCGGCGGACGGATAGCTGAGGGTGGTCGGGGCGGCGGCGCACATCGTTGGTGCTGCTCCTTCGGCTCGGCGGGTCGTCGTGAACTCAACGATCCGCGACGCTACCCGTGCGGGGGCCGGTCCGGTCCGACCGAACGGGGGTGCCCGCCGGGTCGGACCCATCCGCGGCGGCCCCGCCGAACTGCCAGCTCAGCGGTGAGTAGCCGGGGATGGCTCCATCCAGCGATACCCAGGGTTACCGGGCAGTCCTAGACTGCGCGCCATGACTGGTACCCCGCCCACCGCGCACGGCGAGTCGAACGGCCGCGACGACGCGGGCGCCGAGAGTCCGGTTGGTGCCGCGGCGGAGGCCAAGGAGCAGGGCTTTCCCTGGCAACTCGGCCTCGCGGTGGTTGCCTGGGTGATACTCGGCGCGCTGCTGATCGTCTCGGCGCTCGGCTCGAGTTCCACCTCCGGCGGCGCGGATCAGGCCAGCGTCGACAAGATTCAGGGCACGCTGGGTGACTCCGCGGTGGCTACCAACACCGCCGCGCATCCCACCCTGATGCTGTTGCTGGGTCTGGTCGTGCTGCTGATGGCGCTGTTGCTGCTGATCGGGCAGGGCTGGGCGCGACTCGTGCTCGGGGTGCTCGGGGTGCTCGCGGTGATCCTGTTCGCGGTCGGCGGGCGCTGGGAGGCGATCATCGCGTTCGCCGTGCTGGTCGTCGGTTCCGTCCCGTTGCTCGCGCCGTCCGCGCATCGCTATCTGTCTTCCTCCTGACCCGACTCCTCGGGCCGTCACAACGTACCGACCAGCACAATTGGTGCCCGTAATAGCTGACCGTTAGACTATTTACTCATCGAGCTCCGGCTCGCGGGCGGCCAATGCCGGCTGCCGGGCACAGCGACGGAGGTGTCGCGGATGGGCCAGCAGGTCTGCTCCCGGGCGATGTCGCTGCGCGAGGCCGACGACGGCGCCCCGTGGTTGGTCACCGGGCACCGGCTCTCCCCGGCGCGGCTCGAGGAGACCCTCGACGTGGCCGGCCGGGCCGGCGCGCTGCTCGGTTGGACCGAGACTCCCGCTCCGTACCAGCTCAGCGACCGTTCGACCGCGCAGGAACTGCTGGCCAGGGCCTGGCGCGAGATCACCGGTCAGCTGGTCGTCGCGGCCGGGACCGACCCGGACCGGGTCGGCGAGCTGATCGCCCTGCTCACCGACCTGAAAGCCGCCGACGAGCGGGTGCGTGACGAGTTCCTGGCCCGGCAGAGCTCGGCCGCGCGGGTGGTCCGCGAGGCGCTGGACGTGCTGCGCGGCGTCGACACGGTCGCGCAGCTGACCGAGCGGGCCCCGTTGGCGGTGTCCACCATCGGGTTCGACCGGGCGGTGCTGTCCCGGATCGAGCAGTCGGTGTGGATCGCGGAGACCGCCTACGTGGCGAAGGACCCCGGCTGGGCCGACGAGATCCGCCGCGCCGGAAGTGACCAGCCGCGCACCCTGGACGGGTCGCTGCTGGAGACCCAGATCGTGCGCCGGAACCGGCCGTTGGTGGTCAACGACCTGGCCGACCGCACCGATCTGCACCGGGCCTTGATTGATACCTCGATGACCCGGTCCTACGCCGCCGCGCCCATCGTCGGGTGGGGGCGGGTGATCGGGTTCCTGCACGCGGACTGCTACCACCAGCGGCGCAACCTCGACGCGACGGACCGCGACCTGCTCTGGATGTTCTGCGCCGGGCTGGGCACGCTGATCACCAGGGCCGCCGCGCTGGACGAGTTGAACCGACTGCGCGGTGAGCTGCGGCGACTGGCTGACGGCCCGGGCGCCGAGGGCGACACCGCCGGTGCCGGGCTGCCCTGGTCGCGGCCGGCACCGGAAATCCCGTTCGGCCAGCCGGAGCCGTTCACCGACCGGGGCGGCCGGTCGCCGGCCGAACTGGAGCCCCAGCTCACCCGCCGTGAGCTGGACGTATTGCGGCTGATGTCCGCTGGCCGCACCAACGGCCAGATCGCGCGACAGCTGGTTATCGCGGAGGGCACCGTCAAGTCGCACGTCAAACACATCCTGCGCAAGCTCGACGCCGCCAACCGTGCGGAAGCCGTCTCCCGGTGGCTGCGGACCGGGCGAGCCGGCGGCTCGGCACGTGGGGGCTATTCCCGTACCCGGCTTGGCGCAACGTAAGGCGTATCTCATCGGGCTAACAGCCGTTAGGTCAGAAGAGTCGGTCAGCCCTCTGACCGGCCCGGACGGTGAGATTCGGGCTCCAACCGGGGCCGGGGACGATGCCGCCAAACGGGTGATGTGTCAGATACCTCCCGATCGGGGGGTGGAGATGCCTCCTACTGATGATGTACCGCGCGAACGAAGTCGGGATGATGTTCTCTCATGGTGTGTCAGTGGGCCCTTTTGAGCTTCACGCTGATGCGCGGGTACCGCCACCCCGAATGGCGGAACCCAGGCTCCCCGCAACGAGCGGGTGGGGGAGCGGCGGGAACCGTCGCTCTCGACGTCGTACCGGGCAGTGCTGCCGGGGCGGCGCGCCAGTGAGAAATGGATGGAGTGAGAGATGACGACCCCAGTGCAAGGCACCGGGACGCTCGGTTCTCCCGGGCATACCAAGGCAGTCGCCGCGCCGAAGTTCGGCAAGGGGCTGCGTTCTGCTCGAGGCGCGGCCACCAGGCCACTCCAGCAGGCCGGCGAGATGCTGGAGCTCCTGATCGCAGTGACCAAGAGTGCGGTCACCAACCCCAGGGGTTACTGGGGCGACGTCCGCGAGCAGATGTTCGAAATCCTCAAGCTCTGCTGGTTGCCGATGATCATCTCGACAACCGCGTTCGGGTTCGGAGCTCCGGGTCTGCAGGGGGGAAACATCTTCCTGCTCTTCGGTATCCCGGAACGTCTTGGCTCGTTCTTCCTGATGGCGAGCGTTCGTGAGTTTGCTCCATGGATCAACGCGATGGTCGTGGCCGGCGTGATGGGCACGGCGATCACGGCGGACCTCGGAGCGCGACGCATCCGGGAGGAGTTCGACGCCATGGAGGTTCTCGGCGTCGACCCCATCCGGACGATCATCCTGCCCCGAGTGATCGCGCTGACGATCATGACCGGCCTGATGGACGTCGTTGCACTGTCCTTCGGTGTGTTCGGGGGGCTGCTCGCGGCATGGGAGCTGGACGCCAACACCAATGCCTACTTCGGCAACTTCTGGAACAACGCCACGACGACCGACATGTGGTGCAGCGTCGTCAAGACCGCGCTGTTCGGCCTGATCATCGGCGTGGTGTGCTGCTACAAGGGTTACCGGGCCGAGGGTGGCCCGATCGGTGTGGGTCGCGCGGTCAACCAGGCCGTGGTGATCGCGTTCGCCGGGATCTGGATGTTCAACTTCGCGTTCACGACGCTCATGTTGGGGCTCAACCCCGACATGCAGGTCTACCGGTAAGCGGGAGGAGCTGACATGACCATTACCGAAGATCGGTCAGGCCCGCCCACACCTGGGCCCAACGGCGCACCGCCTCCCACCAAGCCGACGCCGGTGGAGGGCATCAAGAACGTCCTCGGCTCGGTCGGCGAGATCGCCCGATTCAGCGGGAGTGTTATCCGCTCCCTGCCGGACGTGCGGAAGTACAGCACCGAGGTTTTCCACCAGGCCGGCATTCTGATCCTGTCCAGCGGCCTGATCATCTGGGTCATGCAAGGTGTCATGGGCACCGAGTGCGGCCTGGAAGCCAGCTACACCCTCAAGCAGATCGGTGCGCCGATCTACTCGGGTGTGTTCAACGCCTGGTGCTCACTGCGCGAGATGGCGCCCTACATGTGGGGCTATATCTTCGCGGCCAAGGTGGGCTGCGGTCTGGTCGCTGAACTCGGGTCCATGCGCATCGCGGACGAGATCGACGCGATGGAGGTCATGGGGATCAAGTCCCGGAGCTACCTGGTCGGCACCCGGATCCTCGCGGTGTGGATCGCAATGCCGTTCCTCTACACGGTTGGTCTCGGCGTCATGTACGTCACCGCGTACCTGGTCACCGTGGTCAACCTCGGCGGGGTATCCCCAGGTGGTTACCTCTACATCTTCTGGCTGTACCAGAATCCAGCGGACTTCTTGTACTCCCAGATAAAGATCATGTCGATGGGGACGGTCATCACATTTGTCGGGTGCTACTACGGCTTCACCGCCAGAGGCGGCTCGGTCGGAGTGGGGCGAAATACGGCGAAGTCGATGATGTTGAACATGGTTCTGATTCACATCGTCGGCGTACTCGGGACGCAGCTCTTCTGGGGTCTGTCCCCGAACGCACCGATCGCTAACTGATGACGGCCCTCTGACCATTCACACAGGAGCGACATGTCCTTCAATTCGACCGTGGGCAGCCGGGATTCTTCCCGGCTGCCCACGGAGGGCAACGGCAAGCACGCCGCGCACAGCATGGAGGTGCGCAACCTGCACAAGTCGTTCGGCGCCGCGACGATCCTGTCCGGTCTGGATCTGATGTTCCAGGACGATGCGATCACCACGATCCTGGGGCCTTCGGGTACCGGTAAGAGTGTGTTGAT
>DASYLM010000032.1:0-5151 GCA_036009565.1 Pseudonocardia sp. | reverse complement strand
GATCCTGCTCACCGACTCCGACCCCCGGCTGCGGACCGGCCAGACCGCCGAGGCGGGCGTGCTGGTGGCGGACCTGGAGAACGTGCTGGTGGTGCCGAACTCGGCGGTCATCAAGCAGGGCGGCGGGTCCTTCGTCAACGTCCCGGGACCGGACGGCAAACCCCGCCTGCAGCAGTTCCAGCCGGGCCTGGTCGGCGACGACAACACCCAGGTACTCTCCGGCCTGACCGAGGGCCAGCCCATCCAGCTGCCCCAGGCAACCGTCTCCGGCAGCCCCAGCGGCGGTACCGGCGGCGGCGGTGGAGGCCGCGGCGGCGGCTGATCGCCCACCCACGCAACAACTCAGCGCTGGCCCGCGCCCGTCGAGAATGTTCGACAGGTGCGGGCCAGCGCTTTTCGGTGGGCCGTCGACCGGCCGCCGCGCGTCAAGCCGGCGTGACGCGGCGCGGGGGCGTCAACACCGAGCTCACCCGCCCCGCCGCCCACTGACCGCGTCGCCGGAGGGCCGGCACCCGTACCGGTACCGGGAGGTGCCGTGAGACGCCGCCGCCGGGGTCAGGCCGGCCGGGCGTCCCGGATGGCGGCCGACATGGTGGCGGCGGCCACCTGCAGCGGTTCGGTGCTGCGCTGGGTCCGGGCGAGCACGAACGCTCCCTCCAGAGTCGAGATGAAGGCGATGGTCAGGCGGCGCGCCGCGTCGGCCGGGTAACCCCAGCGCTCGAACCGCTCGGTGCCGGCGGCCGTCCACGCGTCGAACACCTCGGCGGTGACCCGGCGCAGCGCCTCGTTGGTGCTGGCGACCTCGAGGGCGATGGTGGCGATCGGGCAGGCGTCCGCGAAGTCGGTGTCCACCAGCAGCTGGGCCGCGGCGGCGAAGCCGTGCTCCATCGCCTGGACCGGGTCGGCGGCCTGGTCGAGCAGACCCATGACCAGGTCCTGGTAGATGCGCCCCGACGTCCGGATCACCTCGGCGGCCAGTTCCTGCTTGCCGCCGGGGAAGAAGTGGTAGATCGAACCGAACGGTGCCGAGGCCTCGGTGGCGATCTGCTTGAGGCCGGTCCCGGCGTAGCCGTTGCGCCGGAACAGCTCCCCGCTCTTCGTCACGATCCGGGTCTTCGTGTCGGTCATGCGCACCTCTCCGTATTTGCTTGCCCGGGCCCGCCGCGGAGCCCTACTCTGACACATAGTAGAACGATCTATCAAGAACCGAGCTGTTCAGACGCAACAAGACACGGTGCCAATCGAGGAGCGTGCCCGGTGCCACAGATCGAGCTGTCCGCGGGAACGATCGAGTACCAGGACACCGGCGGCCCGGGTCCGGTGCTGGTGTTCCTGCACGGGGTGCTGATGACCGGCTCGGCCTGGCGGCACGTGGTCGCCGAGTTCGGCTTGGAGTTCCGCTGTGTGACCCCGACGCTGCCGCTCGGCGGCCACCGGCGGCCGATGGACCCCGACGCCGACCTCTCGCTGACCGGCCTCGCCCTGCTGGTCGAGGAGTTCCTCGAGCGGCTGGACCTGCACGAGGTGACCCTGGTGCAGAACGACTGGGGCGGCGCCCAGGTCATGGTGGCCCTCGGGCGCGACGAGCGGGTGTCCCGGTTGGTGCTGATCGCCTGCGAGGCCTTCGACAACTACCCGCCGGGTCTGCCGGGGCGGGTGCTGACGCTCGCCGCGCGGGTACCCGGCGGCCTGGCCGCGACGATGGGGCTGCTGCGTTGGCGGCCACTGCGCCGTGCGCCCGGCTCCTGGGGCTGGATGAGCAAACGCCCGGTGCCGGCCGAGGTGATGGACGAGTGGTTCACCCCGGCCACCACCCAGCCGGCCGTGCGGGCCGACCTGGCCAAGTACGCGGTGAGTGTGCCGCCGAGGGAGGTGCTGCTGGAGTGGGCCGGGCGCAACCGCCGGTTCGACCGGCCGGTGCTGGTGGTGTGGGCGGGGGAGGACCGCATCATGCCGGCCGCGCACGGCGCCGAGCTGGCCGCGACGTACCCGCACGGGCGACTGGTCACCATCGAGGACAGCTACACCCTGGTCGCGGAGGACCAACCGGCGAAGCTGGTGGCCGCGATGCGTGACTTCCTCGCCGAGACCGCGAAGCAGGTCACCCCGCAGCGGCACTGAGCCGAACCGGCACCGCGCCGGCGCACCCTCAGCGCGGTGCCGGCGGCGTCTCGCCGCGCAGCTCGCCGAGCAGCCGGGTGATCGCCGTCATGATCTCCGCGGTCGCGGCGGTCAGGTTCTGCCTGGTCAGCGGGGCACCACTGAACCGGCTCAGGTCCACCGGCCCGCCGGCCAGCACCCGCACCGAACGCCGGGGCAGCAACCGCGGCCAGACCGAGCCGCGCGGCAGCAGCCGCTGGTTGCCCCACTGCGCCACCGGGATGACCGGCCGGCCGCTCTCCAGCGCCACCCGGGCCACCCCGTTCAGCCCGCGCATCGGCCAACCCTCCGGATGGCGGGTGTACGTCCCCTCCGGGTAGAAGACGACGCACTCGCCCCGGCGCACCGCCTCGACCGCGTCCCGGTAGGCCCCCGCCGCTCCTGAGCCGCCGCGGTACACCGGGATGTGCCCGCCGCCGGCCAACACCCGCCGTACGACCGGCGTCTGCCACAGCTCCGACTTGGCCAGGTACCGGGGCACCCGCCGGTGTGCCAGCACGAACGCGGTGTCGACGATGGGATCCGCGAACGACAGATGGTTGACCGCCAGTAGGAAACCGCCCTCGGGCAGGTGCTCCCCGCCGCGCCAGCCGAGCCGGGTGAACACGGCCAGGAACGGCCAGAGCAGCTCGATCGCCAGCCCGAACCAGAAGCCGCGGCCGCGCCGGGGGAGGCGGAACGTCAGGGCGAGCTTCGCCACGCCGCTCAGCGGCGGCACCCGCGCCGGGTCGGGGCCCGTCGGCCCGGAACTCATCGGCCCCGGACTCATCGGCCCGGGGCCGGTCGGGTCAGGTAGCCGATGAGCATATCGGCCAGTTCGTTGATCATCCGGTCCCTCGGGATGGCGGGTGGTTGGACCAGGTAGCGGATGGCGAGCTGGCTCGGCATCTCGACCATGATCCAGACGGCCGCCTCGATGTCCAGGTCGGCCCGGAACTGGTCGCGGTGCGCGCGCAGGTACAGCCGGGCCAGGTCGGCGATCCGGCGCCGCAGCGCGTCCAGCTTGTCGGTGCCGCCGAGCTGGGGGACCCGCTCGATGACGGTGCGCAGCGGCCCGATGTTCTCCTCGAAGACCTCGAACTGGGCAGCGAGGAGCGCGCGGCCGCTCTCCCGCCACGGCATGTTGGCCGCACGGGCGAGCTGGGCGTCGATGCGCGCCACCAGCTGGTCGGAGAACCGCTCGAGCACCGCCGTCACAATGGCGTCCTTGTTCGGGAAGTACTGGTAGAGCGAGCCGCTGCTGATCCCGGCCTCGGCGGCGATCCGGTTCGTCGAGGCGCCGTCGTAGCCGTGCTCGGACAGAACGCGAGTACCCGCCTCGATGATGCGTTCCAGCATGTCCTTGGACCGCTGCTGGCGGGGCGTCTTTCGAGGTGAGAGCTCCGGAGGGCGCGGCATCTGGGTCCTGCCTGAACACGAGTTGAAAGCGGGTATTTAATCGCGTTTCAATATAGACCTCGAGGCGAGGAGGTCAACGATGACAACGCAGACCACGGACCGGGTCGACGTGGACCGGCCGCCGCCCGCGCCGGAGCTGTTCGCGCCCGGGGACCTGCTCTGGGACCTGAACGGGCACGCCCTGTTCGCCGCGACGACCGGCAGCGCCTTCATCCTGCAGGTGATGCACCCGGCCATCGGCACCGTGGTGGGCCAGCGCTCGAGCTACCGCACCGACCCGTGGGGGAGGGCGGCGCGGAGCTTCTCCTCGGTGCAGACCTGGGTCTACGGCGGCCAGACCGCGCTGGACGAGGGCAACCGCCTGCGCCGGATGCACCGGACGCTGAACGCCACCGACGAGCACGGCCACACCCACCATGCACTGGCCGCTGCGCCGTGGGCGTGGGTGCCGCTGACCGCCTACCACGCCACCCTGACCTACTCCCGGTACTTCCTGTCCCGCCCGCTGACCCCTGAGCAGGAGCAGCGGGCCTACCGGGAGGTGCTGCGGATGTGCCGGATCCTGCAGGTGCCGGAGCGGATGCTGCCGCCCACCACCGACGCCTACTGGGCCTACTTCGACGACATGGTCGAGAGCACCCTGGTCGACCACCCCACCGCGCACAACGTGCTGGCCACCGCCGCGAAGGCCCCGCCGCCGCCCGGCCTGCCCGCGCCGCTGCGCGCACTGTGGGCGCCGGTGCGCACAGTCGGGTCCGAACTGAACCGGCTGGTCACCGTCGGCACTCTGCCGCCGGCGGCGCGGGACAAGTTGAGGCTGTCCTGGAGCCGGGCCGACGAGCTCGAGCTGCGTGCGTTCGGGCAGCTCGCCGGGCGGGTCAACGCCGCGCTGCCGGAACGGGTGCGCTACCTGCCCATCGCCTACCACGCACGGCGCGCGGCACGGTCGCAGCAGCGGTTCGCCGAGGTGTTGGCCAGCCGGCCGATGTAACCGCGGGTCAGGTCGCGGCGTCAGGACGCGGCTTTCACGACGCGGCTTTCACGACGCGGCTTTCACGACGCGGCTTTCACGGGGCGGCGTCAGGACGCGGCTTTCAGGAGGCGGCGTCAGGTCGCGGCGTCAGGACGCGGCTTGCAGCAGTTGCCGAGCCGCACCGGAAGCATGTTCCCGAGCTCCGCGGCCTGCCTGGTGTTACCGAGCTGCACCGGAGGCCGGCCGCAAGCCGCAAAAACCTGCCTGGTGTGCAGCTCGGTAACAGGGCTGCTCAGCGCACCGCAACCTCACGGACGACTCCACATGGACCACCGGCCAGTGATCAACGGGACATCAGGGCTGTTTGAGGGCCGCGAAAACAACCCTGATGTCCCGTTGATCATGGCTCCGCTCAGGTAGCGCCCAAGTGCGGCTCGTTGCCAACGCCAACGTCATCGCGACGTCATCGCCTACGTCATCTGCCACCGAACCGGCCGCCGGGCCGCCGAGGCAGCTGCCGGTGGTTACCGAACCGCACACCAGGCAGGCTCTTCCGCCGTCCGACCCGCACCGTGGGCAGCTCGGCAAACAGGCTCGCGTGGCACGCCCCGCGTGGCTCG